>JAFGLH010000075.1 GCA_016928165.1 Pirellulales bacterium | reverse complement strand
TGCCTGTCCCCTTCACCGCCGAGGGGGACAGTCCCATTTTCGCGGTGAACCGCGAAAATCGGGACAGTCCCCTGTGAACGGTTACGATTTTTGGGACCTGACGACCCCCTGCCAATAAGCCACAAGAAAAGCCCGACGCAACTCTTTGTCACGTCGGGCTTTACAAGTCGGGGCGACAGGATTCGAACCTGCGACCTTCTGAACCCCATTCAGACGCGCTAGCCAGACTGCGCCACGCCCCGAGCGGATAATACGCAATCTAATCTTTGAGTATTACACATCTGACCGATCTCCGCAATGCCTTCTCGGCCATTATAGGGGGGGACTCGCCAAACCCTCTTTTTTCCGACACAATAACGACGACAACATTTTCCAATCTGAATTAGGGAATGTGTTCGTGCAATCATTCGCCGACCGACTATACGCCGCAATTAAACGCCTCCGCAGTCCGGTCCTGGTGGGCCTCGACCCCAGAGTGGAAAGCCTGCCCGAGGGACTTCGCCCGCAAGGAAGCTCGCCGGCCGAGCAGGCGGCGGCCTACGACCGCTTCTGTCGCGGAGTGATCGACGTGGCGGCGCCGCTAGTGCCGGCGGTCAAGCCGCAAGCGGCCTTCTTCGAGCAACTTGGACCGGCCGGCATGAACGTGTTGGCCGGGGTGATCGGATACGCTCAATCGAAAGGCTTGCTGGTCGTACTCGACGGCAAGCGGAACGACATCGGCTCGACCGCCACGGCCTACGCCCGGGGAATGTTAGGCGCCGGCGGCCAAAGCGTCTGGGGCGCCGACGCGGCGACGGTCAGCCCGTATTTGGGCGACGACAGCCTGCGGCCGTTCATCGACGTGGCCGTCGAGCGCGGCGCCGGGATTTTCGTTCTCGTGAAAACGTCGAATCCCGGCGGCAAGATGTTGCAAGACCTCGTGGCCGATGGAAAGCCGCTCTACCGCCACGTGGCCGAGTACGTCGAGCGGCAGGCCGTCGAGACCATTTCGCAATGCGGCTACGGCGCGGTCGGAGCAGTGGTCGGCGCCACTTATCCGGAACAACTCGCCGAGTTGCGGGCGGCGATGCCGCACACGACGTTTCTCGTGCCGGGCTTCGGCAGCCAGGGCGGAACCGCCCGGGACGTGGCCGCCGCTTTCGACTCCCAGGGCCGCGGCGCGGTGGTCAACAATTCGCGGGGAATCATCTTTGCCCACGCCGCCAAGCCCTACGCGGAGCGTTTCGGTTCGGCTCGCTGGCAAGAGGCTGTCGAGGCCGCCACCCGCGAGATGATCGAGCAGCTTCGGGCGGTTATGTAAAACGGAATTCATTCCGTTTAATCCATAATACGGAACGGAATAGATTCCGTTTTACGGTTGAGTATTTTCGTCGTTTTCAACGAGTTCCGGGGCCTGCAACATCCGCGGCGCGTTTTCCAACTGCCGCAGTTCGGCGATCTCGTCTCCGCCGCCGCCGAGTTCCTTGAACCGCCGGGCGGCGGGCAACACCCTGCTTTCCAGCGAGCCGACCGCTTTGTTGTAGTGTTCGATGCTCCGGGCCAGCGCCTCGCCGACGGCGCGGAAATTGCCGCCCAACGTGGTCAAGCGTTTATAAAGTTCTTGTCCCAATTCGCTGATTTTTTTGGCGTTTTCGGCCAATTTCTCCTCGCGCCATCCGTGGGCGAAAGCCCGCAAAAGACCAATCAGCGTAAAGGGGGACGCTATCAATACGTTCAGCTTGGCTGCTTCTTCCAACAGGTCGGGATCGTTTTCCATAGCGGCGCGATAAAAACTCTCGCCGGGCAGGAACAAGACCACAATGTCCAAGGAGCCGGCGAGATTCTCTCCGTAGGATTTTTTGCCCAAGGCCGCGACGTGGTTGCGGACCTGCCGGGCATGCTCGCGGAGCTTGGCGTCGCGGGTTTCGTCGTCCGGAGCCTCGATCGCCTCCAAATACGCCTCCAACGGGGCCTTCGAGTCGACTGCTATCGCGCGCCCGCCGGGAAGGTGAACGACCAGATCGGGCCGCAGCCGCCCCGACTCCGTATTGATGTTTTGCTGTTGGACGAAATCGCAGTGTTCCAACATGCCGGCCATCTCGACGACCCGCTGCAATTGAAGCTCGCCCCAGCGGCCGCGGACCTGGGGACGCCGCAACGCTTTAACCAGATTAGCCGTTTCGCCGCGCAGCTCCTTTTGCGTTTCCCAGAGCGACTTGACCTGCTCGGTCAGACCGCTGTAGGCCTCGATGCGGCTCTTTTCGATCTCGGTCAGTTTGGCGTCCACCTTGCCGAGCGATTCCTTGACCGGCTTGACCAGTTCGTCGATGGCGGTCTGCCGCTTTTCCAGGTCTCCCTTGGCCGATTCCTGATACTTCTCCAACTGGGTCTTGGCCAATTCCAGAAACGACGTGTTGCTGCTCTTCAGCACTTCTGACGCCAGGGCCTTGAAAGCATCGGACAGTTTCTCCTTGGCTTCCTCCAAGAGGACCAGCTTTTCGCGAGCTTGTTCTTTTTCGGCGGCCAGGAGCTGTTTCAATAGCAGCCAGACGGCGCCCCCGCCTAATAAAACGCCAATGATAAACGAAACAATGATCTCCATGAGGATCATGGTATGCGGAAAGGTTCTATGCGCCAAGCGTGGCGATGATGCGTGCGTTTAGCGGCCGACGGCACGACGGCCGATATTATCGCCGCAGGCCGCCTTGCCGACGGCCGTTAAACGTATTACCGCAACTGGTTCCTCCGCCGCAGAATCCATTCCGCGGTCAGCGCGGCGACCAACAGCGTCCATGCGCCCGGCGGCCAATAAAGGCGCCGCTCGACGTAGACCGTCTTTTTTCGCTGTTCGCGTTGCAATCGTTCGACAAAGTGATCGGCCGTGGAGAGATGGACGTATCTTCCGCCCGACGCGGCGGCGACGTCCATGAGCGTCTTTTCGTCCGGATCGAGTTTTTCATATTCGAGGTTCAAGCTGCCGACCTCGATGGGAACCGTGGCGGCGGACAGCGACAGCCCGTCCAGTTCCGCCGCGACTCGGACCTCGTATCGCCCCGGGGCGGGCGGGGTGAACGTGCCGCGATAATGTCCGCCCGGTCCGGGGACCGGCGCCAGTTCGATCCGCTCGCTTCGTCCGGCGGCGTCCTTCAAGTCGGCCGAAACTCGGGCGTTCCCGGTCGCTTGCCCTTGGCGGTCGCGAACGACGGCCGAGATAATCACCGGCTGGTCGGGATCGTATTGCGCTTTATCCGTGTCGGCGACCACGCCGGCCGTGTTCGATACTTCTTCGCTGCGTCCGGCCAGCCAGCGGACCATCTGGCCCCAGAATCGCAGAAAAGGCGACTCGCGGCCGAGCGATCGGCTGACTTGCTGCCAATTGCGCGTCGTATCGCCGGCGAAGACGGCCGTCCGCCCGCGGTCCAGCGGCTGCACGGCCAGCACGGGCATCGAGCTGGGTCCGTCCGCGAGCGTCGCCAACACGGAGGCCGCCGCCTTGGCCCGCCCGACCTTGGTGCAGCCGGCCAACGGCGTCAGGCCGGGCGCGGTCGGCCCGCCGCCGCGGGAAGGAAAGAATTGAGCGATGTTGGCGAAGATCGGATGCCGCGCGCCTTCGGGGGTCAGCACGGGCAGAAACGGCTCGGTGTATTGGCCGATTTCCCGATTGCCCAATTCGACCGGCAGTGCTTTTGCCAGCGGCGCGTCGGCGTATCCGCCCGGCCCCAGACTATGATAGCCGCCGAGCATCACCAGGCCCGCCCCCGCGCGGACGCGATCGAGAATCATCTCCTGCTGTTCGGGTCGAAGGTAGGAGGCGTCCAGGTCGCCGATAATAAAAACGTTGAACCGCTCGATCGTCTTTCGATCCGCGGGGATGGCCGCCAGCCGCAGTTCGCTCATGTTCGTCCGTTGCAAAAAGACGTTCGGCCGGGTCTGGACCAGGGCGCAAAACTCCAGGTCGGGGTCCTTGGCCAGGAAGCGGTCGACCAGCGCGCCGTATTCCGCCCGCAGCGTTCCCTCGACGTACAACACGCCGATCTCGGCCTCGTGGACGGCCGCGACGGCCGAGCGGCTGTTGTTCTGCGAGATTCGCTCCCCGGCGACCGGCGGGACGCGGACCGTGAAGGTATGGCGGCCCTTCGTTTCCGGGGTGAACTCGAAAACGACCTGTTGCGAGCCTTCCACGTCGTCGAGCGTCAACTCGGCGCCGGCCACTTGCCGGCCGTCCTCGTCGAGAAAGACTTCGATTACGCGGTTGTTCATGCCCGCCGCGTCGATCGAGCCGGCGACCCGGGCGGCGTTTCCAAGCATCATCCGGTCGGGACAATCGATGCCGGTCGCTCGAACGTCGCGATAATCGCGGTTGCTTCTCATTCCCGCCCCGACGCCGATGCAGTGGACCGTCAATCCCAATTCGGCGGCCTTTTCCACCGGGTCGCCGGCGGCGTTGTTGATTCCGTCGGAGAGCATCAACACGGCCGCGATTTCGGCGGGCGCGAGTTGATTCGAGGCGGCGTCCAAAGCCCGGCGGAGGGAAGTCGCCCGGCCGTTGGGGATCATCGCGTTCAGTTGATCGAGGTTTTCCAACCGCAGCGCGCGATCGGCAAAGGCGACCGGCAGCAGGCGGAAATCATTCCGCAATTTTTCGCTCCACTCGATGTACTTTTCCCGTACCCGATCAAACCGCGAGATACCTGAGGCGTCGTCGGCCATCTCCATCGATGCCGAGGCGTCCAGCAGGCAGATCAGGGCGGGCTTTTCCGCCCGCTCCTTTTGATAGCTGAGGACCGGCTGGAACAACAAGACCACGACCAACAGTATGGCCGCCGCCCGCAACAGGTACAGCGCGCCCCACCGCCGCAATCCGAGCGACTTGAATGTTCGGCGGTAGCACAGCGCCGCCAAAAGCAGCGCCGCCGCGGCGACCGCCAACATCGTCATCGGACTGTGACCGTGGGCGAGTGAAAGTTGCATGGATTGTGTTTTTACTCCACTCTCCCGCTTCTTGGGAGTGGGGTTGGGGGCGAGGGCGGTTGAAGTTATTCATCCGCTTTCTCTTGCTTTTTCTCATCACCAAACTCGATCCGCTTGACGTAGACCAACGACTTCAACTCCTCGCCGACCTTGCCCTTGTGGCGCTTGTGCAGGATGAACCTTAGAGGTTTCGTTTCCTCGCCGGGCGATTCCGGCTTCGGCCGCAAGTAGACCAGCGCCGACAGCGGGCCGGTTATCGTCCGATCGTCGCGGAGGGTGATTGTGTGCAGATATTTTCGCACTGGATACGTCCGTCCGGTGTATATCTTTTCGTCGCTGGTCGTTTCCTTGAACTTCCATTCGCGTTCCATCCATTCCTTCTCGATCTTGCAGTCGATCCGCGCGATCGCCGCAAGCGGAATTTCCCTTTGCCGTTGAAATCGTTCGTCGTAGATCGTCAAACATTTGTCGCGGGTCAGATGGATCGCGCCCGAACGAGACGAGCCGTCGGACAATTCGATGCGGCCGGGCAGCGCGTCGTCGCGCCGTTCGGTCTTCGGTCCGAAGGGATCGATCGTCGGCGGCTGCTCGGCCGCGGCGAAGGAGGAAAACAGGCAGGCAATTGCCGCGATGACGCCCCGACGATTTCTCCATGTGGAACGCATAATTACTCCTTGTTGCATTGTATTTCGAGTCGCCGCCGCGGTCGATGGCGGGCGTTTTGGCGCCCGCTGCGGACGGGTTCTCGAACAACCGCTAATTATGGGGATTGTATTGACCAATCGCCGTTATTCCGCGACAATATATATAGATATATAGGCCGGTCGGGGCCTGGCGTAAATAGTTACTGTTGCGGAAAACCACTGTAGGGTGCGTGCTTGCACGCACCATCTTGGTTTTGCCGCGAAATAAGGTGCGTGCAAGCACGCACCCTACGGATTTGGAGCTTTCCGCAACAGTAACTAAATAAGGGGAACAGTCGTGAGGCCGCAAAAAACTCCACGCAACGACGAACTTTCGCGGCGAAAGTTCATCGAAGGACTAGGCGTCGCTTCGGCAATCGGCGGCGTCGGTGTTCCGACGTTCGCCTGGGGCGACGAGGGCGATTCGGGACCGATCGACTGCGGCCCGCCGCCAAAGGCGAAGCCGCGGCGCCGCGCCGGCGGCGAATCGTTTCCCCCGTTGCCGTTGCCCGTCACGCCGTTGCGCCGCACCGAGAAGAAGCGGCCGCCCAGTCCGCCCGCCTTGGTCGGCAAGGCCGCGCTGGGCGAGACCCGCTGGATCACCCGCGATGGAAAGCGGGTGCGGTATCGGGACTGGATGACCGATCCAGCCGACGTGAAAACATTGTTGGAGTGGATTTCCGATAAACTGGGAATCAACTATCGGGCGGTGGAAATCGAGTTCGACCATTTCTCTTTCGATCCCCGCGAGTTGCCGGCTCTGCTGTTTGCCGGACACAACAACTTCCAACTGAGCGACGAGGTCCGCGTCCGCCTGGCCCGATACGTGCTGGACGGCGGGACGATCATCGGCGACGCCTGCTGCGGCTGGAACGATTTCGCCGAATCGTTCCGCGGCGAGATGGAAGCGATCTTCCCGGACCGGCCGTTGCGAAAGCTTTCGCCCGAGGAGCCGGTCTTCTCCTCGTACTACAAGCTCGGCGACCTGACGTACAAGAAGGCCGACGGTTCGACGTTCGTCGAGCCGCCTTGCCTGGAAGGGATCAATTTCGGCTGCCGGGCGGGCGTGATCTTCTCGCCGCGCGATCTGACCTGCGGCTGGGACGGGCACGAACATCCCCGCGGCACCCGCGTGGTGATCGATCAGGCCCGCCAGTTGGGCGCGAACATGATTACCTATCTGCTCGGCACGTTCCAACTGGGGCGGTTCCTCAGCACGACGAAGGTCTACCACGAGTCGGCCGCCCCCACGCGCGACGATTTCGTCTTCGCCCAACTGATCCACGAAGGCGACTGGGATCCCGATCCGTCGGCCGTCCACAACCTGCTCAAGTTCACCCGTGACAACTCGACGATGGAGGTGAAGTTCAAGCGGGCGAACGTGCGGCTCAGCGATCCGCGGGCGGCGATTTATCCATTGCTCTACATCACCGGACACCACGACTTTGTCTGGAGCAACGAGGAAGCCGCCCTCTTGGGTCGATACCTGAAAGCGGGCGGGATGTTGCTGGCCGACGCCTGCTGCGGACGGCTGGCCTTCGACGCCGCCCTGCGCGGTCAACTCGCCAAGGCCATCCCCGACGCGAAGTTGGCGCGAATTCCCGCCGACCATCCGATTTATCATTCGCTGTTCGACGTCGGCAAAGTCGATTACACGCCGCGCGTGCGGGAGGATTTCGGACAACTCGACGCCCCGGCGCTGGAAGGGCTTTCCATCGACGGCCGCCTGGCGGTCGTCTACAGCCGCTTCGACCTGGGCAACGGCTGGGAGCGCTTTCCACATGCCTACAGTTACGGTTTTCAAGAACGCTCGGCGCTGCAACTCGGAGCCAATATTTTGGCCTACGCGGTAACGCATTGACGCTCGCGCTATTGTGTGTTCATATTACGACCGTCCTGCCGACGGCCGTTAAACTCGATTCACTATCCACTACACGCCGTTCACCAATATGTCACCCGCCGCCGAAAACGTGCTCGACCGGCTAGACGCCGCGCGTCAGAAGTGGTGGCTTTTCACGCTGCTGTCCACCACCGCGTTGGCGGCCGGCGTTTCCTTCGGCCTGTTGATATGTTTCATGGCGGCCGACGCAGTGTTGCTGCTGCCCGCGCCGTGGCTCTCGGCGCTGGCGGCCGTCTGGCTATTGGTTTCCTTGCTGCTGATGTTCCTGGTGGGCCGCCGGCTGTTGCGCGGCCAGCGCGGCATCGAAGCCACGGCCCGGCGGATGGAATCGGCATTTCCCGAGTTGGACAGCGACCTGATAAACCTCGTCCAACTCGGCAACGACCGCGAAAACCGAAACAGGGCCTTTTGCCTGGCGGCCGTCAACCAGGCGGCGGCGAAAATCGGCGCGCTGCAACTCGACCGCGCCGCGGCCGGGCAATCGCGCCGGCAAAGGTTCATATACTGCATGCAGACCCCCCGCGACCTGATCGAGTCGCTCGCGGCGCTCGCGGTGCTGATCGCGGCGGCGCTGGTCTGCCGGGCGACGTTGCCCAACTGGGGTTCGGCCGCCTCTCGGCTGTTCGCTCCTTGGACGTTCGTCCCCTCGGTCGGGTCGGTGGAAATAATCTCCGTCTCGCCGGGCGACGTGGACGTACTGGTCGGCGAGAGCGTTCGCATCGGGGCCGAAATCCGCAACCCGCCCGCCCCCCCGGTGAATGCGATTCTGTTCGTCAAAAAAGCGAACGAGCCGGAAAATCCGCTGCCGATGACCGCCGACGGCGAGCATCGCCGCTTCGCGCTGACCGTCCCTTCGGTGGCCGAGGCGTTCGATTACCGGCTCGAAATCGGCGACTCGCAGACGCGGGTCTATTCAGTGAGAGTGCGGCGGAAACCGGTCGTCGAAAGCGCCGAGGCGACATTTCGCTACCCGGCTTACATCGGCCGGAAGGACGAAACGCTTGCAATCGACGACTTGAACCTCGAGGCCCCGCAGTACACCGAGGTCCGGCTGCGGCTGCGCGCCGCGACGCCGGTCGCCAAGGGGTGCGTCGAACTTGGCGAACAGCAGTTTCCCGGCCGCGTCGAACCGGACGGCAGCCTGTCAATCTCCCCGATGCCGTTGTTGAAGAACGGCTCGTACGTCGTGCGGCTGTGGAACGACGCCGGACACACCGACCCAAATCCGCGGGTGAACGATATCCGAGTTCGCATCGACCAACCTCCGACGGTCGAACTGCGTGGGTTAAGCGAGCCTGCTTTCGCCGCTCCGGGGACGACGTTGTCTCTCTCTGTCCGGGTCGGCGACGATTACGGCGTCGGACGAGCCGAATTGCAGATAAAGATTGATGGCACTCCCCTCCCGCAAAGCGGGAGAGGGGCTGGAGGCAAAAGCGGTAGCAGCTCCCCTCGCCCGCTTGAGGGAGAGGGGCCGGGGACGCATGACATCGTCGACCAATGGACCGACTTCTCCCCCAACGAAATATCCGCCGTTCGCCGGCATTTGTTGACACTCGATCCCAAAATTATAAAACCGGGCCGGTCGGTCTTCGTCCGCGCGGCGGTTTGGGACCGTCGGGCAATCGAAGACTGGGGAGTAAAGCTCGAACCGCAACGGACCGTCGGCCGCTGGCACGAAATCCGCGTCGTCTCGCCGGACGACGAGGCGACGGCCGTTCTCCGGCGACTCGAAGCCCTTCGCGCCGAGTTGCTCGGGATATTGAAAAAGCAGGTCCACGCTAGAACGTTGACCGCCGAGGGCGCGACCGACGGCCGCGGTTTCATGGAGGACGTCCGAAACCGTCAAATCGACATCCAAAAATCCACGTCGGCGTTGGCGAAGACCGTCAAACCCGACGACCGCAAACCACTCCCGACGATCCGGAGAGTTCTGGGCGGCTTGGCCGCCGGCGAAATGATCGAAGCGGTGAAGGTTTGCGACGAGTTGTTGAATATGGGTCGTTTAGCATCCGCCGGAACGGCGGATCGAAATGGGGAAAATGCCGACCTGCCGTCGGCCGCTAAACAGTTGCCCGAATTGACGACTATTCAAGATCGAATTATCGCCGAGTTGCGAAAGCTGTTGGAGACGGCCCGGCGGGCGGAGTCGGATCTGCTCGCGGAGATGGAAAAACGTCCCGGCGGCGACCTGCCGGACGACGCCCGCGACAAGATCGAACAGTTGCACGACAAGCTCGAAGAATTCCTCAAGCAGCAGAAGAGGGTAATCGAGGCCAGCGAGGAGTTGGCCAAGACGCCGGTCGACGATTTTACCGAGGAGCAAGAAGAATTGCTCGAGGGGTTGGCCGCCGCCGAGGACGACCTGTCGCGGTTCCTTGAGGAATTGAGGTCCGATCAGAGCAAACTGCCCGAGCAGGATTTTTCCAATCCCTCGACGGCCAAGGAATTAGTGGAGATTCAGACGGAAATCAAGATGGCCGAGGGTGCGCTGACGAAAAAGACCGTCGATATCGCCGTTCCGCTCGAACAGTTGGGCCACGAGCGGGCGGAAGAGCTGAAGGCGAACCTCGAGAAGTGGCTCCCCGACGCGCCCGACCGCGAGCGATGGAGCCAGGAGGAATCGCTCACCGACGCCGATAAAGAGGCGCCGATGGCCGAATTGCCCGAGGAATTGGAAGACCTCGTCGGCGAATTGATGGAAGAGGAGGAGGATATTTTCGACGAGATGGAGGACATCTCGAGCAGCGCCGCCGATTCGCTCGACGCGGGTGCGGGCTGGGACGCGGCCGACGGACCGATCTCGAACATGAGCGCCAAGGGAGTGACCGGCAACCGGCTGCCGAACAGCAGCGAGATAGGCGGCCGCTCGGGCGAAGGACGAGAGGGCAAATCCAGCGGCGAGATGGTCGGCGACGAGGCTGTCGGCAAGGGTGGACGCAGAACGCCCAGCCGCTTGACGCCCGACGCCAACGTGGCCGGAGCGATTGAGGACCACGACCGCGACCCAGCCGGCGGGGCCACCGGCGGAGGCAAGGAGAGCGGCCAAAGCGGCGAGGGGCTGGAAGGCCCGGTCCCCCGCTCGCCCGGCACGCGCGACGCCCAGCGGCTCGCCGGTCGTCAGGCGGAGCTGCGGAACAAAGCTGAAGGCGTCGAGGTGAAATTCCAAGTCTCCGGGTTCCACCGCACCGATTTGAAGAAGCTGATTGAGATCATGGCCCAAGTGGAGCGCGACATTGAGGCCGGACGCTATCGAAACGCCCTGCGTCGGCGGCGGATACTGCTCGAAGGCCTCGGCGCGGTAAGGAAAAACATCGCGGGTGATTTCCAGGCCCGCCGCGACGCCTCGGCCAACTTGCCCGCCGACGTGCGAAAGGAATTACTCGGCGGCATGCACGACCCGTCGCCTGAAGGCTGGGAGGAACTCAATCGGCGATACTTCGAGCGGTTGACGAAGGGGGAAGATGAGTAAGGGAGGAATAATGACAAGTGCAAAGTGCAAAATGCAAAATGCAAAATGTTTCATTCCCTGGTTTCCGCGCTCTATTTGGGAGCCGGGGATAGCACGTTTTTCATTTTTCATTTTTCATTTTTCATTTTTCATTTCTTTTTGTCTTCCCGCCGCCGGGGCCGCCGACCCCCGCCGGGTCGTCGTCCCCTTCGATTTCGTCTCCAAGTTCGACGACGGGCGCTACGGCCGGATGGTCGGAGAAATGATCTGGAAAAAGTTGGCGCGGGACGGGCGGTTCATCGTGCCCGAGTCGATGCAAGAGGTCCGCGATTTTTGCGCCGCGCGCAACTTGGCGCCCTCGCCGGAGACGGACCAGGCGACGATGCGAAAAATCGTCCGCGAGGATTTTGACGCCCAGATAGGCGTTTGGGGAAGCATCGAACGGGCGCCGGGCACGGACGAGGACATATACGATCTGACGATCAAATGCGTCGATTTCTCCGACGAAAAACAACCTCGTGCGATCTACGCCGAAAAGGTCCGCGCCAAAACCGTCGGCGAAGTGCCGCACCTGTACGTCAAGCGGATGCTCGACGCCTTGAAGGGGGGCAAGCCGGACGGGCCGCCCGCGACGGACCCGATCGCCGAAGAGAACTGGAAAAAGGGGCCCAATCTGGTCGCCGGCGATTTCCAGCACGGCGCCGACGGCGTGCCCAAGGGGTGGGCCGACCGTGCGGGCCAGCGGCGCGAGCCGCTCGGCGGACAGGTCCGCTGGGTCGATGAAACGGACGACTCGAAGAATCGCGTGATTCGCTTCGTCCTCGAGAAACAAGTCGCCGAAACCACGGGTGTAATGTATTACAGCGATTTTTTCCAAGTGGAGGAGGGGACGAAGTATCGTTTCCAGTGCCGCTGGCGCAGCGACGGTCCGGCGGTGAAGGTGTTCATCAAGTGCTATGACTATTTACCCAAGGATGGGCGTCGCCGCGAGGTCTATCGCAGCCAGCAAAATCTCGACGGCCCGAAGAATGCCTGGAACACCCACGCCGAGGAGTTCACTCCGCGGCACACGAACTACTCGCCCCGCTGGGGCCGCGTGATGCTATACGCGTATCTCAAGCCGGGCGCGGTCGAGTTCGACGACGTGATCGTCAAGCGGCTCGTGCCCGCCTCGCCGGGCGAGCGGGCGAAGGCCCGCCGTCCCTCCAGCGAGAGCGACGTTACACTTGAGGAGATGGAATCCAACCGCCGCCGCGGCGTCGAGGACGATAAACAGAAGTGAACGAATTCAATTCCAAATACTCGCTGCAAGACTTCGCCGTCAATCCGTTGATGTTCTACTACGAGGTCACGCTGGCCTGCGACCTGGTCTGCAAGCACTGCCGGGCGTCGGCCCAGCCCGATCCGCACCCGGCCGAACTTTCCACCGCTTATGCGACGGCCCTGATCGACCAAATTGCCGCGTTTCCGCGACGACCCAACTTGGTGCTGACCGGCGGCGATCCGTTGAAAAGGGCCGACTTGTTCGAGCTGATCCGCCGCGCGGCCGACGCCGGCCTGCACGTCGCACTGACGCCCTCGGCCACGCCGCTGGCCACGTACGAGGCCTTTCGCCGGGCGAAGGACGCCGGCGTCCGGATGTTGGGCATCAGCCTCGACGGCGCGACCCCCGAGACGCACGACGCCTTTCGCGGCTGGGAAGGGAGCTTCCGGCGGACGCTGGAAATGTTGGAAAACGCAAGACGGTTGCATCTGCCCGTGCAGGTCAACACGACCGTCACCGCCCGGAACGTCCGCCAGATCGACGCCTTGGCCGAGTTGCTTTGCGAGCGTGGAATCGCCATGTGGTCGGTCTTTTTTTTGGTGCCCGTCGGACGCGGCGTCGAGGAGCAGCGGATAACGCCGGAGCAATACGAAGAGGTTTTCGAGCGCCTTTGGCGCCATGCGCGAAGAAAACCCTTTGGAGTGAAGACGACCGAGGCCCCGCACTATCGGCGCTACGTGCTGCAGCGGGGCGGCGATCCGCTGGCCGGGCCGGACGGTTCGGAAATCGCCGCCGCCCGCGCGCCGTTGGGCGTCGGCGACGGCAAGGGGGTGATGTTCGTCAGCCACACGGGCGAGATATTTCCCGCCGGTTTCCTGCCGGTCATTTGCGGGCGGTTCCCGAACGACTCGGTGATCGAGACCTATCGAAACCATCCGACGTTTGTCGCGCTCCGCGACCCCGACAAGTTAAAGGGCCGCTGCGGCCGTTGCGAGTATCGCCGCGTCTGCGGCGGCAGCCGCGCCCGCGCTTATGCCCTGACCGGAGACTACATGCAAACCGACCCGGATTGCAGCTACGAGCCGAAAGGCGGGATGGAAATTCAGCCGGGAGTTCCGTGAGCGCGATCGGGCGCGCGGCGCTCATTCCCAGGCCAACGTGACCGGAGAGCCGAGTGCGATTCCCAAACGCCGCGCGGCGTTGCCGCCGACCAACGCCAGTTCGACCCGGCCGCCGGACCCGACCAGGGCGATCAATGCCCCCGCGGGCAGATCGGAGTAGGTGCGAAAGACGCCCCAGGTCTCGTAGATGTTGCAGACGATGCAGACGCGGCGGTCGGTTGGCCGGCCGGCCAACGACTCGGCGTCGATGTTGGTGATGAGGTTGCCGAAGGAATCGATGTCGATTACCTCGCCGTCGATTCGCATGGGGGCGGAACGGACCAGCGGCCATTCCAACGGCGTAAGTCTCTCTTGCGGCGGTCCGAGCAAATCGGGATTAAGTCCCAGCGCCAGCCGCGCCGCCGCCGGGGCCATGATGTCGCGGCCGTGGAAGGTGGGCGAAACAGGATGACGCCAATACTCCGGCTCGGTCAAACGAACGATCTTCGACGGCCGCCTGCGGGCCGCCAGCCGGCTGAGCAGCCCGTTGTCTGGGGCGACGTACTGCTGTGAGCCGATCCGCGCGTAGACGATCGCCCGATCGGTCCCCACGCCCGGATCGACCACCGCGAGATGAATCGTCTCCGGCGGGTAGCAGTCGGTGGCGTCGTCCAACAACAGGGCCGCGCGGCGAATGTCTTGCGGAGGCACGTCGTGAGAGAGATCGACGACGGTGGCCGTCGGATGGATCGAGAGGATCACGCCCTTGAGCGCCGCCACGTAGGCGCTGCCGGGTCCGAAATCGGTGGTCAGAGTGATAATGCTCATGGCGGGAGTTCTCGTCGGCGTGTCGAACTACCGATAACCAAGCACTATTATCACGATTTATCGCGCGGCTATCCGCGTTTTTTGACAGTCCGCCTTTTGCCGCCGACTTTCGCCTTGACCTTCGGCTTGGCTTTCGTCTTCTTTTTCGTCTTGTCGGAAAGGGAGGGCTTGACGGTTTTGCCGTTGCCCTCCCGGGCTTTCCGCATCCGCTCGGCCGAAAGCACCTGGCGCAACAAGGCCGAGAGATCGTCGAAGGCGCAGTCGCAGGGCGGTCCGGGGGCGTACTGATAAACCGCGTGCTGAATCTTGCGCGGCAGCGAAAGCAGCGTCGAGGAAACCGTTCCCGACTCGGGACCGGCGACGACTACGCCGCGGCGTCCCTCGTCGTCCACCCTGCGGGCGAAGATGCGGCTGGCGACGGCAAGGAACGTCACGGCGGAATCCAAGGTGTGCAAGGTCAACATGCGGCGGACGAACTCGTGGCGCGGGTCGTGCGGATCGTCCACGTCTCCGTCGCTGACGACGTGTAGGCCCGGGGTCAGCTCGACGATCTCGACGTTGTCCCCGCCGTGGACGACGGCGGCGTAGCGGCCGTCGGCGCAGACGTAATTGGCCCCCGCGTAGATGCCCTTGGAAAGCTCCTCGGCGGCGTGCGCGGCGGCTTCCTTGGCCGTTCGCAATTCAAGCAGTTCGCGGCAGAGCAAACCACGCGAACGCGGCTCGGCCGGCAAGGACAACTTTCGCCGATTGCTCACCGCCGAAAACAATCCGTGCTGGTTCACGCCCAGCCATGTCCCCCCGGCTTTACGGTCGATCCCGCACACCACGCGCGGAGATCCGGACTGTATCTTGGGATACTGCGTCGGGCGATCGTAACGCTCCTCGCGATTCGCCGCGACCAAAATGGGGGTACCGCGGGCAGTACGGTACAGGATGGCCATCGTACACATGGTTTCTCCACCAAATCGAAGAGTTATCTAGCTTGCAGGTACATCTAGGATAACGGATTTTTCATCGCCATTGCACCCCCCAGGTGGGCTATTCCGGCAGCGATTTCATCGCCTTTCGTCGGTCTTCCCGCAACAGGCGGCGATTGCAATTCCATCGTAAGTCCTTTACCATCGGCGTTGGCGCTCGCGCGGCCCCATGTTCCCTTCCCGCGGCTGTTTCCGAACCCTCCCTCAACACGCACAGTGCAAACACGCCGTTCATTGCCGTTGGTCGAGGAACTTTCACGGACCCCGCCGACCGAAGCGCTGTTTCGTCGGATGGCCCAGCTCCCGCATTGCCTGTTCCTCGATAGCGCGATGCGTCATCCGACGTTGGGGCGCTATTCGTTTCTGACGGCCGATCCGTTCGACTTCGTGCTGGTGGGTCAGCCGACGGAAAGTATCAGTTCGGTCGATCCGATAGCCATTCTCGCGCGGCGTCTGAAACCCTTCGCCGCCGAACGGGTAGACGGATTGCCGCCGTTCCAAGGCGGTGCCGCGGGGCTGTTCGGATACGAGCTGGGACGTTCGCTGGAACGATTACCGCCACCTCGGTACGACGAGTTCGGCTGCCCGGCATTGGCCGTGGGGTTATACGACGTGGTGGCGGCGGTAGATCACGTCGAGGGCCGGGCATGGATCATCTCTCACGGTTTTCCCGAGGTCGATTTCCGCCGAAGAGAACGCCGCGCCGCCGAAAGGCTCGAACAAGTCCGATGTCTTATAACACAGTCGCCCTCGGTTGCAAAACATGAATATTGGGGCGCGACCGGCGGTCGCGGTTTTGTAAGGAAACTCGTGCCGCAATTTCCCACGCGGATCGCGGCGGGCGCGACGAGCAATTTTTCCCGCGACGGATACCTGCGGGCGGTCGAACGGGTGATCGACTACATCCGCGCGGGCGACGTTTTCCAGGTGAATCTCTCGCAGCGGCTTTTGGCTCCGGCGCGCGACGGGCCGGCCGATCTGTACTGGCGACTTCGCCGCCGCAATCCGGCCCCCTTCGCCGGCTACTTCGACCTCGGCGAGTTTCAAGTCGTCAGCGCGTCGCCGGAGCGGTTCCTCCGCGTTTCGGATCGAGAAGTGGAAACTCGTCCGATTAAAGGCACCCGGCCGCGGACCGGGAGGCCGGAAGTCGATCGCGCGGCGGAGGCGGAATTGATCGCCAGCGATAAGGACCGCGCCGAAAACGTGATGATCGTCGACCTGTTGCGAAACGACCTTTCGCGGAATTGCACGGCCGACAGCGTCCGCGTGGAACAACTCTGCGCCGTAGAACGCTACGAACACGTCTTGCACCTGGTCTCGTCGATCGCGGGGCATTTGCGCGACGACCGCTCGCCGCTCGACCTGCTGCGGGGCGCGTTTCCCGGCGGCTCAATCACCGGCGCGCCGAAGGTCAGGGCGATGGAGATCATCGCCGAGTTGGAGCCGACCGCGCGGGGTCCGTATTGCGGCTCTCTCGGCTACCTCGGCTTCGACGGCTCGATGGACCTGAGCATTTTGATTCGCACGATCACGGCCGGCCGCGGCTGGTGGCAGTTTCCCGTCGGCGGCGGCGTCGTGGCCCAATCTTCGCCCGAGGCGGAATACGAAGAAACCTGGCACAAAGCGGAAGGAATGGTGCAAGCATTGTAGTTGTCGGTTTTCAGTTTTCAGTTGTAGGTCAGGTGCCCCGTACCTGACATAATACGCTTTGGTTCCTTTTTGGTTCCTAATGTCAGGTACGGGGCACCTGACCTACGTGGTTGATACATGCTGCTGCTGATCGACAACTACGATAGTTTCGTCTACAACCTCGCCCGATACTTCGAGCGGCTGGGGCAGGCCACGCGCGTGGTCCGCAACACGGGGATCGACGCCCGCGGCGTTGCCGCGTTGCGCCCTTCGGCGATTGTACTCTCGCCGGGGCCGCGTGCGCCGGAGCAGGCCGGATGCTCGCTGGAGGTCGTCCGTTTGCTCCACGCCAAACTACCGATCTTGGGTGTTTGTCTGGGACATCAAACGATCGCCGAGGCGCTGGGGGGGCGCTTAAAGCGCTCATCGCCGATGCACGGCCGGACCTCGTCTGTCCGCCACAACGACCGCGGCGTCTTTAAAGGGCTGCCCAATCCTTTGGTCGGCTGCCGCTATCACTCGCTGGCGGTCGATGAGGAAGCGCTGCCCGAATGTCTGACGATTACGGCCCGGTCGGAGGACGGAACGATAATGGCCGTCGAGCATCGGACGCTGCCGGTCGTCGGCTTGCAGTTTCATCCCGAGTCGATCCTGACCGACGGCGGCTATGTGCTGCTGGCGAATTTTCTGCGGATGGCTGGATTGCCGGTCCCGGCCGAATTGCCCGCCGATTGATTCCCGCGCTGCGTCAAGTTTTTTATATAGGGGTTCGATTATTAAAACGGGCACCGCCGCCGGCTTGTCCGGCAGCAGCGCCCCGATTTTTCAACCTTGACGAAGCACCTGTACCTGCCCTACGCGATTACTTCGGCGAGATGGTTATCCTCAGCGGGTTGGCCGCCGCGCGGTCGCCGCGGACGACGATCACCTCGGCCTCGGTCGGCCCGGCAATCGCCAATTCCGGCGCCGTGAAGCGAACGCCTAGGTCGTACCAGCCGGCTATCTCGGCGTCGATTTCCTCGTTGCCGACGACCAGCAGCACCTGTCCG
Organism: Pirellulales bacterium; assembly: GCA_016928165.1. Taxonomy (GTDB): domain Bacteria; phylum Planctomycetota; class Planctomycetia; order Pirellulales; family Thermoguttaceae; genus JAHIKV01. The sequence goes on along the minus strand of JAFGLH010000075.1, from coordinate 10,586 downwards.
GGCTGGGGGCCGAACCCTTCTCCCGCGACGACGACTTCTTCCCCTGGAACGACGGCGGTCGGCTCCAACTCGAAGGCCGCCGGATCGACCGGCAGCACGTCGGCCGGAGCGAGGCTCGCGCTGTTGTTCTCCTCGGCGGTCTCGGCAATCTCATCGGCGGCGTCGACCAGCACATGCAGCACGGAGAACGGGACGAGGTTTCCTTTCTCGTCGCGTCCGGCCTCGTAGACCTCGATCGGCAGGCGGACGTCGACGCTTTGAATTTCTCCGGCTGCGACGGCCGCAACCCTCACGCCGGCCTGCGGCATCTCGGCCGCCGGCCGCTGGGCGTCACCGGCGAAGAGGATCACGTCAAACGGCAGCGCAATCGGCCGGTTGCTGTTGTTGCGGAACCATACTCGGTATCTGGGGCCGAGATTTTCCTCGGGGTGGCCGGGATCGACGAAGCGGACGGCAACCAGTTCCAGATCAATGCGGGGATCGGCGATCGGCGCCGGCGGCAGATCGACCCAGGTGCCGCAGGCCACAACCGGCAGCGGCCTCCAAACCGGCGTTTCCCAGAAAACCCACAGCGGCGCCGGCTCGTAATAGATCGGCCGGCAGAATATCGGCCGCGGGTCCCAGTAGGGGTCGCTGGCATAGCCCCACGACCAGCGCACCCACGTGCTCCACTTCGGATACCAATGGACGCCGACGTATAGCGACGGCCCCCAGTAACGATGCTTAAAGCAGTGGTGATTGTATTGGGGACTTACTCGCCCGCGGTGGAATTTTTGATGCGGACCGGGCTTGTACAATTCCATCCGACGAGCAACGTCGCCGCGGCGAACCATGCGATACTGTTTGGCGAGTTCGAGCGATCGGGCCTTCTTGCCCGCGGTCAGCCGATGCAACTCGGCCTTGCTTAGATGTTGGCGGCTACCCGCCATGGAAGGTTTATGGGGTCCGTTGAGCGGTTTCTGGTGATGGGCGGGACGCCGTGGTTGCAAGCGATTGCGAACGTCCTTGGCCTTTGCGCGTTGATGTTCGCCGCCCCCATGGTTTGCCTTGCCGGGTTGGGGTTTCGGCGCCGGTTTCCTTCCGACGTCCGAGCGGCCTTGATGCTTCGGAGGCGAGTGGTGCTTGGAAGGGGTTGTGTTTCGGGCGTGTTCTTTCGGTTGCGGCGGTTTAGTCCGTTGCCGGCCCGCTTGATTGCCCGGTTGAGGGCGGCGTTGAACCGGATCGTTTCCGGCCTTGCCGCGCGGTGTTTTAGGAGTCGTTTGTCGGGCGTCGCGCTGTCGGGCGTTTTGGGCCTTCGGTTGGCTACGCGACGGGGGTGGAGCGTTTCGTCGAGCGTCCTTGGTCGATCGAGTCCCTTCTGCCCTCGAATTATTGTTCGGACGACTTCTCGCTGATCCGGCCGACGATCTCTCCCGGTTCGACGGCGCTTGGCGGGAGCGGGCCGCGGGGCGAGACGGTTGCGCCTGTCCGCGTCCGGCGGTCCCGCCCCGATGGTCTCCGGCCGGACGCCTCCCGCTGCCGCCGCCGAAATCTCGTCGAGCGGCCCAACTCTGGTCCGAGGAGATTAAATACGCCACCCCTGCTGCGGCCAGCAGCATTGCGAACGTTTTTGTTCTGATGTTGAGCATGGTAGTATCCTTTTTCGCACCACGGCTGCTTTTCGGAAGCGATGTTCGCTGGTCTCCCGCAGCGGTTTAATCAAACGCGAACGCCGTGCCAACGGCCGGAATCCGTCGCGGTGCGGACCAGTCGAGCGGCTTGAATCGCGTTAATTAAGCGGCCGAAATGGGTGTATTCGCCACGTCGAATAAACGCGGACGGTTTTTCGACGGCGGCTTTCTTGCGGTGCAATTTAAGACCCGGTATGTAGTCATATTGATCCCTCGCGGGTTCATATTGACTACAATATGAATTGGTTATCGAGATCGTTGCTTGCTAATAATCAAGTGCGTCAACCGCTCCTTCTCAATCTTCCGAGTAAGCTCTATACTTAAGGCGTATGGGGAAGATAGAGTTTTCTGAAAGCACGATAACATGACAGAGCCGAATCCATCGAACCATTGGGACGCATTGATATCCTCTCTTGGAGCGACGCCGCCGGATGAAGAAGCGGCTCTCCGCCAACCCGAGCCAAAGCAGCCCGAACCGGCCCCAAATGCGAAACTGTCGCCCGTCGAGCGTTCCCCCAGGCCGCCGGCCGATTGGAACCTTATCGCCGGCGAATTGGGCGTTGATGCGCCGCCGGAGAAAATTGCTCCATCCGCCGAAACGCCGGCTCCCCTTGACGTTGCCGAGGAACCGTCGCGTCGTGTTTCCGTGACGCCGGAGCGGGGGGACGAATCGCCCAATTTCTTCGACGAGAAGTTCGACTTCGAGGAGCCGTTCGATTTGTTGGAATCGGGTAAAGCCGCCGTTGATGCGCCGAAGTCGGATGAGCCGGCCGAAGAGCACGCCGAGAAGCGATCGAAAAAACGCCGTCGGCGGCGGCGCCCGGAGAAAGACGTCAAAGACGGCAAGCCGGGCGAACGGGTCCGTGCGGCCGGCGCCGAGTCGGACCGAGGCGCCGGCGACGAAGAGGCGCTCTCATCCGAGCAGCGCCGCTCGAAACACCGCCGGCCCAGACGCGGCAAGCAACACCTCACCGCCGACGGGCGGAAACCGACCGACGACGAACCGGCCGCGGCGGGCAAGACGCCGGACATCGACGACGACGCGGACGAGAGGGAAGACAAGTCGGTGCGGGCCGGTTTTCGCGGCATTCCCACCTGGTCGGAGGCGGTCGGCCTGCTCATCGAGAAGAACCTCGCAAGCCGGGCGAGCCGCCCGAGCGCACAGCGTCGCGGCCGCGGCAAAAAACGCCGTTCCTGACGGGAATTATACAAGTTTTCTGGCGGGCGACTCGGTCGGTTTCAAGATGCGTTAAACCGCTCGCGGTTTCGCACTCGGCGTTGGAGGGCCGTTTGTTCGAGTTGGTCGGACGCCTGGAGCGACAGGAGGGCTTCGCCGAGGTCGTCGAGAGTTTGCGTAAAGGGCGCGCGGCGACTCTGGACGGAGTCTGGGGCTCTTCGTGCGCGCTGGCGGCGGCCGCGCTGGCCGCCCGCGCCCCGGCCGCACTGGTCGTAATTTGTCCGACCGAAGAGCAGGCCGATGAACTGATCGACGACTTGGCGCTGTTCAGCCCTATAAAGCCCGAGCGGTTCCCCGCCCGGGAATCGACCGAAGCCGACGAGGCCTTCGGCCAAAGGCTGCGGCTGCTGAAGTTGCTTGCGGGACAGCCGTCCTCGGCTGTTACGGCCACGGGTGATTCGACACGTCCGGGGGCGGCCGTGCCACGTAAAATAATCGTCGCCGGCATTCAGGCCTTGTTGCAGCCGGTCGTCGGCCGCGAGACGCTCGAACGGATGACCCGCACGCTGCGGGTGGAGGGCGAGGGGACGATCGATGGATTGCGCCGCTGGCTGGCCGAGAACGGCCTGTCGGCCACCACCGCGGTCGAGTTGCCCGGCGAGTTCGCAGTCCGGGGCGGAATCATCGACGTTTTCGCCCCCGATTGGACGCAACCTGTACGGATCGAGTTTTTCGGCGATCGGATCGAGTCGATCCGCCGGTTCGAGGTGTCCGGCCAACGGAGCCTGGAATCGTTGGATAAGATAGACGTGACGTTGGTCGACGGGGCAACGTCCGATGTCGCCCATCTGGCGGATCATCTTCCGCCGCGGAGTTGGTTCATGCTCGTCGAGCCGATGGAATTGGATCGGCAGGGGCAACTGTATCGGGAGCGAATGGAACCGGCGCAATTGCACACGGTCGCGGAGGTTATGCGAGGCGCGTTCCGCTTTCCGTCGGTCACGGCGTCGGCGGTTGCCGCCGCTTCGCTGGAGACGACCTGCCGGCTGCGGATCGAATCGGTCGAAAGGTTTAGCGGCGAGATCGGCCGTGTCCGCGACGAGTTGGATGAGGCCGCGTCCGGCCAACAGGTGTTCGTCGTTTGTCAGACGGAGGCCGAAATCCGCCGGCTCGCTGAAATCTTCGCCGAATCGGACGCCGCACGAGACAATAGGCTGCATTTCCACCAGGGCACGCTGCACTGCGGTTTCCGCTTGGTTTCCGAGCGGGTGGTGGTCATCGGCAGCGGCGAGTTGTTTCACCGCACCGAAATCCGCCGGCCGGCAAGACGCTACCTTTCCCGGGCCATCGACAGCTTTCTCGAACTCAGCGAGGGGGACTTGGTGGTCCACGTCGCCCACGGCATCGCCCGATACCGGGGAATGAAGCTGCTGGAAAAGAACGGGCAGGTCGAGGAACACCTGGAATTGGAATTTGCCGGCCGCACGAAGCTCTACGTGCCGACGGCCAAAATCGGTTTGGTCCAGAAATACCTGGGCGGGTCGAAGGCCCGGCCCAAGCTGGCCAAGCTCGGCGGGCGGCTCTGGCAGCGCCGCAAGGAACGGGTCGAGCGATCGGTGGCCGACCTGGCCGCCGACATGCTCGACCTGCAAGCGACACGCGCCGCCCGCCCCGGCATCGCTTATCCGGCGGACACTGAGTGGCAGCGCGAGTTCGACGCCTCGTTTCCCTACCGGGAGACCGCCGATCAGTTGACCACCATCGAGGCGATCAAGCGGGACATGTGCCTGGCCCGGCCGATGGACCGGCTGCTCTGCGGCGACGTGGGCTACGGCAAGACCGAACTGGCGATGCGGGCGGCGTTCAAGGCCGTCGACGCCGGCTATCAAGCGGCCGTCCTCGTGCCGACCACTCTGCTCTGCGAGCAACACCTGCGGACCTTCGCCTCGCGGATGGTGGAGTTTCCCTTCGAGATCGCCGCGCTGTCGCGGTTCGCCTCACGGAAGCAACAGCATGAAATCATCCGCCGGTTGGAGGAAGGCTCGATCGACGTGGTGATCGGCACGCACCGGCTGGCCCAACCGGACGTGAAGTTCCGCAACCTCGGGCTGGTGGTGATCGACGAAGAGCAGCGGTTCGGCGTCGAGGTGAAAGAGCGGCTCAAGGCGCTGCGCCACACGGTCGACGTGCTGACGATGACCGCCACGCCCATCCCGCGGACCCTGCACATGGGCCTGCTGGGGCTGCGCGACATATCCAACCTGCAAACTCCGCCCGAGGAGCGGCTGGCCGTGGAGACCCGCGTCGGACGCTTCGATCCGGAGATGATCCGCCAGGCGGTGCTGCGCGAGCTGAACCGGGGCGGGCAGATATTTTTCGTCCACAATCGCATCGAGGACATCGAGAACCTCGCCCGGCGGCTGCGGCAAATCGTCCCCGAGGCCAATCTGGCCGTCGCCCACGGTCGGATGCACGAAAACGATCTGGAACGGGTGATGCTCGATTTCCTCGACCGCCGCACCGATATGCTGCTGGCCACCACCATCGTCGAGAGCGGGCTGGACATCCCCAACGCCAACACGATCTTCATCGACGAGGCCGACCGCTACGGGCTGGCCGACCTGCACCAGCTTCGCGGCCGCGTGGGCCGCTACATCCACCGCGCCTACTGCCACTTGTTGATCGACCCGAACAAGAACCTCACACCCAACGCCGCCAAGCGGCTGCGGGCGATCGAGGAGTACAGCCGCCTCGGGGCGGGATTCGAGATCGCCATGCGCGACCTGGAAATTCGCGGGGCGGGCAACATCCTCGGCGCGGAGCAGAGCGGACATATAGCCGCGGTCGGATACGAACTCTACTGCAACCTGCTCGAACACGCCGTGCGGCGCTTGCAGCGGCTGCCGCCGCGGAGCACGGTCGAGGTGGACGTGGACCTGCCGGGCGAAGGCTACATTCCCCGCTCCTACGTGCCCGACATGCGGCTGAAGATCGACCTTTATCGCCGGCTGGCCCGCGTGGCGGACGATTCCGAACTGGCCGATGTTGCGGCCGAGCTGGCGGACCGCTTCGGCAATCCTCCACCGCCGGTTCGTCAACTGCTCGAATTGGCCGAGGTCCGTATCGCCGCCCACCGCTGGGGGATTACCGCGATCAATCTGGAAGGCAATTACGTAGTATTTTGGTACGCCGACGAGCGACGGATGCGGCAGTTGGCGTCGTTCGCCGGAGGGCGGCTGCGGGTGGTCGATCGCCGCAGCGCCTATCTTCCGTTGAGGAAAGAGGTTACGGAGCCGGCGGATATTTTCTCGCTGGTGAAATCGCTGTTGCGGCGGGAGTGATACTCTGTCTATAATCCCGCCCCCGCTGTTCGACGTTGGGGCGGCAGTTGCACTGCCGCCCCGAAATCATCGCAAAAGGACGAGCAACGTGCATTACCGCCGTTTTGTTTACCGAATTTCGGCAGCATTACTTGCGTTTACGGTTATTTTGACCTCCCGGCAATTTTGTCCGGCCCAATCCTGGCCGAGCGGCGGACCAACGCAACCGATCCATCCCGAGCGGCCGTCCCATGTCTCGCGTCCGCCGTCCTGGCCCGGCGGCGAGGGGGAGTACGCGCCCCGGACCCCGCCCGAGGAAATGGACCGCCGACCGAAAAACAACCTGCAACCTTGCCCCGGCGCGCGGATGATCGCGAGGGTCGGCTCGGAAGCGATTTTTGAGAGCGAAATCATCGGCGACGTCAACCAATTGATCGAGAAGCACAAGGATAAAATCCCCGCCGGCCAGTTGGAAGCGCAGCGAGAACTTCTCATCCAGCAAAAATTAAAAGGCTACATTGAATCGAAGCTGATCCTGTTGGACGCCAAACGGACGATTCCGGCCGAAGGCTGGACGCGGGTCCAGGAACAATTAGAGAAGGAGTTCGAGGAGCGCCAATTGGAGAAAATGATCGAAAGCGCGGGGGTTTCCAATCGCCACGAATTGGACCGGAAGCTGCGGTCGTTTGGCACTTCGCTGGAGCAGGAGAAGCGGTCCTTCTGCGATCGCGTCTTGGCGCAGCAATGGATCCAGCAACAGATCAAGCGCGACGAGGAGATCACCATCGACCGGATGATCGGCTACTATCACGAACACATCGAGGAATACACCCATCCGGCCCGAGCGCGGTGGGAGGAATTGATGGTCGGTTTCGCCGATCACCCCAGCAAGGAAGCCGCACGGGACGCGCTGGCGCGGCTGGGCAACCAAGTGTTGCTGGGCGGCATGCCGTTCGCCGAGGCGGCCAAGCGCGGCTCGGACGGCCCCACCGCTTCCGAAGGCGGTGTTCGATCGTGGACCACCAAGGGGAGTTTGGTCTGCAAAGAGCTGGAAAAAGCGCTGTTTAGCCTGCCGATCGGCCAGCTCAGCCCGATCATCGAAGGCCCCGCCGGCTGGCACATCGTCCGTGTAATCGAGCGCGAAGAGCAGCGCGTCACCCCGTTCCGGGACGCCCAGGTCGAAATCCGCGAAAAGATCAATCGCCGGCGGATGGAAAAGCAGTTCAAGGAATACATGGCCAAACTCGAGGCCCAAACGCCCGTCTGGACGATCTTCGACGAGGCCGACAATAGGACGATGATTTCCCGTCGCCCGGGCCAGATCAACTAGCTTTTCCGACTTTGGGGCGGCAGTTGCATTGCCACCCCGGCATTCGCTTGCGGCTGCGCACCGCTTGCATGGCTCTCTCAACCGGCTATAATCTTCCGCATGGTGCAACTAGGCGTAAACATCGACCACGTGGCCACGGTCCGTCAGGCGCGGCGGACCTATGAGCCGGACCCCGTTTGGGCGGCCGCCCTTGTTGAATTGGGCGGCGCCGACGGCATCACCACCCACCTCCGCGAGGATCGACGGCACATCAACGACCGCGACCTGCGGCTGCTCCGCGAGACGGTCTCGGTCAAACTGAATCTAGAGATGGCCTGCGAACCGGAAATCGTCGAGATCGCTTGCCGAACGAAGCCCGATCAGGCGACGCTGGTCCCCGAGAAGCGAGAGGAGATCACCACCGAGGGCGGCCTGGACGTCGTCGGGCAGTATGATCGAGTCGCAGAGGCCGTGGAAAAACTCCGCCGGGCCGGCGTCTCGGTCAGCCTCTTTTTGGATCCCGATCCGGCGCAGATCGAAGCGGCCGCGCGGTTGTCGGTCGACGCCGTCGAACTGCACACCGGTCGATACGCGCTCGCCTCCGGGGCCGAGCAGAAAAAAGAACTTGACACGCTCCGCCGCGTCGGCGCCATAATCCGTCAGGCCGGCTTGACCCTCCACGCCGGACACGGACTGACTTATCGCAACGTCCGCCCAGTCGCGGACATTGACGGCATGCACGAGTTGAACATCGGCCACAGCATCATCGCCCGCGCGATCATGGTCGGACTGAAAGACGCCGTCGCCGAGATGAAGCGGCTTGTCGGCGGCTAGTGGCCGGCGGCCAGTGGTCGGAAAGACCGCGGTGCCTGACAATTTGTCGATGTGATACGTCAACTCGCGATTGTCAGACGTAGCCTGACCTACGCACAGACATCCGCAAAAAATGACCAGAAGCGAACAATTCGCCGGACTCTCGGTGGCTATTATAACTCCGTTCCGCGACGGGGAAGTGGACTTCGACGCCTTGCAGCGACAAGTGGAGTTTCAAGTTTCCGCCGGCGCGACGTGCGTCTGTCCGGTGGGCACGACCGGCGAGTGCCCCACCCTCTCCCACGACGAGCACCAGCGGGTGATTTCGGCCGCGGTCGAGGCGTCCGCGGGGCGGATTCGGGTCATGGCCGGCGCCGGCTCGAACAGCACCGAAGAGGCGTTGCGATTGACCCGCTGGGCCGCCAAGGCCGGCGCCGACGCCGCGCTGGTCGTCGCCCCGTACTACAACAAACCGACGCAGGAAGGCTTCTTTCAGCACTTTAAGGCGCTTGCCGAAGCGGTCGAGTTGCCGATCTGCGTCTACAACATCCCCGGCCGGACGGGCAAAAACATCGAGCCGGAGACGATCGTCCGCCTGGCCGAGTTGCCCAACATTACGATGGTCAAGGAGGCGACCGGCTCGCTCGACCAGGCCTCGCAGATCATCGCCGCCACCGACCTGACCGTCCTCAGCGGCGACGATAGCATGACGCTGCCGCTGATGTCGGTCGGCGCGCGGGGCGTCGTCTCGGTCGTCGGCAACATCGTGCCGCGGGACGTAATCGCTTTATGCAAGGCGTTCGACGCCGGCGAGACGGCCGAGGCGCGGCGGCTGCACTACAAATTGTTCCCGCTTTGCCGAGACATGCTCTCGCTGTCGTCCAATCCGATCCCGATCAAGGCGGCGATGCGCCTGTTGGGCCGCGACACCGGCGAGCTTCGTCTGCCGCTGACCCCGCTCAATCCGGCCGAGGAGAAGGCGCTGCGGAAAACGCTCGCCGAATACGGCTTGTTCGACGCGTAACGCTGGCGCAACCATGCCGGAAATCCTGCTGCTCTGCGAATATCCGACGCTCAACGGGGGCGAGCGGTCGATGCTGGCGGCGCTCGACCACATCCGGGCGGCCGGAATGACGCCGGTTGCGATGGCCCCGCCCGATGGTCCGCTGGCCGAGGAGTTGGCTGCCCGCGACGTGGAGTTGATCCCGTTTCGTGTAGGTCAGGCTGTGCCTGACATGAAAGTTGAGAACATGCATCAGCGAATCGTCAGACACAGCCTGACCTACGATAAAGCCTCCGTTCGCCGACGCTTGGAAGAAATCCTTTTACGCCGTCGCCCGCTGTTGCTGCACGCCAATAGTCTGTCGATGGGCCGGCTCTCCGGGCCGGTGGCCGCGCGGCTGTGCGTGCCGAGCATCGCTCATTTGCGAGATATAATTCGTCTCAGCGCCCGGGCGGCGGACGATCTGAATTGTCACACGCGCCTGTTGGCCGTCTCCGAGGCCGTGCGGCGGTTCCACGTCTCCGGCGGCGTCGATGCGGAAAAATTTCATGTCCTCCACAACGGCGTCGATCTGGACGAGTATCGCCCTCGGCCGCCGACCGGCTACCTGCACCGCGAACTCGGCCTGCCGGCCGACGCGCTGCTGGTCGGCACGGTCGGACAAATCGGGCTGCGTAAGGGACAAGATGTTTTGCTTCGGGCCGCGGCGACGACGGCCAATCGCGCCCCGCAAGTCCATTTTCTTATCGTCGGCGAACGCAATTCGGAAAAGGAAGAATCGCGGCGATTTGAAGCGGATTTGCATCGCGCGTCGGAAGGCGCGCTTGCCGGTCGGGTCCACTTCCTCGGCCGCCGCGGCGACGTCGCCGCGCTGCTGAACGAGTTGACGTTGCTGGTCCACCCGGCCAGGCAGGAGCCGCTGGGGCGCGTGTTGCTGGAGGCGGCGGCCGCCGCCGCGCCGGTCGTCGCCACGGCGGTCGGTGGGACGCCGGAGATATTCCCCCCACATTCCCATGCCGCCCGGCTCGTCAAACCCGACGATCCGGCCGCGCTGGCCGCCGCCATGCTCGAACTGCTCGGCGACGAGCCGTTGCGGCGGCGCATCGCTTTAGCCGCCAGGCTCAGGGCAGAAACCGCCTTCGACGCGGCAACAACGGCGAAGAACCTGTTGAAACACTATCACGCCGTCGCCGCCCTCTAAAAATCTGTAACCGTTCACGGGCCGGGGACTGGCTCATTTTTTCGCCCTTTCAAGGGCGAAAAATGTGCCTGTCCCCTTCACCGCCGAGGGGGA
>JAFGLH010000074.1 GCA_016928165.1 Pirellulales bacterium | reverse complement strand
TCCCCCTCGGCGGTGAAGGGGACAGGCACATTTTTCGCCCTTGAAAGGGCGAAAAAATGAGCCAGTCCCCGGCCCGTGAACGGTTACCCCCTTTGATTCTTCGGTCATCTTAACTGAAATGCTACGGAAAAGTCGTAAAAAACCCATGAAAAGCGCGGTGATTATCCAGATCGGATATGGCATATCCTCCTATTTCTCTTCTGGAAAATTGATGTGACTCTGCACCAGATTGCCTAAATTACGCGGAATCGCCCGGCGGAGGCGGTCCAACACACATTCCCAGCGATAGGCGAAGCTGCCGGCCACGTCGCGGGGTCGATGTTTGAACAGTGTGTCGAACGCCCGCTTCCGCTTGCGATACTCCAACTGGATTTTCGAGAGCCGGGCGACGAAGGCGTCGACGTATAGAACGGCGAACTCCCTGGGATCGGAGACTTGCGAGAGGCGTCGATTCACCGGCTGGGCATATTCCCGGGCGAACTCTTCCAGGTCGGTGCTGTAGTCGCCGAAAGTACCCGTCTGGTCGGCCACGACGATCTCCAACGGCAATCCGTTTTCGTTCTCGATAACGATCTCATCGCCGTCGTCGAAAACTACGTGTCCTTGCAGTTTGTCGTATCGACCGACGATGATGTTCGCCGCCGCCGCGCGCCCCAGCAGTCTGGCGAAGCGGGAGGCGAAGGCCGCGTCGGCCATTTTTTCGGGCGGGATTTTGTCGGTCGCCACGCCGCGGATGAAGTCGCGCTCGAAATACGGCGACCAGATCACCGTCCCATGCATGTCCCGGCGCGACCCCGAGTATTGTTCGCTAATCCGATTGGATGTGGTGAGGGATGGTAGATTCATCCCCAACTGGCGGCAGCCGAGCCGCCGGTCGAGCGTATACTCCGTATATTCTTCGGATTGCATGATCGCGTCGAGCAATTTCTTGCCGTCGTCGAGGTGTTCGCGGATGCCGAACTTCTGCATGCGGATGATCCGCAGGATTTCCTGACGGTGGCCGCGCTGTTTGATCTGGATGAGATACACGTCGCGGCGGCCGGGCGACTTGTCGCGCTGCGAAAGCGAGCTGACGATCCGACCGATGTTGACGTATTCCAGATCGCCGTACTGGCGGACGAAATTGATGATGAATCCCCGGCACTTCTCGTCGCACAATAGCCCCAGATCGGCGTTGTCGCTCTCTTCGGCCAGATCGAACGCCGAATCGAGAATCAGCTCCCCTTCCTCGATCCGGCCGCCCGGCAGCCACTCGATTTGCATGAAGAACTCGGAGCCGAGTCCCAGCAGGGCCTCTTCGGAGGCCGTCTTTTCATCTTCGCCGATCAGGGCGGCGTAGAGGCGGTTGCGCCAGGCCAGATTGGCCGGGTCGTCGCGGCGGAACTCGCACGGCACGGCCTGGAAAAACTTCCTCCGCAGCGACTCGTACGCCTCCCTGAGCGAATTGGCGTCGAGGGCATGGAAATCGTATTCGGCGAAATCGCTCTTGGAAAATCCATCGCCGGCCATGAAAAAGTCGATCTCCCGGTTGCCTTGGCGGTTGACGCCCGCCGAATACTCGCGCACCTCCGCCAAATGACTCCGCAACGCCGCGTCGTCCATGCCGCCCAGTCCGGCGAACGACGCGTAGGTCAGCAGCCGAGTGCCGGTCGGCTTGCTGTAGTAGTAAATATCTTCGCCGTGGATGGCGATCCGCGAGTCGGCGATCATCCGGTCCATGTCCTCGGACGTCATCGGCAGCGGACTGATCCGCCAACATTCGCCCCGCCGCTTGATGGCCGCACGCACGCGCGGGTCGCGGACCATCAGATACTTCACCTTGTGCTTGGGAACCAACTCTTGCAGCATCTCGTCGGCCCGAAAGCTCAACTGCATGTTGTCCGGGTCGGGACGGATCACTATCGCGTCGTCGTCGACGATCAGGTCCACCGAGTTCCGCCACTCCGCCGATTCCTCTTCTCGGCTCATCGGCTCCAGCCCGTTCTCCAACCTGTGTCGAGCCAGAAAATCCACGTAAACGCCCCGCTGCGTGGCGTGGATGCCGGGCAGCGTGACGAGCGTGTTTCCCAACGGAAAGGCGGTGGCGATTCGGGACTTCAGCTTCCCCCGCTGGTCTTTGGCCAGAGGGTGTTCGCCGATGATGCGAGGTGGCATTGCAGGGCAAAATCGAGTTCGGGATTGCTTCCAACCTTATTTTTACACAACTGAAACACAAATGCCAGGACAGACCGCGGATTTCCTCATAACCCGGGGGTTTTACCCCCCTTGACGTTTTTGCGGTAAATCTGTTAAATTGATTGTTAACCCTTGCCCAGTTTGTTGACTGGTGGCGTGGAATGTAGTGGCTTTTTGGAGAAGGGGGCAGCGGGATGCTGAATAATCTAGGCATTGTGCAGGCGTGCTTCCACCTGCCGCGGTTCCGCAACAACGCCGCGCGGCGGCTGGGCGGACGCTCGATTCTCGAATGGGTCATCCGCCGGGTGACCGATTCGATGCGGCTCGACGGCGTGATTGTCGAGGCCTGTGCGAACGTGGACTATTACGCCTTTCAACATCTGGTGCCCAGAGACGTGCCGGTCTGCCTCTGCGAGGGCGACGACCCACTTGCCCGCTTCTGCAAGGCGATGGAACAGTATCCCGCCGAGGGCGCGGTGCGAATCCAGGGCGACGATCTGTTCATCGACCCGGAGATGATCGACCGGCTGGTGGCCACGGCCGAGGCGCATCCGGGCTGCGACTACGTCGGCTTTTGTTCCCGCGACGGCAGGCCGGCGATCCTCTCGCCGGTGGGCGTTTACGCCGAGTGGTTCCGCGCCGCCGCGCTGCACAAGGCCAACCGCCAGGCCCGCGACAGACACGACCGCGAACACGTTACCCGCTACATCTACTCTCATCCCGAGGAGTTCAATCTGCGGCTGATCCCCGCGCCGGCCGAGATCGACCGCGACGACGTGCGACTGACGGTCGACATCGAGGAGGACTGGGACAACGCCCTGGTCCTGTTCGAGGCCCTCGGATCGGAACACTTGGATTGGCAGCGAATCGCCAGGCTGTTGGACCACCAGCCTGCCTTGCGCAGCCGCATGGCGGCCTTGAACCGCGTCCACGCGCAGGTCTAGGAAAGCTCCGTTTCAATTCCCCCCGTTTTAGAACGTATTTTGAAACTGGACTTTTGCAAATTTCTCCCCTCTTCCTTTGGGGAGGGGGAAAATTTCAAAACACGTTCTTAGTCGCAAACCCGCTGTTTTTTTCGATTGCGTCGCCGTCTTGCCGCCGTTACAATTGGGCAGCGGCAATGGGGGAATATCGTTGAACACCCAGGGAGGGGTGTCATGTCCGATGGCTCCACGCTGAGACAACTTTCAGCGGACGTGCGACGGAACGACGTCGAGCAAGGCGATCCCCCGCCCGCGTTGACGCTCTACGTTTCCCCTCCGGATCGCCGCCGTAAGATGCTTTTCCTTCCCGTGGCGGGCAAAGCGTGTTGCGCGGCAATCGCGTTATGGATGGTCGCCTCGCTGCTGGTTCAAAGCAACGTCGGACTGGCCGACAACGGCGATTTTTGGCGCATAAATCGCCTCTTCACGTCCGGCCCGGTCGAAATCTACCCGCCCCGGCCGGATACGCTGCCCGAGCGAGATCCGAAGTACATCCACTTTTGGACGCAATACTGGCACTTCGATCGACCGGTGCGCGACTTCAAGGCGTTGCGGCAACACACGTTCAACACGTCGACCGTTCTTTTGTGGCTGCCGGGCGTATTCTGGAACTACTGGTTCTACTCGCCGCACGTGCTCCACGCGTCCTCCCTTTCGCTGCTTCCGCGAATCACGCTGGTTCTCGTCCTGTTGTTGATATTTCGCTGGATACGCGGTGACGATACGACGACCCCCGGCGAAAAACTGGCCCTGTGCGCAGTCATCGGATTTCCTTTCGCGCTGTTGGCCACCACAACCGATTACGTCGCCTATCTGAACAGCTTTTACTTCGAGACCGGATCGCTGATTTACCTGTTTTTGTTCTTTGCCGCGTTCACTTACGCGATGCGTCGATCCGCGTTTTCGGGTCGTGCTGCAATCGTCTGGCCGGCGGCGGCGCTGTTGCTGCTGACCGCGGCCAAGATCGGCAACATTTACTGGCCCTTGCTCGCCGTGCCGTTTGTGATGGGCTGCTGCTCCGGCGGTCTTCGCCGGCGATACCGTCTGAGCGTCGGCGCCGTTTTGATAATCGCATTGACCGCCGCCTCCGTAAAATTCCTGAATATCGATCCGGGAGCCGTGTGGCAAAACAGCTTCAATCGGCTGTTCGACGGGGCGCTCGCCTTCAGCAACGATCCGGCCAAGCGGCTGGCCGAATTGGGCATGGCGGATTGCGAGCGGTTCGTGGGCAAATCGGTATTCTGCTTTTCCGACGAGGAACTCAGCACGCCCATGAGCTACGGGAATCCACTCCCCTTAAGCTCGTTCCTTTACGTTCTCTACCGGGAGCCGGCCGTTGTGTTAAGGATGATGAAGCACGCCGCCGACAACATGCAGACGATTTCCCTGCCATACCTGAGAACGCGCCCCTACGAGGAGCCGTACATGCCGACCGGCGCGGCGGCCAATCTCTGGTCCGACCTGAAAGCGAGCTGCTTTCCCACCGGCTATGCGCTCTACGGCGCGCTGGCCTTGTATAGCGCATTGTTTTTCGCCGCCGCGAGAAACGCTCGACAATCCGCCGGTCTGCGCCGCGAGCTTTCGTTGCTGGGGCTGATGGCGACGATCGCCTGTTTCATCGACATGAACGCGAGCATTTTCGGCGACGGCCGGCACGAGCAAGTCAAACACCTGTTTTTCGCCAACCTACTGTTTGACCTCTCTACCATCGCCGCCGCGAGCGTGGCGTTTCTCTTCGCCGTCGCGTGGCTGAAGGGAAGGACGTTCAGGACGCCAAGTTCCGTGATTGCCCTCGCGCCGGCGAGGCCACGGCCGTAATACCTTCCGCAACCGCTGCAATCGGACGCGATTGCGCGCATTCGACGCCCAAAACGACCCGCGATTATGGACGCCCTTCGGGACCTTCGCAATAATGGCGGTTGATGACTCAATCGACCGACATTCACCGCATTCTGTCCATGCACCCGGGACACGAACGGATCGGCGTCTCGGGCAAGGGCACGATATTTCATCCGTATTGCTCGACCGATCGGCCGGCTGCCGAAACGGTCCGCGTTCGGCTGGTTTCGCATCCGTCCGATCCGTGCGCAGCGGCCGCCCTGGCGGCGCTGGAACCGATCGTACGACGGCGGGAACGGTTGGAGTGCGAGCGGATGGACTTCGACCTTGTCGAAGGCGATGCCCTCGGGCTGCCCAACGTCGATTGCACTGTCTTGTTCGCCCGTGGCTTGCACGTCGTCTCAATAGCCAATTTCGATCTTGAAAGGGTGCTCGAAGACGCATGGATAGTGGACGCCCCGATCGGACTGGACGATCGCAATATGGAGATGGCCGTTTCGGTCGTCTCGACGCGGCATCCGGTGCTGGATCGGGTCGGCCCGTTCAACGCGCGACCGGTCTCGCGCCGGTTCGGCGACGTTCTCGACGACGCCGCTTGTTTGTTGGAGGGAAGGCTCGGCGGCGAATTGTTTCCGGTCGCCTGGGCACGGGACTATCGAGGCCGGGTATTTCGCACACTGCTCGGAGCGAGCGACGATTTCAGCCGCCCCGATTTCGTTAGATTGGTGCTCAACGCGATCGAATGGGCGGGCGGGTGAATCGCCCACTTCCCTTTTCCTCCCCTTTTTTCCTCGCCTTGCCAAGCCGTCCTTGGGATAGTAGAATAACGGGTAATGGCCGGGGCGGTAGCTCAGTTGGGAGAGCGCTGCGTTCGCAATGCAGAGGTCGGGAGTTCGACCCTCCTCCGCTCCACTCGTTTGTAGAATTGAACGACATTCTGCGACCCCTATTTCGGGTAGGGGCCGCGTTTTTTTTCTCTTATGGTGCTTTATGTCGGACAAAATCCCCATGACCCGCGCGGGATACGACAATATCAAGGCCGAGTTGGACCGCCTCCATACCGTCGAACTGCCGATAATTCTCGAACGGCTCGGCAACGCCAGGGCCGAAGGCGATCTGACCGAAAACGCCGAATACACCGGCGCCCAAGAGAGCAGGGCCATGATGGAAGCGAGGATCAACGTGCTCCGCGATAAACTCGCCAGGGCCACGCTCCTCGACCCCGCCCAGTTTCCAAGGGACAAAGTCTCGTTCGGGGCTACCGTAAGGGTTAAGGACCTCGGCTTCGACGACGAAGAGGAGTTTACCCTGGTCGGCGCCGGCGAGGAGGATTACGACAAGGGAAAAATCCTCGTCACCAGTCCCCTGGCCCAGGGGTTGGTGGACAAAAAGGTCGGCGATCGGGTCGAGATCGAAGTGCCGCAAGGCGTGTTGAAGTTCGAGATACTCGACATCCGTTACGATGCGTGATCCCGCGCTTATCTGAGCAGTTGCTCGAAGTGTCGGCACACCTGAAAGAGAATCAAATCAGAACACTGCGGATCGTCCACGTACAGGTGGATGCGGCCGTCTTGTCGGTGGATGAGAAAGCGGCGGCCGCGAAAAGAAAAATCGAGCCGCCTTATGCCCGACTCTTCGTTAGTAAAATTGATCGTCTCCGCGCCCGAGAGTTGCATTACATGGCCGCGGATGCCGTCCCAGTCGGCGGCACACGACAGACGGCTAAAGCGGCGCGAACCGTCGGCCGTTCTTTCGTCGATTAGTCTCATGGCGCCCGTCAGAATAACGGGCAACGGTGACAACACGATGTCACGGCTCTCAGAACGTGTTTTGAAAATCTCCCCTCTCCCTTTCGGAGAGGGGCCGGGGGCGAGGGCTGCTTGGATTGCATCGTCAACTTCCGATGTTTTTCAGCCGATCGGCCCTCGCCCTGACCCTGGCGCGATGAAAACGGGGGCTGGCTCCGCAATCACTTGTATTGTTGCGCAACGAAAACCACTACTGATTGCGGCGCCTGTCCCCGTTTTCATCAAAGGGAGAGGGGACTAATTTTTCAATTTCAAAACACGTTCTCAGGAAACCTGATAATAACTGTAATCGTTCACAGGGGACTGTCCCGATTTTCGCGGTTCACCGCGAAAATGGGACTGTCCCCCTCGGCGGTGAAGGGGACAGG
>JAFGLH010000073.1 GCA_016928165.1 Pirellulales bacterium | reverse complement strand
TCCCCCTCGGCGGTGAAGGGGACAGGCACATTTTTCGCCCTTGAAAGGGCGAAAAAATGAGCCAGTCCCCGGCCCGTGAACGGTTACGAAATTCTATCGCCGATCAATCGGTGTTACAAGCTCGCTCCGAAGGAGCAGCCGTTCGCCCAGCCCAGGGCAACGCAAGTGTGCCACTGGCTTTGCCAGTGTTGTTATAGATGCCATTGTATTTCGCCAACAACTCCATCGGATTTTTACTCGCTATACTATGGAACGTCAAGCAAGCCCTTGGCACTGGCGGAGTCGGCGGCGCTCTATTCGGTCCTCTTCCGTTAGCCCGAAGGGCTTCGATATGATAGCCCAGGGTTGCCGCGCAAGCGGCTACCCTGGGATTGATGGGGAAGACAATGGTTCAACCCTGAAAGGGTTGCGGAGCGAATTGGTGATTCCGCAGCCCCTGCGGGGTATAGATATTCTATAAATACCGTTTACTGACGTACGACATCCCTTCGGGATATACAACGATGAGGCGTCGGTCCGCAGGTTAGCGAGCATTCTCACCCGACCGGCAAACGATTGCCGAGGCCGTCAGAGGCCGCGCGGCCGTTGAGGACTTGATCGGCCAATCGAACCGCCATTTCGAGCGCGTCGGGGCCGTCGTCGTGATCGGCGACGGGAAACTCTTGGAGTTGTTCGACCAACAAACGCGTGCCGGGTGAACCGATGATAAACCGCAATCGACGAGACGCCAAATATGGCCCGAGGCGGCGGATGCGGACCTGCTTGGAGACGCGATTGTCGATCGGCACGGGCCGGGCGGCGAGAATGCCCCGGCGACGGAACTCGACCTCGAACTCGGCGGCGAGAAGATGTTGGAATTGGTTTGCCTCGACGCCGAACAGGTCGGGCCGAAAGCGGCTGAATTGCTCCGCCCCATCGGCGACGATCTCCGGGGTGGGCAAGCGGCGCAGGTCCGCCTCGACGTAGATTATTCCCTGCCGATCGACGCCCAACCGGACCAATGCCGAGTAGTCGCCGCGTCGCGCGTCGCTCCCCTTGCTCGGGTCCAGCGCCATCGTCTTGACGATCAAATCGTCCGGCCAGCGGTCGAACCAAATCGACTCGTCGAAGTACGCCTCGGGCCATTCGCAGCGGTCCGGGTCGATCGGCGAGTTTTGCTTTTCGCGTTCGAAGGCCGTGCGGCCCTGTTCGGTCCTCATGCACATCAGCGCGTAGAGGTTCTCGACCTCGGGCCAGAGAAGGATCGCGCCGCCGTGCATCGCCGAACGATTCAGTTCGTAAAACGCGCGGGCGGCGTCTTCCGAGCGGGGCAATTCGCGGTCGGTGTAGATTGACTCCCAATCGCGCCACAGCGACATGTTCTCGGGCCAGCGGGCGATTGCCCGAAAGAGCCGGGAGCGCCAGCCGGGCGTGCGGTGCAGTTGCATCGCCAGCGCGTCGCGGTGCAGGGCCGTGGCCAGGTTGACGACGTTCGTCCGCGCGGTGCCGGCGTTCAGCAGCGTGCCGTGGAACCAATTGCGCGAGTGTTCGCGTTGCGGGGCGGAGCGGATGTGGCCGTCGTTTTGCAGGTCGTCGCAAACGATCAGCGTGGGCCGGTGCTGGCGGCGGCGGCGGCCGCGAATCCGCTGCCCCGTGCCCAAGGCCTCGATCGTCACGCCGTTGCGGAGCACGATCATGTTTTCGCGCCAGACCAGTCCCCGGCCGGCGGCGGCGGGAAAGTCCTCGGCCAGGCGGCGGTTCTCCAGCAGTTCGGTTTTGATGTTTTCCAGGTGGGCGACGGCCTGGCGCTTGGTGTCGGAGACGATCCAGATGTACGGCTCCCAACACTCGACCGCCGCGCGGAGCGGCAGGCAGAGCGTGCCGATGGTCGATTTGGCCCCGCCGCGGGGGCCGAGGCAGTTGAGCTTCGTTCCCCGTTGGCGGCAGGCGGCGTCGAGCTGTTCGGCCAGCCAGCGGTGCATGATCGAGGGCGGCCGGGAGAAGTGTTCGGGCAGATATTTCCGCCCCCAGTCGAGCAGGTTCCGCGCGGAGCCGTTGCGCCGCGCCGCGCGTCGCGCTCGGCCGTGGCGCAGGGCCATCTCGTCGCGGAAGACGGCGACCACCCTCTTCAACGTGTCTAGATCGACCGGCCAATCGGCCGCCGCCTTAGGTTGGAGCATTTTCTTCCTCCCGTTCCAAGGCGACGCCCAACTCGCGGGCCAGCGCGTCGAGCCGTTTGAGCACCTTTTTTCGCTCCCGTTCGTTCAGTTCCTGGACGACGATTTCGGAAAACTTCGACAGCAGCGGACCGATTTGCTCGATGGTCAACACGTTTGGTCCGCGGGGGGCGTATTTTTCGGGGAAGCCGCGTTCCAACGCCCAGGCGGCCGCGCGCCAATGCCGCTCCTTGCCGGCGGCCTGGCGGATCGAGTTGACCATAGACAGCTCGGCGCCGCACTTGGCCCGTCGAAGCTGTTCGGCAAAGAGCGGATCGCGTTCGGCGGTCCGCTGGACCGTCGACGGCGCACAGCCGACGTACTGCGCGGCGACCGAGCGGCTGCAACCGGCGCGGATGACGGCCAATATCTGCGACCGTTTTTCTTTGTCGAGCACCGGCGGTCGGCCGCGTTTGGACATGGGAAATCAGTGGTCAGTGGCCAGTGGTCGGTGGCCGGTGGTCTGAACCGTGCGAAACCGCAAGCGGATATTTTTGGTTTATTCCCTCTCCCCCTCGCCCCCTCGCCCCCTCGCCCCT
>JAFGLH010000072.1 GCA_016928165.1 Pirellulales bacterium | reverse complement strand
TCCCCCTCGGCGGTGAAGGGGACAGGCACATTTTTCGCCCTTGAAAGGGCGAAAAAATGAGCCAGTCCCCGTCCCGTGAACGGTAACGCAAAGGCGGCACGCGCGCTTTCGTGGACATCCGATAGCCAGGAAATAGAAATAGAGGTGAAGAGCGATTAGTGGGATCACTACTCATTATCCCGGCGCCGGCGGAATTCAACAGCCGAGCAACGCATTGGTTTCCGGGCAATCCAGACCGTCCTCGCCTCCGGCCCCCCCTACCGCGCGGCGGGAGAGGGGAGATCACTCGCACGCCGCCTTATCGCTGGGCGGTTTTGGGGGCGGCGACGGGTAGGTAGCCGTAGAGGGTCTCGTCGCCGCGGAGAATGAAAAACTTCACCGGATTCAGCGTGGCGAAGTCGGGGCGGCCGAGAATGTAGGCGACGTTGTCCAGCGTGGCCGTCTCCCAAACGTGCATCCCGACCAACACGTCGCCGGGAACGATCCCTTGCTTGTCGGCGGCGCTGTGGGGACGGACGGCGACGACCATCAGCCCGCCGCGGTATCGGGTCTGGCGATTCTTGCGGAACTCTTCCGGCGGGATCGGCTTCAATTCCACGCCCATCAGCTCCCAAGCGGGTTGATCGGCGACGTTCGTCCGCTTTGCCGCCCCGGCGAGCGCGAGGTCGATTTTCACCGGGTCGCCGTCCCTTCGCACCGTCAGTCGGACCCGCTCGCCGGGTTTGCGTTCGAGCATCGCCCTCTGGAAGTCCAACGGCCAAGCCACTTCCTCGTCTTCGACGGCCAGCACGACGTCGCCGGCCATCAGTCCCGCCTCGGCGGCCGGGCTGCCGGCCTCGACCGCGCCGACGACCATCCCCTTGGCCGAGGACGCGGACGACGACTCCACGCCGATCCACGTGTTGTTCGCGTTGCGGGCGGCCAGCAGTCCGACGGCCACCTCAACCACCTTGTCGACGGGAATGGCGAAGCCGATCCCCTGCGCGCCGGCGCGGACGGCCACGTTCACTCCGATCATTTCGCCGTCGATGTTCAGCAGCGGTCCGCCCGAGTTGCCGGGGTTGATGCTGGCGTCGGTTTGGATCAGGTCGTTGTAATACTGCGCGTCGTTGACCTGCACCGCGCGATGCAGGGCGCTGATAATTCCGCGGGTAACGGTGTGTTCATAACCGTAAGCGTTGCCCACGGCGATGACGGTCTCTCCCGGCAGCAAATCGGCGGAGGCGCCCATCGGCACCACCGGCAGCGGTTTCTCGGCCTCGATCTTGATGATCGCCAGGTCGGTTTCCATGTCGCGGGCGATCAGCTTCGCGGTGCGGCGTCGTCCGTCGGCCGTTGCGACGAGTATTTCGCGGACGCCGTCGACGACGTGAAAGTTGGTTATGATGTATCCGCGCGGATCGATCACCACGCCGGTTCCCATGCCGTTGACCCGCCGGGTGGAATCGGCTTGCGAATCCTGCCCATCCGCAGAGGCGACGGTCTTTTCGCCGCGGATGTTGACCACCGCGCCGCGCGCCCGCTGGATTGCCTTGACGATCGGCGTGTTCCGCAATTCCGATCCTTCGACGCGGCACGCAATTAGCAAGAAAGCGAATGAGACGCATGCGACCCAAAGACGACGACCGCAAAATCGATCGGAACGCGCGGTTAATGCTGTCATGGAATCTCTGTCGCGGGAGTGGTGCGGTGTATGTGAGACCTACGTTTCGTGGTCGCCGCGCGCGGGCCGACCACCGCGCGGAGCCTTTCGCGCCGCGCGGACGCGTTGAGACTGTTGTTAGATCGGCCCGCTGCAATCGGGCGCTTGATTCCCAACGATATTACCCGCACAAATCACCTAGTTTTACACCCGTAAAATCAGGTAAGATCGGGGTAAATGTCGGGTCAATCGACCGCCAGGTCCGGCCGCCGCGAATCGGGCGAATCGAAAGACGCCTCGGGCGGCCGCAATTCGACGGCCTGTTCGGAAGTCGGCGGGTGGTCCTCGTCGCCGGTCCGGTCGTTCGGCTCGCGCGTCTCCGCGCTCAAAATAGGGTGGGTGTTGCCATGATAGGCGTATTCGCCTCGACCGAACAATCGTGATGCAAGTTGGTATCCCCGCCGACGAAGCCGCCAACGCAATCGTTTCGGCTCGGCGGAGGACTGCTCGTCGGTCGGCGCTTCCGGCCCCGCGGTTGAGAACGAGAGTCGAGGAATGTTTTCACATTCCAGCGTCCATTGACTGCGGAGGATGAACCCGCGGCCGGTCCGGTGAAAACGACATCCTCCGGCGGTCGCCAATAGGCAGCATCCAACAACGGCGCATAGAGCGTGTTCGCGCGTGGACGGCGACACGATTAGCCCCCCAAATCCGGACTGATATTGCGTCGAATCGCGAATATCACATTAGGTAGGATCGGCAAAGGGCAAACGGATTATTAGGAATAATCCGTAAACTTGATCTAGTTTTACGCCGGCGCCGCCCAACATCGGCGCTACTCCGCCACGGTGGCCAATCGAAGCCCGATCCGACACGCCCGGCGAAATTCTTCGAGATCGAGCCGCTCGGATGTGGTATGGACGTTCTCCTGTCCGCAGCCGAACGTGACGGTGGGAATTCCTCGGACGGTCATCCAGTTGGCGTCCAGTCCGCCGTTGCCCACGTTGCGGACCGGCTTTCCGCCGCAGTCTCGGACCGCCTTCTCGGCGACCGATACGCAAGGCTCGTCGTCGGCCAGCCGGAACGATTCGTAGTCCAACTGGCCGTCGATTTGCACCTCGCCGCGGACCCCCTCGGCGCTGCGAACTTCTCGGGCGGCCTTGATGAACGCCTGCTCGATCGCGCGGATAATCCGTCGGCGGAAGGCGGGATCATGGCTGCGGGCCTCGACCCTGACGAGCGTTTCTTCGGCGACGACGTTGGTCGCCTGGCCGCCGCGGATCACGCCGACGTTGCTTGTTCCGGCGTGTTTGCCTTTGACGATTCGGCCGTGCCAGCCTTCGCGGTGCAATTGCGCGACGGCCAGCGAGGCGACGGCGATCGCGCTGACGCCCAGTTCGGGTGCGATTCCGGCGTGGCTCGCCCGACCGACGACGCGGATGTCCATGCGATAACCGCCGGTGGCGGCGATGGTCAGCTTCGTGGGGGAAGAGCCGTCGAAGTTGAAGCCCATCGACGGCTTGCCGAGCAGACTCAGCCGGCCGTATCTCGCCCCGCACATGCCGATCTCTTCCTGGACGGTCCAGAAAAAAGTCACCGGCGGGTGGGGGAGTTTGCGGCGGAGGATTTCCAGCGCCGTCGATAGCAGCACGGCCGCGCCGGCGCGGTTGTCGGCGCCGAGGCCGGTGTTTTTGTCGGCGGGCGCGACGTATCGGCCGCGGCGGACCGGGCGCGCTCCCTCGCAGATCGGCACCGTGTCGACGTGCGCCATCAGCAGCCGCCGCTTGCCCGGCAATGTGCCCGGCAGACGCAGCACCAGGTTGCCGACCTCGCCCGCGGCCTCTTCGCGGCGATGCACGGCGTCGAATTGCAGCGCGGTTTTCGCCGCGCCTGCCTTGCGCAATTGTTCGGAGATAAATTCCATCACTTTGCCTTCCCGAGTGCTTACGCCGGGAATGGCCATCAATTTCAGCACCAGCGACTCGGCGCCCTTGAGAAACGCATTTTCATTTTTCATCGAAGATCGACTCCCGTGCCAAATAGAAGAACGCAAAACCGCTAACTGGACTTTTGCAAATTTGTCCCCCTCTCCCTTTGGAAGAGGGATCGGGGATGAGGGCATGGGGGAATCGCGCAAACAACTCAAGTCGTTTTTAGGCCGCAAGTCCTCGCCTTAGCCCTCTCCCGGAGGGAGAGGGGACTTTCGTTTTCGAATTTGCAAAAGTTCAGCGCTAATCTAACAGAATTGCCGCCGTTTGTCACCCTGCTCGGCCGAGCGACCGACGCGCTTGGCGGAGCACGGCGCGGGGGGAAATCGAAACATAAGCGGTTGTCCAAGCAGTATCTGTTGCGGAAAACCACTGTAGGGTGCGTGCTTGCACGCACCAGCTTGGTTTTGCCGCGAAATAAGGTGCGTGCAAGCACGCACCC
>JAFGLH010000071.1 GCA_016928165.1 Pirellulales bacterium | reverse complement strand
TGCTTGCACGCACCTTATTTCGCGGCAAAACCAAGCTGGTGCGTGCAAGCACGCACCCTACAGTGGTTTTCCGCAACAGAAACTAAGCAGTATTGGTCACCAAATATTTTTCGGGATTGTCTAGTTGGCACGGCGAAGGTACACTCATAATGAGGGGTGCATTATTGATGCGAGTTTACTTGGACAACTGCTGTATCAATCGTCCGTTCGACGATCAGTCGCAGGCGAGGGTGCGCCTTGAGGCCGAGGCCAAGCTGGAGATACAGCAACGCATAGGGAATCGAAAGACTGAATTGGTTTAGTCCTACGTATTGGAGCATGAAAATCAAGCTAATCCGTTTGAAGTACGCCGCAACTTGATTGCTCGATGGAAGGGCGAAGCTGTGGCGGACGTCGAGGAAACCGATGCCATCATTCTGCAAGCCCGCGAGATCGCAGAGCGCGGCATGCTCGCTACGAACGCCTTGCATGCTGCTTGTGCCGTCGCGGCCGGATGCGATTTCTTTTTAACGACTGACTATCTGATTGTGAAAAGAATGCGGGGATTCGCCCACATAGCTGTGATGAACCCGGCGCAGTTTATCGTGGAGGTGGAATAATGCTAACTGACACTGAAATCAAAGTTACGGGTGTTGACGCGTTGGTTGCGGCTCTCGGTGAGGTGCAAACGGAGAAGTTCATTGCCCTGATCCAACGCGAGCCGTTTGACTACACTCAATGGCGCCGAACACTCTGGCCGGAAAAAAGCATCGAGGAAATCAGCGAAGCAGCCATGAAGTTGCGAAAGGCAAAACAATAGCACGAAGCTGAAGATACACCCATGGCCGACAATCAGTTGATGAGAAATTGCAGCGGTTTCTTATGGGGCTGTGAAGGGGACAGACACATTTTTCGCCCTTGAAAGGGTGAAAAAAATGAGCCAGTCCCCGGCCCGTGAACGGTTGCCGGAAAACCAAGGTCATTCCTCCGTGAAGTAGAACTTGAAATGTCTGCAAAGGTATGACAAAAGCCCGCTGACGGCAACTTTTCCGATTGTTGCGAGCAAGTCCGCGAGATATAGCAGCAAGAAAGCTGCGAAAGTCGTGAGAACGAAATGACCTACAGAATCCGCGTTTCGCTGCTGCTGCTCGGCTGCCTTGCCGTCTTGGCGCTGCTGGCGCTGCTGGTGCTGTATATCGCCGTATGCCACATGCCGGAGTTCTATCGCCGGGCGATGGACGTTCCCCAAGAGAAATTGAAGGAGGGGAGCGAGCGGATGATTCGCCGGGCCGCGGCGCTGACGAGCGACCTCGAAAAAGAAGGAAGTTGGGAAACGCTGATCTCCGCCGAGGAAATCAACGGCTGGCTGGCGGTCGATATGAAGCGCAACCACCCGGACGCGCTGCCGGAGGCGCTCGGCGATCCGCGAGTGACGATCGACGAAGGCGGAATCACTTTGGCCTGCCGTTACGAACACCACGGCGTGACGAGCATTCTGAGTCTGACAATCGTCCCCTCGATCGAGAAGGACAATGTCCTGACGCTGCGTATTCGCGGCGCCCGGGCGGGATTGTTGCCCGTCTCGTTGAAGGGCGTGTTGGATCGCATTACGCGGTTTGCCCGCGACATGCAATTTCACGTCGAATGGCGGCTCGGGGGCGGCGACCCGGTGGCCTTGCTTTCCTTACCCGACGCCGGCAAAGGCGCTCCCACTGTGACCATCGATACTTTGCGGCTCGGCGAGGGCGAGATTTACATCGCCGGAACGACGAAGCAGCGCGGCCGCCCTCGGCTGTGAAATCAGTTCTCCTCAGCCGAGGGCGGCTGTGCTACACTTGATGGGGTGGCAGTTGAACTGCCGCCCCAACATAGCGGTCTCGACCCAGATTGAATCCATGACCGAACGACGACGCACGATTCTGGTGGTCGACGACGACGCGGCCCAGCGGCGGCTGCTGGGCGATTTCGTCGCTTCGCTCGATTTCCAAACGACGGAGGCCGGATCGGCCGAGGAGGCCCTCGATTCGATCCGCCGCGCGCCGCCGGAAATGGTGCTGTTGGACGTCCGGTTGCCGGGCATGGACGGCGTTACGGCCTTGGCGGAGATTCGCAAGATCGCCGGCGACCTGCCCGTCTTGCTGATTACCGCCCACGGCGATCTGCGCCAGGCGGTCGAGGCCATTAAAAGCGGGGCCGACGACTATCTGCTCAAGCCGCTCGACCTCGACGAACTGGAAGCGGCGATCGTCGACGCGATCGGCGCGGCGGGCCGGCGTTCGTCGAAAGAGCGCGCCGCGCCCGAAATGCCGGCCAATTTCGTCTGCGCCAGTGCGGCGATGCGGCATGTGTTGGAGACGGCCGCCGTGGTCGCGCCCTCGAACGCCCCCGTGCTTATCCTCGGCCCCAGCGGCGTGGGCAAGGAAATGGTGGCCGAAATGATCCATCGCTGGAGCCCGCGCGCTAAAGGGCCGCTAGTGGTCGCCAACTGCGCCGGCCTGCCCGAGTCGCTGATCGAGAGCGAGCTGTTCGGCCACACCCGCGGCGCGTTCACCGGGGCCGATTCAGACCGGCGGGGATTTTTTCGCGCGGCCCACGGCGGCACGCTCTTCCTCGACGAGATCGGCGAATTGCCTTTGCACTTGCAGCCAAAATTGCTGCGGGCCTTGGAATCGGGCCGGATAACGCCCGTCGGCAGCGAGCAGCCGGTCGAGGTCGATACCCGGTTGGTGGCGGCCACCAACCGCGACTTGGGCGAGGCGGTCCGCATGGGCAACTTCCGCGACGACCTCTACTACCGCATCAACGTCGTCGAGCTGATCGTCCCTCCGCTTCAGGAGCGCTCGGACGACCTGTTGCCGTTGGCTCGGCGTTTCGCCGAGGAGTTCGCCGGCGGCCCGGTGCGGCTCTCGCCACATGCGGCGCAATGTTTGCTGGCTTATTCCTGGCCGGGCAACGTCCGCGAGCTGCGCAACGCCATTCAACGCGCTTGTCTGCTTTGTCGCGGCGACGTGATCCTGCCCGAGCACCTGCCCGCCAAGGTGGCCGCCCTGGCCGCGGAAGGCGAGGAGAAAGCCGCGCCGTCCGGCCGGCTCTCGCAGGTCGAGCGGGCGACGATCCTCGCCACGCTCGAAGAGTGCGGCGGCAACCGCACACAGGCCGCCAAGAAGCTCGGCATCAGCCGCCGCGCGCTGATCTACAAGCTCCGCGCAATGGAAGACTGAGAACATGTTTGGAAATTGGATAATGGCCTTTTGTGGGCGCACATTTCAAAACACTTTCTGACGGCGCATAGAGGGGACGCAGCTAGTTTTTAAGGAACGAAACGGAGTCGGGAATCTTTTCTGCTTCACACCGCCCTCGCCCCCGATCCCTCTCCCGCAAGCGGGAGAGGGGAGAGAAGTTCCTGTCCTCGAAACGGGAGTCGAAACGGGGACATAGCTAGTTTATGACGCCCCATCTTGCCAATGCTAGCTATGCCCCCATTTCAATTCCCCGACTAAAAGTCGTGGTCCAGTTTCTTGGGTCCACTATAGAATATGAGCGAATATGGCAATTCGATCATAATTTCACGGTTTATTCCTCTTTGTCGGATGCATCATCATCGTCGATAAACAGGCTGTCCAACGAGGGGATGGCAGCCGACGGTTCCGGCTCGGCGGTCGAGCCGTTGCCATGATCGTCGGCCGGCGGCGGAGCGGCCGCTGACTGCTCGCTCTCGGGCGTTTCCAGCAGGGGGAAATGGCGGGCCAGCACGTCTTCCTTAGCGGCCGCGAGCGTTTCCAGCGCCTCCGGACGGATGCGGACTTCGGATTGCTGGAAGGTGTGGAAGCCGGTGCCGGCGGGGACGAGGTGACCGAGAATCACGTTCTCTTTCAGGCCGACCAGCGGATCGATCTTGCCGGCCAAAGCCGCCTCGGTCAAGACCTTGGTCGTTTCCTGGAAGCTGGCGGCCGAGATGAAGCTGGAGCTTTGCACGGCGGCCTTGGTGATGCCCAGCAGTTGCGTGCTGGCGGTGGCCGGCGTCGGCTTAACGCCCTTTGCCGTTACGCCGCCGAGGGTCTCGATCTGGGCGTTGACCTGCTCCAGGGCGTCGATGGGGACGATCGCGCCGGGGGCGAAATCGCTGTCGCCCTTTTCGGTGATTTTCAGGCACTTCGCCAATTCATCGTTGGCGGCGCGAAACTCGAACTTGTCCATCACGCTGCCGGGCAGGAGGTTGGTGTCGCCGATCGTCTCGACGCGGACCTTGCGGAGCATCTGGGAGACGATGATCTCGATGTGCTTG
Source organism: Pirellulales bacterium (assembly GCA_016928165.1). GTDB lineage: Bacteria > Planctomycetota > Planctomycetia > Pirellulales > Thermoguttaceae > JAHIKV01. The sequence goes on along the minus strand of JAFGLH010000071.1, from coordinate 18,123 downwards.
TCGTTGATCTCCACCCGCTGGCTGCGATAGACGTTTTGGATTTCGCGGGTGAGATATTGCTGCACGGCCTCCTCGCCGGAGATGCGGAGGATGTCGTGGGGAACGAGCGGCCCGTCGACCAGGGCCTCGCCCGCCCGGACGAAGGTGCCCGAGTGGACCCGCAGGTGTTTTCCGTGCGAGACGAGGTGTTCGCGTTCGATGCCGGCCTCGCTTTTAACGACGATGGTCCGTTTTCCGCGTCGTTTCTCGCCGAGGATTTCCACGGTGCCGTCGATTTCGGCGATCACGGCGGGATCTTTCGGCTTGCGGGCCTCGAAGATTTCCGTCACGCGGGGCAGACCGCCGGTGATGTCTTGGGTGCCTGAGACCTCGCGGGGCGTTTTTGCCAACACGGTGCCGGCCGAGATGGTCTTGCCTTCTTGGACCTCGATGTTCGCCTTTTCGGGCAGGTAGTAGAAATCGAGAATCTTGCCGGCGGGGTCTTCCAGGACGATCTGGGGGTGCAGATCGCCTTTGTACTCGGTGACGATGCTGCGGACGTGTCCGCCGGGATCTTTTTCCATGCGGATCGTCTCGCCGTCGATGATGTCCTCGTAGCGGACCTTTCCGCTGACTTCGGCGAGGATGGGAATGCTGTGCGGGTCCCACTGGCAGAGGACCGTGCCGGGCTGCACTTCCTGGTTTTCCTCGGTCAGCAAGTAGGCGCCGGCGGGGACTTCGTACTTTTCCAGTTCCCTGCCCTTGGGATCAAGCAGAAGGAGTTCGCCGTTTCGGGTGAGCACCACTTGCTGTCCCTCGTCGTTGCGGACGATTTTCATTCGCGTGAACTGGACGGTTCCGTTTTTCTTGGCGCGGATTTCGCTTTCCTCGACGGCGCGGGCGGCCGTTCCGCCGATGTGGAAGGTCCGCATGGTCAACTGCGTGCCCGGCTCGCCGATGCTCTGCGCGGCGATGATCCCCACCGCCATACCCTGCTCGATAAGCGATCCGGTGGAAAGGTCCATGCCGTAACAGAGCGCGCAAACGCCCAGGGGGGCGTCGCAGGTCATGGGGCTACGGACTTGTATCTTCTCCAGGCCCATTTCCTCGATCTTTCGGGCGATATCCATAGTGATCAACTCGTTTTCGCGGACGATCACCTCGTCGGTAATGGGATTGACGATGTTCGCCCGGCTGACGCGGCCCTTGATCGAGTCGGCCAGGCTGACTTCCACCTTCTCGCCGCGGTAGATGACCCCCTTGGTAATTCCCTGGGCGGTGCCGCAGTCGTGTTGGGTAATGACCACGTTTTGCGCGACGTCGGCCAGTTTTCGGGTAAGGTAGCCGGAGTCGGCCGTTTTCAGGGCCGTGTCGGCCAGACCTTTGCGGGCGCCGTGGGTGGAACTGAAGTATTCCAACACGGTCAATCCCTCGCGGAAGTTCGCCTTAATGGGCGTTTCGATGATCTTGCCCGACGGCTTGGCCATCAGACCGCGCATGCCGGCCAACTGTCGGATTTGCTCCACGCCGCCGCGGGCGCCGGAGTGGGCCATGAGGAAAATCGGGTTCACGTAGCCGGCCCAGCGGTAGTCGTTCTCCAATTCCTGCATCATTTCGGTGGTGATCTGTTCCCGTGCGTGGGTCCAGGCGTCGAGCACCTGGTTGTAGCGTTCGCCTTCGGTGATAATGCCGCGCTGATAAAGCTTGAGGATGCGCAGCACCGACTTTTCGGCCGCCGTGATAATCTTCGATTTGTTCGGCGGAGTGATCAGGTCGTCGGTGGCGAAACTCAAGCCGGAAAGAGTGCTTTGGCGGAAACCGATGCGGTTGAGCGTGTCCAGCAAGTCGATGGTCTCTCTCCGACCGAGCAACTCATAGCAGTCGGAAATCACCCTGGCCAAGTCGCTGGACCGCAGGGGCATGTTATAGTAGGGCATTCCGTCCGGAAGCATGGCGTTGAACATCACGCGACCGACGGTGGTCTGGCTCAGCCCTCGCGATACGGTGTTCCGCTCGCCCTTGACCTTTCGTCCCTCCGGCAGCCGCACGGAAATCGAGGCATGAGTTCCCACGACGCCCAGCGAATGGGCCAGTTGCACCTCCTCGACCGACGAGAACTTCATGCCGTCGCCCTTGCCGCTCGGCAAGGTGGCGGTGATATAGTAGCAGCCCATCACCACGTCCTGCGAAGGGCTGATAATCGGCGCCCCGTTGGCAGGCGAAAAAATGTTGTTCGTCGACATCAACAGCGTATGGGCCTCGACCTGGGCCTCGATCGACAAGGGCAAATGGACCGCCATCTGGTCGCCGTCGAAGTCGGCGTTGAAACCCTTGCACACCAAGGGATGAAGCTTGATCGCGTTGCCCTCGACCAACACCGGCTCGAAGGCCTGGATTCCCATGCGGTGCAGCGTCGGGGCGCGGTTCAGCAGAACGGGGTGGTTCTGGATCACCTCTTCCAGGATATCCCATACTTCCTCGTCCTTTCGCTCCAGCATCTTCTTGGCGCTCTTGATCGTGTCGGCGTGGCCGAGGTCCTTCAGCCGCCGGATGATGAACGGCTGATACAACTCGAGCGCGATTTTCTTGGGCAGCCCGCACTGATGAAGCCGCAGCGCCGGGCCAACGACGATCACGCTGCGGGCGGAGTAGTCCACCCGTTTGCCCAGCAGATTTTCGCGGAAGCGGCCTTGCTTTCCCTTGATCATGTCGGTCAGGGATTTCAGGGGGCGGTTGCTGCTCCCCAGCACCGGCCGCTTGCAGCGGTTGTTGTCGAACAGGGCGTCGACCGATTGTTGCAACATCCGCTTCTCGTTGCGGATGATTACCTCCGGGGCGTTCAGATCGACCAACTTTTTCAGCCGGTTGTTGCGGTTGATGATTCGCCGATAGAGGTCGTTCAAGTCGCTGGTGGCGAAGTTGCCCGAGTCCAACAGGACCAGCGGGCGAAGGTCGGGCGGAATCACCGGAATCACGTCCAGCACCATCCACTCCGGCCGGTTGTCGCTGTCGCGGATCGCCTCGACGATCTTCAAACGGTTGATCAGGTCCTTCCGCTTTTGCTTGGAATTGGTTTCGAACAACTCCACTCGCAGCTCTTGCGAGAGCTGCACAAGGTCGAGCCCCTCGAGCAGCTTGCGTACGGCCTCGGCGCCCATGTCGGCTTCCCAGGCATCGTCGGGATATTGTGCCCGAGCGGCGCGGTATTCCTCTTCGTTGAGCAACTGGCCGACCTTCAGCGGTATGCCCTCGCCGGTCTTCGTGACCACGTAGTCCTGAAAGTAGACCACCTTTTCCAGGCTGGCGGTCTTCATGGCAAGCAGGGCGCCGAGCCGGCTGGGCATCGCCTTGAAAAACCAAATATGCACCACTGGCGCGGCCAGTTCGATGTGGCCCATCCGCTTGCGGCGCACGCGGCTGTGGGTAATCTTCACGCCGCAGCGGTCGCAGATCATCCCCTTGTATTTCATGCCGCGGTACTTGCCGCAGGAACATTCCCAGTCCTTTTCGGGCCCGAAAATCCGTTCGCAAAACAGACCGTCCTTTTCCGGCCGGTAGGTGCGATAGTTGATCGTCTCCGGCTTTTTCACTTCGCCGAACGACCAGCTACGGATGTCGTGCGGCCGGGCAAGTGAAATCTTAACGGATTTGTAGTCGTTTATCCGGTCGTATGTGGCTTCGCCGATGCTCACTGGATCACTCCTCGTGAGATATTAGAAATTGGGGGGTTAGGGATTGAAGTTTGGGATTAAACAACTAATCCCTAACCTTCAACCCCAAACTCCTATTAAATGTGCGATTTCTCCAACTGCATGTTCAGGGCCAGACCGCGGATTTCGTTGGTCAGCACGTCGAAGCTGGCGGGCGTGCCTGCCTCGAGCGTGTTTTCGCCCTTGACCATCGCCTCGTAGATTTTCGTTCGCCCCTCCACGTCGTCGCTCTTGACGGTCAACAACTCTTGAAGGATATAGGCGGCGCCGTAGGCCTCCAACGCCCAGACCTCCATTTCGCCGAACCGCTGCCCGCCGAAACGGGCCTTGCCGCCCAGCGGCTGCTGGGTAATCAGCGAGTACGGCCCCGTCGAGCGGGCGTGGACCTTGTCGTCGACCAAGTGGTGCAGCTTCATCATGTAGATAAAGCCGACGGTGGAAAGCTGCTCGAACGGCTCGCCCGTGCGTCCGTCGTATAGCTGGGTCTTGCCGTGCGCCGGCAGGCCGGTCTGCTCAAGCGCTTTGTGGATGTCGTCCTCGGTGGCGCCGTCGAAGATGGGGGTGATGGCCTGAAAACCGCCTACCGCCCCGGCCCAACCGAGGTGGGTTTCAAGAATCTGTCCCACGTTCATACGGCTGGGCACGCCGAGCGGATTGAGCAGTATTTGGACGGGCGTCCCATCTTCCAGGAACGGCATGTCCTCCTTGGGAAGGATTTTGGCGATCACGCCCTTGTTTCCGTGCCGGCCGGCCATTTTATCGCCGACCGAAACGACGCGCTTGGCGGCCACGTATACCTTGACCATCTGCAACACGCCGCTGCGCAGCTCGTCGCCCCGTTTCATCGAGTTCAACGCGCGGTCCTTGGCGTCGATGGCCGCTTCCACCGCCGGCCAGAGATTGGCGTATGTTTTTTCCACGTCCGCCTTGCGTTGCGGGCTGCGTATGTCGAGGTTTTCGACGCTGAATTGATGGGCCTGCTCGGCGACGTAACGGTGCTCCTGGCCCTCGACCAGGTGATTGCCGTCCTCGTCTGTAAGTTTTTTATGCAGGATGCCTTCGATTTCCTTGACCAGTTCGCCGAAGGCCAACGCGATCCGTTCGTTGCCTTTTGCCTCGGCCTCTTTCAGCGCCGCCTCGAAGAGCTTGCGCTCCTCTTCGCCGAGGCTCATTCGGCGGGAGAATTTTTGCGTGCCGATGACGATCCCCTCCACGCCGGAGGATACTTCCAGCGAATCGTTCTTCACGTCCTCGCCGGCGCGGCCGAAGATGGCGTGCAGCAGTTTTTCCTCGGGGGTAAGCTCGGTCTTCGATTTCGGCGAGACCTTGCCGACGAGGATATCGCCCGGCTTGACGTAGGTTCCCACCCTCACGATGCCGTTCTCGTCGAGATTGCAGAGCTGCCGTTCGCTGACGTTCGGAATGTCGCGCGTGAACTCCTCGCGTCCGAGCTTCGTCTCGCGAATTTCGATGTCGAATTCCTCGATGTGGATCGAAGTGTAAGCGTCGTCCTCAACCAATTCCTCGCTGATAATAATGGCGTCCTCGAAGTTGAATCCGTCCCAGGCCATGAAGGCCACCAACACGTTTCGCCCCAAGGCCAATTCGCCCTGATGCGTAGCGGCGCCGTCGGCGATGACCTGCCCCTTCTCGACCCGGTCGCCCACCCGTACGATCGGCTTCTGGTTTTGGCACGTCCGCTCGTTAAGGCCCACGAACTTTCTCAGTTTATACACGTCGGCGCCGATCTCGATTTGCGCGGCGTCGACGCGGGTGACGGTCCCTTTTCGCCGGGCGCGGACCAACATGCTGGAGTTCTGCGCGGTTTCCTTTTCCATGCCGGTGGCCACCAGCGGCGGCTCGGTAATCAACAACGGCACGGCTTGGCGCTGCATGTTCGATCCCATCAAGGCGCGGTTGGCGTCGTCGTGCTCGAGAAAGGGAATCAGTCCGGCCGAAACGCCGACCATCTGCGCGGGAGCGACGTCGATGTACTGCACTTGGTCGACGGGCACCAAATGGAAATCGCCGCGATGTCGGGCCAGGATCGGGTCGCTAATCAGACGCCCGCTCTCGATTTTCGCGTCCGCCGGGGCCAGGTAGGCCTCGTGTTCCTGGTCCGCCCGCAGCCATTCGGTCTCGTCGGTCAGTTGCCCCTTGCGGACCTTTTGGTAGGGCGTGACGAGGAACCCGTATTCGTCCACCCCGGCGTAGATGGCCAGGCTGGAAATCAGTCCGATGTTCGTGCCTTCGGGCGTCTCGATGGGGCAAATCCGTCCGTAGTGCGAGATGTGCACGTCGCGGACCTCGAACCCGGCCCGTTTGCGGTTCAATCCTCCCGGCCCCAAGGCGGAGAGCCGCCGTTCGTGGGTAAGCATCGAGAGCGGGTTCGTCTGATCGACCACCTGCGAAAGCTCGCCGCGCCCGAAAAAGTATTCTATCGCCGCCGAGATGCTCTTCGGGTTGACCAGGCTGCGGGGCGTCATGTCTTCCAGGTCTTTCAGGCTCATCCGCTCCTGCACGGTGCGGCGGAGCTTGAGAAATCCCTTCCGCAATTCGTCGGAGGCCAACTCGTCGATGGTCCTCAGACGCCGGTTGCCGAGGTGGTCGATGTCGTCGATTTCCGCGTCCGAATCGCCGGCCCGCAGCCGCACGATGTATTTTATCGAGGCAATTAGATCATCCGGCCGCAGGGTCATCTCCGATTCGTCGATGTTCAATCCCAGCTTGCGGTTGATGCGGAAGCGGCCCACCCGCCCCAACCGATAGCGGTTGGTGTCGTAAAACTTCTCGTGGAACAGGGCCTTGGCTTTTTCCAACTGGGGCGGGTTGCCGGGGCGGAGCCGCTGGTAAATCCTCAGCAACGCCTCCTCGTGGCTGGCCGTGTTGTCGTCGTTCAGGGCGTTCAGCAGCAGCGGGTTCTTCGGATCGTCCATCACCTCCACTTGCTTCAAACCGGAAGTGCAGATCGTTTCGGCGAGGTTCTTGCTGATCTTCTGGGCGGACTCGACGATGATCTCTCCGGCCCGCGGACTGTCGACCGGATAAATCACGTCGCCGACGGCCATTTTGCCCTCGATCTTCGACGCGCTGCGGCCGTCGACGATTTTCACCGTTTCGGTGGCAAAGAACGCGCGGATCAAATTGGCGTCGTCGTTGTACTTCGGGTCCATCGCCCTCAGCAGGGTCATGATGGAAAACTTTCCGCTTTGGTCGATCCGAACGGTGAGGCTTTCCTTGCGGTTGACGTTCAGTTCGATCCAGCTTCCCCGTTCGGGAATGATGCGGCAACTGTGCAGGCGGCGATCTCCGGCGCCCTCGACTTCGCTGACGAAGTCCACGCCGGGGCTGCGGTGGAGTTGGCTGACCACCACGCGCTCGGCCCCGTTGATGATGAACTCGCCCCCGCCGAGCATGATCGGCACGTCGCCGAGGTATACCTCTTCCTCGATCGGCTGCTCCTTGGTGAGCCGGAGCCAGACCTTGAACGGCCGGCCGTAGGTCAAGCGGAGTTGACGACATTCGTCCGGCTCGTATCGCGGCTTGCCCAACTCGTAACGAATGTATTCCAATCGCAAGGTTTTATCGTAGCTCTCGACGGGAAAGATTTCCCGCAACACGCCCTCGATCCCCTGGTCCTGCCGCTTGTGATGGGGAACTTCGTATTGCAGAAAGCTGTCGTAACTGTACGTCTGGATTTGCGTTAAGTCGGGGATGGGGTATGTGGAGCGAATGCTGCCGAAGCGACGAATTTCCTTGGGTTGAAGTCGTCGTTGAGCCTTGGTGGCCATAAGTGATCGCCCTCCTCGGGGGAAATTACAGCGCAATAAAATGTAAAGCCGCGACCGGCAGCCGCGGAAAACCGGCTTCTCTCGCGGGCGGCGCCGACGCTTCGCCTGGGTGGCCCCGGCGTCTCGCGCCAGTGCCTCGACCCACGCCGGCACGATACCGGCGCCACCCTTCGTTGCTCTGCCTTTACTTGAGCGAAACCGTTCCGCCGGCTTCCTCCAGTTCTTTCTTCAGCTTTTCGGCATCCTCCTTTGAGAGACCTTCCTTGACCTTGGCGGGCACGCCCTCGACGAGGTCTTTGGCTTCCTTCAATCCCAGACCGGTGGCGGCGCGGACCACCTTGATGACGCCGATCTTCTTGTCGCCGAAACCTTCCAGGACGACGTCGAAGTCGGTCTTCTCGGCGGCGGCCTCGGCTCCGCCGCCCTCGCCGGTCGGGGCGGCCATCATCACCGCGCCGCCGGAGGCCGGCTTGATGCCGTGGACCTCTTCCAGGTAGTCGCTAAGTTCCTTGGCTTCTTTCAGGGTCAAGCCGACGATTTTATCGCCGAACTCTTTGGCCGACGCGGAAAACTCGCGTGTCGCTTCTGCCGTTGACATGACGCTCTCGATCCTTTCTCGCACTTCAGGTCGTTAAGTGGAAAACTGTTTGATATGGGAAGGAAATGCAAAATGAAAAATGAAAAGTGCAAAATGAATAATGAATATTGACGTTTGCCGCTTTTCATCTCTCCTCATCTTGCATGTTTCATTTTGCGCTATGCTATTTACATTTCACAGTGCCGCTTACCCCGCCGTTTCTTCCTCTTCGCCGCCTCTCCGTTCAATCTGGCTTGCCAGCGCGCCGCCGACCGAAGACAACTGCCCGACCAGCACGGCTCCCGGCGAAAGTATCTGTCCAGCCAGGATGCTCAACTGTTCCAGCCGGTTGGGCCACTTGCTGATCCGCTCGACTCCGGCGGCGTCCAGCCGCTCGCCGTCCATCACGCCGCCGCGCGCCCGGAACGGAGCGAACTCTGCGTCCTTCGTCAGCTTGGTGATTTCCTTGGCAAGACTAATAACGTCCTCGCCCCCCCAGCAAACCGCCGCCGTCCCTTCCAGTCCCGTAAACAGCGGGGCCAACGGCGTGTCCCCGGCCGCTCGGGCAGCGAGGGAGTTTTTGACCACCACCAGGTTGATGTTCTTTTCCCGCAACACGGCGCGCAACCGGGTGTTGGTGTTGGCGTCCAGGCCGATCACGTCGACCAGCAAGGCGTCTTGGACGCCTCCCAGCCGCCCGCGGAGATGTTCGGAAACCAGGTTTTTTACGTACTTGCTCATGACGAATATATCCGCGTTGGTTCGGTGGCGTGGTATGCGTTCGCTAAAATTGAATTTTCACGCCGGGGCTCATCGTGGCGCTGATTGTCGCGCCCTTGATGTATTGTCCTTTAACGGCCTGGGGCTTGACGGAGACAATGTGGTCGAGGAAGGCCTTCGCGTTCTCGGCGAGCTTATCGGCGTCGAAGCTCAGCTTGCCGACTATCGCGTGTACGTTGCCGTCCTTGTCGTTGCGAAACTCGACCTTGCCGGCCTTGTACTCCTCGACGACCTTGCCGACGTCCGGCGTGACGGTGCCGGCCCGCGGCGATGGCATTAGTCCGCGCGGCCCGAGCACCTTTCCCAAGGGACCGACGATCCCCATCATGTCGGGCGCGGCGATGCAGACGTCGAACTCGGTCCAGCCGCCCTTGATTTTCTCCGCCAGTTCCGGCCCGCCGACCTCGTCGGCGCCGGCCGCCTCGGCTTCCGCAAGCTTGTCTCCCTTGGCAAAAACTATCACCCGCAACTTTTTGCCGATGCCGTGAGGCAACACGATCGACCCGCGAACGAGTTGATCCGCCTGTTTCGGGTCGATGCCCAATCGGATGGCGATTTCGACCGTCTGGTCGAACTTCGTGGTGTCGAAGTTTTTCAACACGGCCACCGCCTCGTTGACCGGCAACGGCTTGTTGTCCGTCGGCGCTTTTTCGAGCATGGCCGTCATTCGTTTTGCTGTCTTTGGCATTTTTATTTAGTGGCCAGTGGTCGGTGGCCAGTGGCTAGTGCGAAGCCGCGAGCGGCTGATCTCGTCGCCGTTCCGGCGGCGGCTATACTTCTAATCCCTAATCCCTAACCCCTATCTACTTCCAATCCCATGCTTCGGGCGGTCCCTTCAATCAAACGTCGGGCGTGGTCCAGGTCACTGGCGTTCAGGTCGGCCGCCTTCGTTTTGCAGATTTCGTCGATCTGCGCGACGGTGACTTTTCCGACCTTTTCCTTGTTTGGCACGCCCGAGCCTTTCGCTATCTGAGCGGCTTTCTTCAACAATGCGGCGGCGGGCGGACTCTTCGTGACGAACTCGAAACTCCGGTCGTTATAGACATTCACCACCACCGGGATCGGCATACCCCCGGCGTCCTTCGTCCGATCGTTGAACTGCTGGACGAACTGTCCGAGGTTTATGCCGAACCGTCCCAGCGCCGTACCCACCGGCGGAGCGGGCGTCGCCTGACCGCCGGGCACCTGAAACTTTACCGTACCTACTAGTTGTTTAGCCATTTTCTTGGTTCGGGATTCGGGGATTCGGAGATTCGGGGATTCGGGAAAACTTATTTCCGACGTTCCGTATCCCCGAATCCCGCATCCCCGTTTATCATAATGCTTCTATTTGCCAGTATTCCAATTCGACCGGAGTGGAGCGGCCGAAGATGTTGATCATCACCGTCACCCGCCCGTTGGTCTCGTCGATCGCGTCCACTTCTCCCTCGAAGTTCTCGAAGGTCCCTTCCTTGATTTTTACCCGATCGCCCTGGTTGAAGGCGATTTTCAGCTTGGGCGCCTTTTCGCTCTTTTCCTCGTGTTTGACGACAATTCGTTCGACTTCATGGGGGAGCATCGGGCTGGGCCGACCCGCCGCCCCGGTAAAATCGCCGATCCCAGGCGTCTCGCGGACCAGGAACCACGTGTCGTCGTTGATCTCCATGTGGACGACGAGGTAGCCCGGATAAAGTTTTCGCTTGATTACTTTCTTCTTTCCCCCCTTGAACTCCGTGACTTTCTCCGTGGGAACGATGACCTCGTCGAAATAATAGTCCAATCCGGCGATCGCCACCCGTCGCAATAGCCCCTCGCGGATCGACTCCTCCCGGTTGCTCTGCACCTTGAGGATGTACCAATCCATCTTGTCGGATTTCGGTTCTTTTTCCTTTTCGGCCGACGGGGCCGGTTCCTCTACCGGGGAAGAAATTTGCTCCGCAACCGGTTCGGCGGATACTTCAATCTCTTCGACCGGCGGCTCTTCGACCGGCGGCTCTTCGACCGGCGGCTCTTCGGCCGGCGGTGATTGTTCTTCCTGCGACGGGGGCGCCGGCCCTTCGGAAACGGTCGTCGCCGCCTCCTCTACCGGCGGGGCGTCCGGTTCGCTCCGATCGGCCGTCTCCCCTGGCGAATCGAGCGGCAAGTCGGCAATCTGCTCGACCGGCTCCGCGTCGGGCAATTCCTTGGCCGGCTCCGCGGTTGGCTGATCGTTCACTTTATTCGTTTCGTCGGTCACGCCACGCCCCTTAGATTATGTGCAACAAATCCTTCAGTAGCGTACTCCAGGAAAACGACGCTTGCGGCGCCGCCTCGGGCAGGACGTGCAACACCTTCCTGAAAAGCACGCTCCAGCCAAAGTCGTATACGGCAAGGATTATCGCCAACGCGAAAATGAAAATCAGCACCACGATCGAGGAGCGAAACAACTCCGAACTAGCCGGCCAGGAAACCTTGTTCATCTCCGCCTCCACGGCAATGAGAAAATCGGCGAAGGCCGGCACGTTCACCAAGCGGTATATCGACCATAATGAGGCGAAAAACAACACGCCGGGAACAAGGTACTGCAAGCCTATGTTCACCGAATCGCTGCCTTGGGCTTGAATGACGCCGGCGGCCTCTTTTCCCCCGACGTAAAAGGCCCCGGGGGGAAGTTCGACTTCCAGGGTCTCTTTGCTTCCCGTGCCCTTGCCGGCAATCACGAGTTCTTCTCCTCCGTCTTTCACCTTCCTAAGATTCGCAACCACGCCGGTTGCCTCTTGACGCTTGTTGACGGCGGCGACGACGTTGGTCGGATCGTCGCCTTTGCGCACGGCGACGTCGGTCGCAGCGGCGGCGCCGGCGGCTTTAACGCGAATTACGCCGTCCGCCGGGAGGCTGTCCGAGGCGGGCGTGCAAACGACCATTGCCGGTAGCGCCTTGACGATCGGATCGTAGTCTTTCAACTCGTCGCTGAGCCTCCACAAGCCGAGCGCCACCGCCAGGGCAACGCCGGCGAAAGTGACCTGGCGGGTGATTCGCCCCTGGTTGCGCTTGTAAATGCGCGCCCGAAACAGCTCTTGTAAAAAAGCACCCACGGTGGCGGCAACCTCGTTGATAGCACAGCCGCCCTCGGCTGTGAGCCAAACCAACATCTAGCCACGCACAGTCGAGGGCGACTGTGCTACATTATTTTACTTGTAATGGCAGGGGCGGGGGGACTCGAACTCCCAACCGCTGGTTTTGGAGACCAGTGCTCTACCAATTGAGCTACACCCCTATGGTATAAGGTTCAAGAATCAAGGTTCAAAAAGTAAAACCTCTGACCTTCAACCTTTAATCTTGAACCTTTGACCTTGACTACTTAATCACCTTCGTGACCACGCCGGAGCCGACGGTCCGGCCGCCTTCGCGAATGGCGAACCGCACGTTGGCGTCCATGGCGATCGGAGAGATCAGTTCCACTTCTAACTTGACGTTGTCGCCGGGCATGCACATCTCGGCGTCGCCGAGCAGCTTTGCCGTGCCCGTCACGTCGGTCGTGCGGAAGTAGAACTGGGGACGGTATCCGCTGAAAAACGGAGTGTGCCGTCCGCCCTCTTCCTTGGAGAGGACGTAGACCTCGCCTTCAAAGTGCGTATGCGGCGTGATCGAGCCCGGCTTTGCCAACACCTGTCCGCGCTCGATCTCCTCGCGTTTGATGCCCCGCAGCAGGCAGCCGACGTTGTCGCCCGCCTGGCCTTGATCCAACGTCTTGTTGAACATCTCCACGCCGGTGCAAACGGTTTTACGCGACTCGGGATTGAAGCCGACGATCTCGACCTCGTCGCCCGTCTTGATGACGCCGCGCTCGATACGTCCGGTGGCCACGGTGCCGCGGCCTTCGATCGAGAACACGTCCTCGACGGCCATCAGGAAAGGCTTGTCCACCTCTCGCTGCGGCTCGGGAATGTAAGAGTCGATCGCGTCCATCAACTCGCCGATGCACTTGATGGCTTCCGGATCGGCCGGCTTGTTGTAAGCGCTCAGCGAATCGCCGCGGATAATGGGAATCTCGTCGCCCGGAAATCCGTAGTTGGTCAACAACTCGCGAAGCTCCAACTCGACCAACTCCAACAACTCGGGGTCGTCGACCAGGTCGCACTTGTTGAGAAACACGACCAGGGCGGGGACGTTCACCTGGCGGGCCAGCAAAACGTGTTCGCGCGTCTGAGGCATGGGACCGTCGGCCGCCGAAACCACCAGGATCGCGCCGTCCATCTGCGCGGCGCCGGTGATCATGTTTTTAATAAAGTCGGCGTGGCCCGGGCAGTCGATGTGGGCGTAGTGCCGCTTCTCCGTCTCATACTCAACGTGGGCCACCGCAATGGTCACCGTCTTGGTGGCGTCGCGCACCGTGCCGCCCTTGGCAATGTCGGCGTACGACTTGAACTTGGCCAGCCCTTTGTTCTGCTGGACGGCCAAGATGGCGCCGGTTAGCGTGGTCTTGCCGTGATCGATGTGACCGATCGTGCCCACATTGACGTGTGGTTTGGTCCGGGTAAATACTTCCTTGGCCATTTTGGTTTCAATCTCCCTGCGTTTGAACAAGCGGGTCGGTTAGAATAATAATTAGTATGGACGGATGGAACCTCCAACTTGAAGTTCTCCACCGGCCTCCTGGTAAGCTGCTGATGGGAATCGGACCCATGACCTCGTCCTTACCAAGGACGCGCTCTACCGGCTGAGCTACAGCAGCACGCGCACTCTTTTACATGCCATGAGCAACCGAACGTAAGCCGTGGCTGCCACGGACTCCTATTATTTCTACAAACTTTATCGCCCTTCACACCCTTCACGCTCTTCGTAAGCGGGTGAAGGGAGTCGAACCCTCGTAAGTAGCTTGGAAGGCTACGGCTCTACCGTTGAGCTACACCCGCATCCAAAAAGGATGAAGGCGAAAGGATGAAGGATGAATTCCACCTCCCGCGTTCATCCCACATTCATCCTTTAACCCTCATCCTCCTCCCTCTCCTTTTACTTCAGTGGGGGGTGAAGGATTCGAACCTTCGAAGGCATTGCCATCAGATTTACAGTCTGACCCCTTTGACCGCTCGGGAAACCCCCCTTGCGGGCTCATATAACGAATGACGAAATTCAAATGTCGAACGAAGACCTTTGCGAATGTCAGACATCCGACATTTAAATTTCGTCATTCGTCATTAAGCTAGCGGAGGGACTTGAACCCACAACCTGTTGATTACAAATCAACTGCTCTGCCGATTGAGCTACGCTAGCCGGTTAAGCCCGATCGTGCGAACCTCTTAATATAGCCATACTCCATATTCACGCAAGGCGGACGAAGAAGAAAAAATTGAAACTGCCGTGCCAATAGAAAAAAATTCCTCTCGGCGACGGCTGTATGGGGGGTGCTAGTTAACTCTCGTTAACTATATTTGGCGGAATAACCGTTTGATTCAGCGGACAAGCCGGGTCGAGACCCGGCGGAATGTGCGCCGGGTTGAAACCCGGCACACAAAATTCAGCCGGGAAACTCGATCCGGTTCTCTTCGGCCGCCTTCCGCAGCTTGTCCAGCGCGCGGGCCTCGATCTGGCGGATCCGTTCCTTGGTTACTCCCAACTCTTCCCCCACCTGCTTCAGCGTCAGCGGCTCCTGGCCGCGCCGCAGGCCGAACCGGCGGACGATTATCCGCTGCTCGCGCTCGTCGAGGCCTTGCAGAATCCTCTCCACCTGCGCCTCGCGCTGCATTTGTGCGGCCAATTGCTCGGCCGGGTCCGACCGTTCGTCCTCGGTCGTGGCAAACAACTCGGCGTGGCTGGTGCGAAAGCGGTCCTGTCGGCGACGCTCGTCCGGAACGCTGCGGGCGAAGTTTTTCATTATTGCCCAACTGGCGTATGTGCTGAACTTGTTGCCGCGCGAGTAGTCGAACTTTTCCACCGCGCGCATCAACGACATGTTCCCGTCGCTCACCAACTCAAAAAAGTTCTGCGTCGGACCCACGTGACGCTTGGCAATCGAGACGACCAACCGCAAGTTCGAGCGGATGATCTCGTTTTTCGTCGAAATCGCCTCTTCGTAGAGGTTTTCGATCCTCTCCATCAGGCGCCGTTTCGGTCGTTGTGGATCGAGTTTCGCTCGCAATTTAGCGGCGCGGTATTTCAAGTAGTTCATCTTGCGAAACTGATGGAACTCTTGCTTGCGGGTCAACAAGGGCACTTCATACAAACTGGCCAGATACGGCGGCAACCCGCTGGGAAGACGCGACTTTTTTTGCATTGTCTCGGCTGACGGCATCGGGCCGATTACCCGCGCCTGATGTTTCTGCGAACGGACGCGGGAAAAATATCGATTGGGGATGTAATCCAGCGGCAGTTCCATGATCCGCGCCGCCCGCGACTCGGCTATGATCCGGTAGATGCTGGTCCGCGTGCGCGCGAAACGCTTCGAGAGCGCTTCGACCGGCTCCCCGTGTATGTATAGTTGGTGTATTTTCCGCTTCAGTTCGTCGGTAAGCGTCCTGCGATGGTCGGAAAAAACGGCCGCCTCCGGGTGCTCTTCGTCAAACTGTCTCAGCGTGTAGCGGATTGTCTCGGCGCTGCGGCCAGTTTTCTGCGACAACCGCTTGGTTATGTCGGCCGGTTGGGCGCCTGCCCGGGCCAAACGTCGTGCCCGGGCGATGATCGTCTCCCGCTCTTCGTCGCTAAGTTGACTGAAGCGCCCGCCGCGGCTGACTCGCTCCTGGTTCCTCTCGACAAAATCGTCCACCGAACTCTGCAAGAAGCCGACTCGCTTGCGGCCGTCGATCACAAAACGTCGGCTCACAAGGCCCTGCCGACGCCAGCGTGAAATCGTCTTCGTAGAAACGTTGAAACGCTCCGCCAATTCATCCACCGTGAGAACCCTCTCCCCGGCGGCGCCGGCCGATGCACCCAACGAATCCGAAACGTCTTCCACGAACAGTCGAAGATCGTGACGGGCTTCTTGGCCGGTCAGCTTTAGGTCCGGGTATGAGTCGGGACGAAAATTGGTTACGCGGAAGCAAATATATTCGTATGGATAGCTGCGCGCGGGATCCAATTCGGCCAGCAGCTTTTCGGCCTGCGCGGCCTGTTCGATCCGTTTTTCGCAGGGAGCGAAACGAACCTGCTGATCGCGTAGCTGACGGATTGCCGGATTCAGATAGTCCTTATGCATGTTCCTTCCCCCAATTAAATTCCAACTGGATTCAATATACACGGGAAAGATTATTTATGACAGCCCTATATTGCATAATTCCGATTTTTTCCCCGGCGACGCCACCTCCAAACCCCCCATATTTCCTATTCTCGCTCGGCCTCCAAGTCGCCCGGCTGTTTGTGGCAATAGGTAATACGCAGGCGGCCCTTTCTTGGCTCGCAAAAAACCGATATATGACATAAAATACCTGCTATTATGGGTCTTGCCGCGTCTTGCATTTTAGATAGCGATAGCTGTCATAAAGTTACAAACCATTCTGATTTTTTCCACCCCCCCGGAGTTTCCCGTCAACTTTGCCGGCTATTACGGTCGATTTAGCGATTACTGGTATTTTTAGGTCGATTATTTGACTGATCTTTTGCAAATTCGAAAACGAAAGTTCCCTTCCCTTCCGGTAGTGGGGTAAGTTTGCAAAAGTTTGGATTTGACATTTTTATCTGTGGGAAACAATCGTGAAATCAATGCTTTTCCGCTTTTCAGTTGTGTTTTTCACGCTTTTCACGGCCTCCGCGGCTGCCTCCTCGGACTTCGCCAATAAGCAATATGTATTCCACGTCGAGCGAAAAACGGGACGGATCGACCAGGTCGTGATTTTGTTGGAGATCGGAGGCGAAATCAAATACGTCGAAAAGGGCAAACCGAAACGCGAGAAAATGGGAGTTGTGTGCAACTTGGACTATATCGAAAAAACCCTGGAGCTTCCAACCGACGGCGCCGGCACGCTACACGGCGTTCGACTCTATCGCAAGGCGGAGGCGGCCGTTAATGTGGGCAAAGACCAATTCGAGCCAAAACTGGCCCCAGAACATCGGCTGATCGGCGTCGAAGTTGGCGAGCGAACGACCCTTCTATATTCGCCCGGCGGAAGCCTGTCCCGCCAGGAGTTGGACGCCATCGACATTCAGGTCAACAGCCTGTTGCTCGACCGGATGCTGCCGAAGGGACCGATCGCGGTCGGCCGGAGTTGGGCATTTGACAAAGACTTGCTGGCGGCTTTGCTAGCGCTGGACGAGGTTGAGGAGTCGACCGTCCAGGCGAAGTTGACGCAAGTGACCGATGTTGTCGCCAGATTCGAGCTTGGCGGACGGTTGGAAGGCAAGGCGGACGGCGCCGAGACCGACGTCGAACTGAAGGGCCGCTATCGCTTCGATCTTCGCGCTAAACGCGTCGATTGGCTGGGAATGTTGATCAAGGAAGACCGCAGGGCAAGCGAGGCGGCCGACGGGGTGGACGTGGTCTCTCGGCTGCAAATGACCGTCCGGCCGGCGAAAGAGCCAAAAGAGTTGGCCGCCGCGGCGCTGAAAAACATCGACCTTCGCCCGGCGGCGGAAGCGACCCGCCTAGTCTACGAGTTCCCCGACGGAGGCTGCCGCTGCAAGTACGACCGGCGATGGTTTGGAGACAACGCTTCCGGCGTGTTGCGTCTTATCGACGGCGGGAAATTCGTCGGACAGTGCAATCTCGTCTTGTTGCCCAAGAAAAACCCAAATCGGCTGGTCTCCTTGGAGGAGTTCCAAGAGGACGTGAAAAAGGCCCTGGGAAATAATTTCGGCGAGTTAATCGCCGCGAAACAACTACTGAACGAGAGTGGATATCGCGTATTGCGGGTGGCGGTCGACGGCGCCGTGCCGGGCAAGTCCGAGAAGGTGCCGATTCGCTGGATATATTACCACCTGGCCGACCGTCACGGTCATCAAGCCGCCTTGACTTTTACCGTTGAGCGGGAGAATCTCGATCGCTTCGCGGCGGCCGACGAGCCGATCGTCGCTTCGCTGCAATTCGCCGAGCGCACCGCCCCGCAAAAGTAGGACGCGTGAAACGCACCGTGATCTTGAGACAGTGTTTAGGGACCGTTCAATATTTACACCCCTCTCCCGCAAGCGGAAGAGGGGCAGGGGGTGAGGGCGGCCGGCATGAAAATACCGAAGTTGTTTTTCAACAACTGCTTAGCTATCGACGGTGGGCAGTGAATAAGGTTGGTCGAGTTTTGCAAGCCCCACCCCGATGCGTAACCGTTCACGGGCCGGGGACTGGCTCATTTTTCGCCCTTTCAAGGGCGAAAAATGTGCCTGTCCCCTTCACCGCCGAGGGGGA
>JAFGLH010000070.1 GCA_016928165.1 Pirellulales bacterium | reverse complement strand
TCCCCCTCGGTGGTGAAGGGGACAGGCACATTTTTCGCCCTTGAAAGGGCGAAAAAATGAGCCAGTCCCCGGTCCGTGAACGGTTACGCTTTTTTTGCAGGTCGGACCGCGTCCGACGGAGAGCGCATGTCGCGCACGGCCCAACCTGCGCGTACCGCGATTCGTATCATCATGCCAGACCTGATTGCCAAGCGCGACCGACTGCTCGACTTGCTGCGGAGCTACGGCAGTTGCGCGGTGGCGTTTTCCGGCGGCTTGGACAGCACGGTGCTTGCCCAGGCCGCTTATCTGGCCCTTGGCGAGCGGGCCGCGGCGCTGACCGGCGTCAGCGCGAGCATGGCCCCCGCGGAACTGGAAGAGGCCGAGCGACTCGCCCGACAAATCGGCATCCGCCACGAAATTGCCGTCACCGACGAACTCTCCCTGCCGGACTATTGCGAAAACCGGGCCGACCGTTGCTTCCATTGCAAAATGGAGTTGTTCGACAAGCTGAAACGGGTCGCCGACCGCTTGGGGTTGGCCGTGGTGGCCGACGGCGGCAACATCGACGACCTGGACGACTTTCGTCCTGGCCTGGAAGCCGTTCGTCGTTGCCACGTGAAGACGCCGCTGGCCGAGTGCGAATTGACCAAGGCGGAACTTCGCCTGCTGGCCGACCAGTGGCGGTTGCCCGTTAGGGACAAGCCGGCGACGCCCTGTTTGGGCAGCCGAATCGCATACGGCGAGCGGATCACGCCCGAGCGCCTCGAAATGGTCGCTTCCGCCGAACGCTTCCTGCGAGACCGCGGTTTTCGTATCATGCGGGTAAGATATCATGGGGGCGACGTCGCCCGAATCGAGGCGCCGACCGATCAGTTGGCGAGGTTTTACGACGAGCAATTTCGCCGCGAGTTGATCGATCATTTTCGCTCGTTGGGATTCAAGTTCGTATCGCTCGATCTGGAGGGGTTTCGCAGCGGCAGCATGAACGCGATGTTGAAAGAGGGATTGGCGATTGAGGATTAGGGATTGGATTTTTTGATTTACGATTATGAGCAAAAATCATAGCGGCGGCCGAAAAACGCGAAACGTCGTACGCGCGCCGGCGACGAAATACGCGCATTTACGAAAGAAAATGCGGCAACGGCGATTGGAGGGAAACCGAACGCCGCGCGGACGCGATAAATAATATGGCCTATATTACTTCCAACCGTTCTCGCTCCCGGTCCCTCTCCCGCACGGCGGGAGAGGGGAGTGTTGACGCGACGGCCTCACTTTGCCCCCTGACCTCC
Organism: Pirellulales bacterium; assembly: GCA_016928165.1. Taxonomy (GTDB): domain Bacteria; phylum Planctomycetota; class Planctomycetia; order Pirellulales; family Thermoguttaceae; genus JAHIKV01. The sequence goes on along the minus strand of JAFGLH010000070.1, from coordinate 12,549 downwards.
GACCACTGATCTCCAACCCCTTCCATGTACCGCAGCCTCCGCCAATGCGTCGACGATCTGCAATCCAGCGGGCAATTGCTGCGGATCGAAGCGCCGATCGACCCCAATCTCGAGATGGCGGAGATTCAGCGGCGGGTGTTTCGGGCCGGGGGGCCGGCGCTGATGTTCAACAACGTCGTCGGATGCCGGTTCCCGATGGTGAGCAATCTTTTCGGCACGATCGAGCGGGCGCGATACATATTCCGCGATTCGCTCGACCGGCTGCGGCGGCTGGCGGCGCTGCAAGTCGATCCGTCCGACCTGATGCGGCGTCCGAGACTGTACCTGAAGGCGCCGGCCAGCGCACTGCTGACCCGGCCGCGAACGGTCCGCCGGGGGCCGGTGCTGGAGTGCGAAACCACCATCGACCAGTTGCCGCAACTGAAGTCTTGGCCCGATGACGGCGGCGCGTACGTCACTCTGCCCCAGGTCTATAGCGAGGACCCTCGCGCTCCGGGTTATGCTGGCAGCAATTTGGGGATGTATCGCGTGCAGCTTTCCGGCGGCGAGTACGAGCCGAACCGCGAGGTCGGCCTGCATTATCAGATACATCGCGGCATCGCCGCCCATCACGCCGCGGCGCTGCAACAGGGCGAAACGCTGCCGGTGAACGTGTTCGTCGGCGGGCCGCCGGCGATGACGCTGGCCGCCGTCATGCCGCTGCCCGAGGGCATCAGCGAATTGACCGTTGCCGGCGTGTTGGGGCGGCGGCGCGTGCCGATGGTCCGCCGCCGGGGACAGTTGCCCATCCATGCGGACGCGGATTTCTGCATCGCGGGGCGGATCGATCCCGCGCGGCTGAAGCCGGAAGGCCCCTTCGGCGACCACCTGGGCTATTACAGCCTGGCGCACGATTTCCCCGTCATGCAAGTCGAACGCGTCTATCACCGTCGCGACGCGATCTGGCCGTTCACGGTCGTCGGCCGCCCGCCGCAGGAAGACACCGTGCTGGGACAACTTATTCACGAACTTGCCGAGCCGGCGATAACGAAGCAAATCCCCGGCGTCCGCGCGGTCCACGCCGTCGACGCCGCCGGGGTCCATCCATTGCTGCTGGCCGTCGGCAGCGAACGATACGTACCCTACGACGACGAGCGTCGGCCGAGGGAGTTGCTCACATTGGCCAACGCCCTGCTGGGCCACGGGCAGTTGTCGCTGGCAAAGTATCTGTGGATCGCCGCTGTCGAGGACGATCCCGGGCTGGACGCGCGGCGCGTGGATCACTTTTTCCGCCACGTGCTGGAACGGGTCGATTGGCGCCGCGACCTCCATTTCCAGACCTGCACGACGATCGACACGCTCGACTACAGCGGCGGCCAGATCAACGAAGGCTCGAAGCTGGTCGTCGCGGCAGCCGGTCGCCCCGTTAGATCGCTGCCGGCCGACCGCAATGGTCTGACCCTGCCCGAGGAGTTGGGTTTCCGCGATCCGCGTGTGGTTTTGCCTGGGATAATAGCCATCGAAGGTCCGGCGTTCCAGAATGACGACGAAGCGATCGATCGCTTCTGCGGGCGATTCCGGCGCGAAGACGCGATCTGCAAATTTCCATTGGTGGTCGTGGTCGATCGGAGCGACTTCGCCGCGTCGAGCCTGGAAAACTTCCTTTGGACGACGTTCACTCGGAGCAATCCGTCGAGAGACGTATACGGCATCGAATCGTACTATGCGGACAAGCATTGGGGCTGCCGCGGCTCGTTGGTGATCGACGCCCGCACGAAGCCCCATCATGCCCCGCCGCTGGTCGAAGACCCGGCTGTAACCCGTCGCGTCGATGCTCTGGCCGCCCCCCGCGGACCGTTGCACGGGGTGATTTGAGATTACTGTTGGGGTGGCAGTTAAACTGCCATCCCAATGTAACCGCTCTGCGTTCGCCCCGCCCTTCGCCGCGCCGACGCGGAGCGTCGGGGCAGCGGGTTCCCATGCGGAGCATGGGAACCAGGAAACACACCATACTCGCCATCTCCTCTAATTTACTCCGCCGGCCGTTAAATTCTACGAAATCGGTATAGTTTGACATTTGTTGCGACCGATTCTAAGAACACCATGTGGTGTAAAGACTGCCGACAGGATGTCCCTGCGCTTATATCGGGCGACAATCAGTCGTTTTGCTGTCCCCGATGCGGCGGGATTCTCTGCGCCGAGAGCAAGTCGAATTGTCAATCCGATCCGCCGGCCGATCCCACTAGTTACGACGGCTGGGAAATGGGCGAGGAGTTGGACGAACTCGGCCGGACGCTGCGCGGCGCGAGGCTCGACGATCGCCTCTCGAAGGCGATCCACCGCCGCGAGGCGAAGCGGTTCGACCGGCCCCACGCCGATTTACCCGACTGGCATTCAACGGCGGCCGCGTCCTCTCAGCTTGAGAGGAAGCCGGACGCCGTAAAGAGCGGCGCCGTCCTTGGCGCGTTGATCTGGTGCTCGCTGGCATTGGGGACAATGGGTTTTATATGCGGCGGGGTACTGATGGGTTGGTCGTTAATCGCCGGGCGAGAGGAGCTTTGGGCCATCGGCGTGCCCGCCGCGCTGATCGGACAGATCGCCCTGCTGGTCGGACTGGTGCTGCAACTCGACCGGATTCGGCGCGACCACCGCCGATCGGCCGACAAGCTCGAAGACGTGGACGAGCGACTCAGCGATCTAAAGACCGCCGCCACCTTGTTGAGCGCGAACAACGGGGCGGCATCGACTGCGTTCTATGCGCATTTCGCCGGCGGCGCCAGTCCGCAACTGCTATTGACCGATCTGAAGAGCCAACTCGATCTGTTGGCGACAAAGATTGCGCGGGAAGAGCAATAGCGGCTACTGTTCTTTGTCCGTTTCGACTTTCGATTCGCCGTAGACTTCCGGTTTGGCGCGGTCGCGGCGGTTGCTCGTGCGGCAGACGAACAACAGGCCCAACGTGACGGAGAGAATCACCAGTCCGTAGGCCATGACGTAAGCCCCGCCGGCCGTGGTGCTGCTGTCGCCGACGGCCTTTTCGGTGTTTTTCTTCGCTTGGGCGAGGACGTCGCCGTGGATCGACAGCCAACAGACCAGACTAATAAAGGCGATTTTCAAGGACAGCCAGCGAACTCGCAACAATTTCATAATCTGCTCTCCAGCCGGAAAACTTTATTATAACCGGGGCCGGCCCGGCCGGCAACTTCCATATCCGTCCGTTCCCCCAATCGTCGCTCGATTTACGGCGCGGTGTTTTCCAGCCAGCGGGCAATGGATTCGGCCATTTCCAGGGCTTGGTCGTAGTTTAGCCGCGGATCGACGTCGCTCAGGTAGGCCTTTCCCAGGTCGGCCTCGCTCGGTCCTCCCGTTCCGCCAATGCACTCGGTGACGTTCTCGCCGCTCAGCTCGACATGCACTCCTCCGAGGAGCGAACCCTCTCGGCCATGAATCTCGAAGGCTCGTCGCAGTTCGCCCAAGACGTGGGTCAAGTCGCGGGTCTTCACCCCCCTTTGGGTCAAACGGGTGTTGCCGTGCATCGGGTCGCAGGACCAAAGCACGGGCGTTTTCCGCCGCCGCGCCGCCTCGATCAGCGGCGGCAGACGCTCTTCGATCCGGCCCACGCCGAAGCGATGGATAAGCGTCAGCCGGCCCGGCTCGTTGTCTGGATTAAGCACGTCTATCAGGGCGGTCAACTCCTGGGGGGTCATCGTCGGTCCGACCTTCAGGCCGATCGGGTTGGAGAGGCCGCGGAAAAACTCCACGTGCGCCCCGTCGATCGAATTGGTGCGGTGGCCGATCCAGGGGAAATGGGTACTCAGGTCAAAGTAGCTTGCTCCGCTCGCGCCGCGACGGGTCAACGCCTGTTCATAATCGAGGTGCAGTCCTTCGTGGCTGGCGAAAACGTCTTTTGTCTGTAGCGAGGCCGCCCTCGTTTGTGTCGGATGCTTTTTCTCGGCCGAGGGCGGTTTTGCCGCATCTTCGTTAAGCGCGTTGCGAATGAGGCGCAAGGTTTCGCCGGCGCAGCGGTATCCTTCCAGCAGCAGCCGCGGATCGGGTTCGCGGTCCTCCGCCGTGAAGGCGGGGCGATTTACCAGGTCGCCCCGATAGCTCGGCAGCGCCACGCCGTCGCGGACCTCCAGGTCGGCCGAGCGCGGCTTGGCGAACTGCCCGGCGATTCGTCCGACGTGGATTACTCGTCGAGTGCCGGCGGCGGCGATAATCGCCCCCATTTTCAGCAGGATTCTCAGCTTTCCGGCGATCGGCTCCGGCCGGCAATCGTCGAACCTTTCGCAACAGTCGCCGCCTTGGAGCAGAAAACGTCGCCCGAGCTGCGCCTCGGCCAACCGTCGCTTAAGCTCCTCAACCTCGGCGACGGCGACCAGCGGCGGCAGTCGTTCCAATTCATCGCGCGTCCGCCGCAACTCCCCGCGGTCCGCGTACTCGACGCCTTGCGACAGCGGCTTCCTTCGCCAGGAATCGGGGGTCCATGTGTTTGTCATTCCAGAACTTCCTTGCACGCCCCGCCGGGCGTCTCGCGGACGTAGCGCGGCACGGCGTAGCCGGGCAGCCGGGCGCGAAGCTCGGCGATCAACCGCTTGCCTACCGACTCGGGAACCTCGAAATGGGCCGCCCCGGCGACCGGATCGAGCTGATGCAAATAATATGGAATCACGCGAAGATCGACCAGCCGCTCGAACAATTCGGCCAGCGCGTCGGCCCGATCGTTCACGCCCCGCAACAATACCGACTGGCTGAGCAGCGGCACGCCGGCGTCGATCAATCGCCCGAACGCCCGGGCGACCTCCTCGTCAATCTCCGCCGGGTGGTTCACGTGGACCACCATGATCGTCGAGAGCCGGACGCCGCGGATCGAGCGGATCAAACCGCCGGTCGCCCGCCGGGGAATCATCACCGGCAACCGGGAATGTATCCGCAGGCGGCGGAGGTGGGGGATTTCGGCCAGCCGCTCGGCCATCTCGCCCAACTGCCGGTCGGATAGCGTCAACGGGTCGCCGCCGCTGAGGATAATTTCGTGGATCGATGGGTCGGATGCGATTGTTCGTAGAGTTGATTCAATCTCCAACGCACCCCTAATGCAAGAGGGGGGGAAATCCGTTGGTGCGGTGGTTGAACTGCCGGTCCCATTGGTTCGGGGTGGCAGTACAACTGCCGCCCCAGCGTTTGACGCTTCAATGGCTTCTCTCGATTGGGAATCGAAAGAAAAATGCCGCCGGAAGCAGAACCGGCAATGGGCGGCGCAGCGGCCAGCTGCTACCATCAGGACTCGGCCCTGATATTTCCGCAGCAAAGCGGGGCCGCACCTGGCTCGGGTCTCCCAGAGCGGATCGGTCGAAAAACCGGGCACGGACGCCATTTCGGCCGCTTGCGGCATTATCTGCAACAGCAGCGGGTCTGACGGGTCGCCGGGGCGGATGCGGGCAAGAAACGGCCGCGGGGCCAAAAGCGGCCATTGGGCGTCGGCAGCGCGGGCCACATCCCCCATCTCGGGGTCCAAGCCTAGCATCCGGCACAATTCCCCCACGTCGCGGCACGCCTCGCTCAAGCTCGTCCGCCAATCCGACCGACTTGATATTTCAGCGCTTTTCTTGTCAATTAGTGTACTACTCGCCATAAAGGCGAATCCTACCACAACCAATCGTCTTCAGAAAGTGAAACGGGAAATACTGTCGTGGCAAGCTACAACACAAGCGATTTTCGCAAGGGGCTAAAGGTCCAGTTGGACGGCGATCCGTACATCATGATCGAATGCAATTTTGTCAAGCCGGGCAAGGGCCAAGCCCTCTACAAGTGCAAGTTGCGGAACCTGCTCCGCGGCACGGTCCTCGACCGCACCTACAAGAGCGGCGACTCGATCGAGGCCGCCGAAATCGAGGAAATCCAGACCCAATATCTCTACAGGCAAGGCGATCAGTTCGTTTTCATGGACAACCAGACATACGAACAATACGAACTGACCGCCGAACAGGTGGACGACGCCTGGAAGTATCTCAAGGAGGGAATGAACTGCGACATCGTCCTCTACAACAAACAGCCGATCAGCATGACCCCGCCCAACCACGTCGTGCTGCGGGTCGAGTACTGCGAGCCGGGCGCGAAGGGCAACACCGCCACGAACGTCACCAAGCCCTGCAAGGTAGACACCGGCGCCGAGTTTCCATGTCCGGCGTTCGTCAACATCGGCGACCTGATTAAAATCGACACCCGCACCGGCGCGTACATCGAGCGGGTGAAGGAATGAGGGCGGACTGCGGCCGATTTTTTACAAAGGACTGACCTGCATGCTGGAAAAAGCGACCGGAAGCAAGATCATCCAGATCACCGATGCTTGGTGGGGCAAACATGTCAGAGAACCAACGTTTTCCGCCTTGGTAACTGGAAAGGAGCCGGGCCACCGCATGGCGGATTATGTGGATGACAAGACGGTCAGTCTGCTGAAGGTCGAGTTTGACACCCGTTACGAAGCAGACTCCAGAGGGCGCGTTCGGCGACGTTCGACGGGCGATGTGTGGATTCGTTCCAATGGCATTTACAATCCTATTAATGTTTAAGCCGGCGAGCAAGGCAAGAAGGGCCAGCCGAATCTCGTCTCGATGCAAAAGCTGTTGGATTACATTCTCAAGCGTTGGATTGATTCCTATTGCCTATTGATCGTCAAGTTTCATTTGAACGGTCCCATCAAGCACAAATCCTATTTGATTGACCTGCTGGATTGGTTGGATTATGCGGCCTACGACGCCGGCCCCGGACAGCTTATGTTGCGTGAAAGCGATTTTTACGCGGCCCATGAACGAGGATCTCAACCGGAAAAACTCGATGTCTCCGCCAAAGTCGAGAAATTGTTTGCCTGTTTCGAGGAAGGAATCCGAAGCCTGTTCAACAATCGCAAAAAGCGGCTTGCGCGACAGCGGGGACTTTTCAAAACATTTACCAACGCAGGCAATTACAGCATCGACCAGAGCCAAATGCGGTTTGCACCATGACTATTGCTAAGCGACAACGGACGTCGAAACGGCAGCTTGGACAATTTCTCACACCGGGACCGATTGTGGAACGAATGCTCGAACGGATCAAGCTTCACGGCGACATGACCGTTCTGGAACCGTCGTTCGGAGACGGCGCTTTCATCGTTCCCTTGGTCAAACGGTTTGTTGATTTGCGCTCCGGCGATATTTCCGACCAATATGCCGCCACGTTGTCGCAAAACATCTACGGCGTTGAATTGGACGCCCGACTCTACAGGCGCTGCCTCCATCGGCTGGAAGCTGAACTAGGCGGGTTGCCCAAGGAGCACAATCTTATATGTGGAAACTTCTTCGAGCATGACTTTTCAGGCGATTGGCGTTGGGGCCTTGGTGGTATGGACGACCGCATCCAGTTTGATCTTATCATCGGCAATCCGCCGTTTGGCGGAACGTTTGACGCCTCGATCGAGGATGAACTCGATCGACAGTATGGCGAACGCTATGGATGTAAAATCAAAAAGGAAACGTATGCTTTTTTTATTGTTAAGTGCGTTGAGCGGCTAAAATCGAATGGCCGATTGTTGTTCATTTGCAGCGATACGCTTTTAACGATTCCGACTATGCGCGGCCTTCGAACTTTTTTAATGAACCAAGGCCACGTGGAAATTAAACAACTGCCGGATTTTTCCGAGGAAACTGGCTATCCGATGATAATTCTTGATTTTCGCAGGAACGGCCGTTCTAAAATGGTTGTCCGCGACGGTCGAAAAGTACATCGCGAAACCATCGAACGAACGGCAAACGCCTCTTGGGGAATCAGTGACGACTTGGCAGAGGCCTTTGCAGGCCCGACCGTCGGCGACTTCATGGTCGGCTCTAGTGGCATGACCATAGGAAAAAACGAGTATTTCGTCCGTTCGGTTAAAAACGGCGTCATCGAGGAGCCGTATAAATTTGAATATTATGAAGAGCCAATCACACTTAAAGGCGAATTGGCGCGAGCGAGGTTAGGCAAATTGTCGCTTCGACAACAGGAGCAAATCCGCAAACAAGAACAAAGCGGGGAAACCCGCCGGTGCGTTCGTGTTATACGGCGGAAGCGCCCTCGATTCATTGAATTGCCTCACCCCGATTACAAACCATACAACAAAAGCAACGCAAAAATCGTGTATTCAGAACCGGATCGAATGGTTTATTGGCGCAATGAGGGAGAAGCAGTAATCACGTTCAAAAAATCCGGAAATTGGTATCTACGAGGAGTCGGCGGCCAGCCGTATTTTGAGCGTGAAGGATTGACTTGGCAATTGATTTCCAGTCGCCTCAAAACACGGTATCTGCCGGAGGGTTATATTCTTGACAGCGGCTCTCCATGCGGCTTTCTGCGTCCCGGCGTCGCCCATGACAAATTGTTCTTCATCCTCGCCTGGACGCTATCGCCTCTCTGCAGCCGGATTCTCAAGTCTGTAATCAATCACACAATGAATATACAGAGCAAGGATTTCGAACGATTGCCATATCCACACTGGGTCAACCCAAAAATAAAACAAAAAGCAATAAGTAACATGAAAGAATTGATCGAAAAAGCCCGTAAAGGTCATGAATACTCCTTTAATTCAGAAGAGATTCTGGAACTTGGGGAGTTGTTCAACATGTAAAATATTTGCAGGTGTTATCCGTTTGCAACACGCAACATCTACTCCCTTGGTGTCTATGTCAGATGTTTTTCGTCCCGCGGGCAATTGGCCCAATCTTCGCCTGCGGGCCGAGATGCTCCGACGGCTTCGGAAGTTTTTCGACTCGCGCGGGTTTTTGGAAGTCGAAACACCGATACTCTCGACCGACACTGTCGTCGATCGACACCTCGATCCGTTTTGCGTTCATTGCTCCCCTCTCCCGCAAGCGGAGATGGCGGAAAACAATCTCTCCCCTCTCCCGCAAGCGGGAGAGGGGCCGGGGGTGAGGGCGGATTGCAGCGGCCAGTGGCCAGCGGCTAGTGGTCAGCGCGAAACCGCAAGCGATGACCCCTTCGCCCCCAGCCCCCAACCCCCCGCCCCCAAACTCTGGCTGCAAACCTCGCCCGAGTTCCACATGAAGCGCCTGCTGGCCGCCGGCAGCGGACCGATATATCAGGTCGCCCGAGTGTTTCGCCAGGGGGAACTCGGCCCGTTGCACAATCCCGAGTTCACGATGATCGAGTGGTATCAGCCGGGCGACGGGATGGACAAGGGGATGCGATTGACCGTGGAGTTGTGCGAGACGCTGTTAAGTAGCGTTGGCCGCCCTCATTCCCGGCCCCTTTCCCGCTTGCGGGAGAGGGGAGAAGAATACGCAGCCGAACGGATCAGCTACGGCGACGCCTTCGAGCGATACGTCGGCGTCGATCCGCATACGGCTGAAGCAACTACTCTTGCCAAAGCGGCGAAAGCGCTCGGCGTCGAGGCGCCGGAGAGCCTTTCTCTCGATGATCGCGATGGCTGGCTCGATCTATTGATGGTCGAGCGCGTGCAGCCGAATCTTGGCATCGATCGGCCGACGCTGCTGTTCGATTATCCGGCCGGCCAGGCCGCCTTGGCCCGAATCCGGCGCGACGAGGGAAGGCCGCCGGTCGCCGAGCGGTTCGAGTTGTTTGTCGCCGGAGTGGAATTGGCCAACGGCTATCACGAATTGCTAGATGCCGGCGAGCTTCGCGCGCGTAACTCGCGCGTCAATGCCCAGCGCGTCGCCGACGGCAAAGGGCCGCTGCCGGAAGAGAGTCGATTGCTGGCGGCGATGGAGGCGGGCCTGCCCTCTGCGGTCGGAGTGGCGTTGGGATTCGACCGGCTGGCGATGCTCGCAGCCGGCGCGAAAACCGTCGCCGAGGTGATGGCGTTCTCCTTCGATCGGGCGTAAAATACAAACACTCTCCTCTCCCGTTCGCGGGAGAGGGGTCGGGGGTGAAGGCGGTGGAAACTGCGTTATAAGAAATGAGCGACTATTGTTCGATCAGCCCTCACCTTAACCCTGGGCTGATGAAAACGGGGACAGGCGCCGCAATCAGTAGTGGTTTTCGTTGCGCAACAATACAAGGGATTGCGAAGCCAGTCCCCGTTTTCATCACGCCACCCTAACCCTCTCCCAAAGGGAGAGGGGAATGATTGTTTTATTTCAAAACTCGTCCTCACAGTCCCATGCAATCCATCCGCGTCAACCTCGCCGAGCGGAGCTACGACGTCGAGATCGGCCGCGGCAATCTCGATCATCTCGGGCAATTCCTCGCCGAGCGGGCTGAAACGTCGCACGTCGTGCTGATTACCGACGAAAACGTCCATAAGCTCCACGCCACGCGCGCGGCCGAATCAATCGGCGAGCGGGAAATAGATGTCGATGTAATAGTGGTCCCGCCCGGCGAAGAAAGCAAATCGCCCGAAGTCGCCTTGAGTCTCTGGCAAGGGCTGCTCGACCTGGGCGCGGACCGGCGGAGCGTGGTGGCGACCGTCGGCGGCGGGGTCGTCGGCGACCTGGCCGGCTTTATCGCCGCCACCTTCGCCCGGGGACTGCGGTTGCTGCAAATCCCCACGTCGCTTTTGGCACAGGTCGATAGTTCGGTCGGCGGCAAGACGGGCATCAATCTGCCCGAGGCGAAAAACATCGTCGGGGCGTTCCATCAGCCCGCCGGCGTTCTGATTGACGTGGCCACGCTCTCGACGCTGCCCGAGCGCGAGTATCGTTCGGGACTGGCCGAAGTGGTGAAGTACGGCGCGGCGCTGGACGCCGATTTTTTCGCGTATCTCGAACAAAACACCTCCGCTATTTTGGATCGAGAAGAAGATGTGCTGCTGGAGATCGTCGCCCGCTGTTGCCGCTTGAAGGCCGAAATTGTCGAGCGCGACGAGCGCGACCAGTCGGGGCTGCGGGCCGCGTTGAACTTCGGGCACACGTTCGGCCATGCTTATGAATTAATCTCCCCTCTCCCGCAAGCGGGAGAGGGGTCGGGGGTGAGGGCGGCCAGCAACAGCAACTCCCCTCTCCCGCAAGCGGGAGAGGGGTCGGGGGTGAGGGCGGATGGCGCTATCGGTATGCTACTCCACGGCGAAGCGGTTTCGATCGGTATGGTCCTCGCCGCGCGGATGGCCGAACGGCTGAATCGCGTCGACGACTCGTTCACCAGGCGGCTCCGCGCGCTGCTCGATGCGTTCGGGCTACCCACGGAACCGCCGGAGGTCGATTCACAACGAGTTCTTGATATAATAAAACGCGATAAAAAGGCTTCCCGCGGCCGTTTGCAATTCGTTCTTCCCAATCAACTGGGGAGGGCGGAACTTGTGGACGGCGTCGCTCCGGCTGTAATTCAAGCTGTTCTGGAAAGCAAGTAGGCCAGTTGTGAGTTGTTGCATGAATTCATTCAATGACTCCATGCCGGACGATCTACTCGACGCGCTGCGCCTTTCGATGGTCTCCGGCGTCGGGCCGCGAATCCGCAAGGCGCTGCTGGAGCGGTTCGGAACGGCCCGGGCCGTGCTCGATGCAAACGACGAAGCACTGCGGCAAGTGCCGGGCGTGGGGCCGAAAATCGCTCGCAACATCGTCAACGCCGACCACGAGGTCGACGCGCGGAAGGAAATCGAACTCTGCCGCAAACGTGGGATCGATATTCTCGCCGAGACCGATTCCCGATACCCGCGCTCGTTGAAAGAAATTCACGATCCGCCGGGCGCGCTCTTTGTACGCGGCGAGTTGAGAGCGGACGACGCGCTGGCCGTGGCCGTCGTTGGCACCCGCCACGGCACGCAATACGGTCTGCGGACGGCCGGGCGGCTGGCCGGGGCGCTGGCCCAAGCAGGCTTGACCGTTGTCAGCGGGCTTGCCCGGGGCATCGACTCGGCGGCCCATCGCGGCGCCTTGGCCGCCGGCGGTCGGACAATCGCCGTGCTGGCATCCGGCGTGATGAACATCTATCCGCCGGAACACGACAAGCTGGCCGAGGAGATTATCGGCAACGGAGCGCTGGTGAGCGAATCGCCGCCGGGCACGGAGCCGGTTGCCGGCTTGTTCCCGCAGCGAAACCGCCTGATTAGCGGCCTGTCGCTAGGTGTGATTGTTGTCGAGGCGGCCGATCGGAGCGGGGCGCTGATTACCGCCCGGCACGCCATGGAACAGGGCCGCGAAGTATTCGCCGTGCCGGGCAACGCCGACAGCCGTTCGTCGCGCGGCTGCCACCGGCTGATCCGCGACGGGGCGAAGCTGGTCGAGACGGCCGACGACGTGTTGGAGGAACTTGGGCCGCTGGTCGAGGCCGTCCCTCGCGACGACGGCCAGGTCGTCCATCATCCGGCCGAATTGCTCTTGGAGGAGCGGGAGCAAGAAGTCCTCGCGGCGGTCGGCAACGAGGCGACGTCGATCGACTCGATCATCGTTGCGACCGGCCTGCCCGTCCCGCAGGTGCTGGCCACGATAAGCGTATTGGAGATGCGTCGCTTGATCCGCCGTCTGAGCGGCACGATGGTCGTAAGACCGTGAAAACTAGTACTACAGCGCTAAGTTGATATTGATCTGTTTGGATAAAATGGCGAAACTTGTGTCCTGCTGAGTCAAGGAGGACCAGACATGG
>JAFGLH010000069.1 GCA_016928165.1 Pirellulales bacterium | reverse complement strand
CGGCCCGTTGCACCTGGCGGCGGCCGTGGACACTCCTTGCGTGGGTCTGTACGGACCTTGGCCGGCCGCCCGCCACGGCCCTTATGGCCCCCGCCACGTGGCGTTGCAAAAGATGTTTTTCGAGGGCCCGACCCGCGCCCGCCGCGCCGCCCCGCCGATCTACATGGAAAGCATCACGACGGAGATGGTTCGCGAGGCATGCGACGGGATATTGAGCCGCTAGGGCGCTTGCCCGAGCGCCGGTTTCGTGCCAGAATGCCCCCATGCCTGCCCCACGTTCCGAAGCGGCCAAGCGGCCCGCGCCGGCAGCGCTCTATCATCCGCTGGTGATCGTACTGGTCGCCGCCGCGGCGGGCATCGTCGTCGATCGGTATTGGCCGCCGCGGATTGAAACATGGTGGGCGTCGGCCGTCGCCGGCTTGCTGATCTGGTCCATTTTACGGTTGGGGCGGCGGTTGAGTTGCCGATCCATCAGGGATGGCGGTGCAACCGCCGTCCCAACGGCGACCAGTGCAGCCGCCGCTCCGGCGTTGGCCGTCTCGTTTATTTGCAACGTGGCGCTGCTAACGGCCGCGGCGTCGGCGGCCGGGGCTTGGCACCACTGCCGTTGGAGTCTGTTCGCGGCGGATGATGTGGGCCTTTTTGCCCGACGCGCGGCCGAGCCGGCATGCGTCGAAGCAATCGCCGTCGAACGGCCCCGCGCGCTGCCGCCCTCGATGGAATCATGGTCGCCCCTCAAGGGATCGCGCCTGCTGGTGGACCTGGTTGCAATTCGAGACCGGGCGGAATGGCGGCCGGTATCGGGCCGAGCGACGTTGATCATGCATGACGACGATCCCCGGATCGAGGCAGGCGACCGGCTCCGTTGTTTCGCCCAGCTCTCGGCCTCGTCCCTGCCGTATAATCCTGGTTCGTTCGATCGCGCCGCATGGCGCCGCTCCGATCGAATACTGAGCGCCCTGCGCGCGGATTTTCCGCAATGCGTGTCGGTGATCGGATCGGGGAATTGGTTGTATATGAAGCGTTTTCTCGATCGGGTGCGGGCAAGCGGGAACCGCGTATTGCGGCGGCATCTCGATCCGCGTCAAGCGGAACTCGCCGCCGCCGTGCTGCTGGGCATGCGAGAAGACATCGACTCCGAGCGGAAAAGGGCGTTTTTGACCACCGGCACGATCCACTTATTGGCGATTTCCGGCCTGCATCTGGGAATCTTGGCCGGATTGTTGTTTTATCTCCTCCTCCGCGCGCCGGTCCCGCGCCGCTGGGGGCCGACGGCCATCGCGGTATTGATCGTGCTTTACGCGCTGATGGTGGACGCCCGGCCTTCGGTCGTCAGGGCGACGGTGTTGGTGCTGATCGTCTGCGCGGCGACCTATTCAAACCGCTACGCGCTGAGTCTGAACTCGCTTGCCGCCGCGGCGTTGGTCGTATTGGCGTTGAATCCCACCCATCTTTTTCAGGTCGGCCCGCAGTTGTCTTTTCTGTGCGTGGCCGGTTTGATGTGGATTGCTCCGCATCGGCCGCATTTTGACGAGGAGGAAAATGCGGGCCGCACCCTAAAGCGGCTGATAATGGAAAATCTCGGCTGGTTTTCCAAGACCCGGCATAAGATTTGGCGCAGTATAATCGGTCTGTCGGCGGCGAGCATGGTAATTTGGCTGTTGACGCTGCCGCTGGTGATGGCCCGCTTTCACATCCTTTCGCCCGTGGCCTTGGTCCTCAACGTTTTGCTCTGGCCGTTTATGTGTCTGAGTTTGATTTCCGGCTTCGGCCTGCTTCTTTTCGGAGCGGTTTGTCCCCCGTTGGCGGATTTGTTCGGCTGCGCGTGCAATCTGTTTTTTTGGCTGTTGGAGGGGGTCATTCATTACGCCCAGCGAGTTCCATATTTTTGGCTTCCCGGTCCGGGGGATTGGTGGCTGTGGGGGTTTTATGGCGGCTTGGGACTGATGGCCGCCTTTCCACGCCTGCGCCCGCCGCGGCGGCGCTGGTTTGCGGGGCTGCTGGCCGGCTGGATCGCCGTCGGCTTTGTCGCGGCGGGAATACCGGGCGCAAACAAACAGTTTAATCGGCTCGATTGCACCTTTCTCGGCGTCGGCCACGGCTGCGCGGCGCTGTTGGAGCTGCCATCGGGCAAGACGCTGCTCTACGACGCCGGGCAACTCGGATCGCCGGCCGGCTGTGCCCGGACGGTCGCCGAGTTCCTCTGGCACGAGGGCCGCACTCACGTCGACGCCGTGGTCCTATCGCACGCCGACGCCGATCACTTCAACGCCCTGCCGGAACTGTTGGAAAAGTTTACAGTTGGCGCGGTCTACGTCTCGCCGGTCATGTTCGAGGAGCCAAACCCGTTGCTGGCGGAACTGCGCGAGGCGCTCGAACGCCGCAATGTGAAAGTGGAGACGCTCCGCGCCGGAGACCGCTTGCAGGGCGGCCCCAACTGCTCGATCGAGGTGCTGCACCCGCCGCGCCGCGGCGTGCTCGGCTCGGACAACGCCAACAGCCTCGTGCTGGCGGTGGAATGTTTCGGCAAGAAATTGTTGTTGACGGGCGACTTGGAGCCGCCGGGGTTGAACGACCTGCTGGCCAAGGAGCCGTTGCGCTGCGAGGTGCTTTTGGCCCCGCATCACGGCAGCCGGAAGAGCAACTCGCCCGAGTTGGCCCGATGGTGCCGGCCGCGATGGGTGATCGTCAGCGGCGGCGGGAGAGGGAATTTTGCGGGTATCGAGGCGACCTATCGGGCCGTCGGCGGCCGGTTGCTGCGAACCGCCGACTGGGGCGCGATTCGCGCGCGGTTCACCACCAAAGGAGTTCAGTTGTCCGGCTTCGTCGATCCGTCGTCGCCCCTGCCCTGGCAACGGAGGACGACCATCTCGCCGGGCGAGAGAAATCGGGGGTGGCGAAAAATCACTTCCAGCCAGCCGGAAAACGCTTCTTCGATCTCCGCTTCCTGCCGGTCGGTGGTTATGACGTATAATGGCCTTTGGTGTTCATCAATAAAATCGAGCAACGCCAAGAGCGCATCCGGCCGATCGCCTTCGCAGCGGGTAACCGGGCGGCCGGAATAATAGACCGTGCTCTCGCGGAAAAAGCGATACGTGGCGATCGGCGGATGGAGCGTTCCGCAATCCGCGCGAATGGCGTCCATCATCGGCTCGGCGTTTTGATGGCGATCCACGCGCAACGCGGCGAAGCCGAACGTGGCCGTCAACAAGAGCGCCGACATGACGGCGTAAACGCACATTGCTTGTTGACGTTTTTCCTGCGCGGTCAACCGCCAGCACCACGCGCCGCCGCCAATCGGTATCAGTCCAATTAACCCGATTATCGCCTCGCCGGGCAAATAGTAATGGGCCGCGATCGGGACGGCTATGACGATTCCCAATCCGGCGAGTATCGCGGACAGCCAGGCGCTGCGCAGCCAACGGAGAGAAAAAACCCCCGACCTCTTTTTTTCTTCCAACCAGCGGTCGATCCAGCAGGCGGTCAGCAAAGCCAACGCCGGATAGGCCGGCAGCAGGTAGTGGGGCAGCTTCGTCTTGCAGACCGACCAGAAGACCAACCACACGCCGAACCAGCACGTCGCAAACAGGCAACCATAGAGGGGCGAGGGGCGAGGGACAAGGGGCGAGGGTTTGCGGCGGATGCTTTGAATGGTGTATATCAACGTCGGACCGAGAAAAATCGACCAGGGGAAAAAGCCGAAAAAAATGGCCGGAACGTGATAGAAATAGTATAGCAGCGAGACTATCGCGGCCCAGACCTGTTGCAGCGAGCCGGCGTCGCCGTGGCCGAGGATCGGCTGTTTGAAGGGGCGAAGATTGAATTCCATGAAAAACTTTCGCAGCCACTCGCCTTGGGTCTGAAGTCCGACCATCACATACCACGGCAAGGCGACCGCCCCGATGACTATAATCGCCGTCAAGGGGCGCATTTCCCAGGCGGAGCGGAACGCCCTCCGCCAGCCTCCCTCGATAAGCACGTACAATCCGATCGCGGCCAGCGGCAGCGCCATTCCGACCGGCCCCTTGGCCAACACGGCCAGACCGATGAAGGCGTACATCAGGATTGCGTAATCCCGGCGGAGTGGATTCAAGATTCCAGTTTCACCGGCTGCTGAAGCGGCCGGCCTTTCATCCCCTGGTTCCTGATCCCTGGCCCCTGGCCCCTTCGCCAAAACAAACATCAGCATCGCCGCTGCGGTGACGAAGGTCAGCGCGGAATCTACCGTGGCGGCCCGGGCCGAGACGGTGAAGACGATCGTCGAGGCGGTTATCAATCCCGTCCAGAAACCGACCCTCGCGTTAAACCACAGCCGGCCAATATGGAAAGCGATCAGGGCGGTGGCGACCCCCATCACGGCCGAAAAGAACCGAGCGCCGAACTCGTTGACGCCGAACAGATCGAAACCGGCGATCATCGTCCAGAACATAAGCGGCGGCTTTTCGGGAAACATCCGGCCGTTGAACCAAGGGACGACCAAATTGTCCCGTTGGTGCATCTCCCGTGCACAGGACGCATAGAGCGCCTCGTCCATGTCCCAGAGTCCCGTGGCCCAGAGATTGGTGAAGAATATTACCCCCGCCGCGGCCGCAATCCAAAGCTGATAGCGAAGAGGTTGGCTCATCTGTCCGGTCGGCTGGTCTTGACATCACTGGCGGAAACGTTTAATGAGACACACTTTAGAGCATCCAACGCCCCGGGCCAACACCAGTTTTTCCGCCGAAAAATGACCGATTCCCGCCGAAGCCGCCGATACTTCATCTTGCCCGCAGTCCTGACGTTGGCCGCCGTGGCGGCGCTGGCCGTGGACGTGCCGACGGCGAGGTTTTTCCACTCCCCGGATTGGCTAAGTTATCGCCGCTGTCTGGACGCCTTCGAGCCTTTCGGGCACGCCTTGGGCGTGTTGCTGATCGTCCTGGCGCTGCATCAGCTCGATCGTGCCCGCCGCTGGGCCATTCCTAGAGTGTTGGGCTGCGCACTAGCCGCCGGCGGCGCGGCCGATTTGCTGAAGCTGCTCGTCATGCGATTCCGCCCCTACCACCACTTGCCCGCGACAAACAATGTCTGGGAAACGTTCCATCACTGGTTTCCCCTGTGCAGCGGGTGCGGCGGTCAACAGAGCTTTCCCTCGGCCCACACGGCCACGGCCTTCGGACTGGCGGCCGTCTTGATCTGGCTCTACCCTCAAGGTCGCTTTCTCTTCGCGCTGCTGGCCGTAATGGTCGGATTGCAGCGGATCGTCTCCGGAGTGCATTATCCGAGCGACGTGCTGGTCGGGGCGGCGGTCGGCGCGCTGATCGGCGCGCTGTTTCTGCGCGTCGGCTTGTTGCCCGGCTGGCTCGACCGTCTGGAACGGTGGTGGGGGCGAGAGTGACGTGTGTTATTCGGGCGCGACCGCCGGTCGAGGCTCTGTAATTCGATACAGCCGGTATCGCCCGGCCGTTTCGCATGGCTCGTCGTGGAAGTCGAAGTCCAACCCGCTTGCTTTCCGATCAAACCTCCACAACGGAAAGGCGACCGCGTCTGCCGGCGCCAGTTGCGGCGGCTCTTCGAAAGATAGTCGCTGCAATCTATCCGGCGTCAACCCGCTGCGGATTTGCGGGTCTAAATAGAAAACCACCGAGCCGATCCGCTCCTCGACGACAAACAAATGTTGCGGGAACGCCCCCTCGCGGTTGAAATGTTCGGCCAGGTCGCGGGCGGAGAAGCGATCGGCCACCTGCGGCAACACCAGCCACATTATCACGGTAAACTGTGCGGCAAGCGACAGGGCGACCGTGCCCAAGGCGGCCCGAGGGCGGCCGGCTCGCCAGGGGATCAACGGCAACGGCGCCGCGGCGGCTACGATCGCCGTCACCGCCCAAACCGGCCAGGGAAATCGTACTCGCAACAACAACTGAATGGCCAGCACGGCCGCCGGAAGAACGAGTGGGCCGCTCCAGGAAGACCAGACGAAAGTCCGGGCGAAAGATCGCCGCGCGGCCTCGCCGAGCGATCCGTTGATCAACCGCAACCAAACCGTCGCCGCCAAAATCGCCAGCGGCGGAAAGGCCGGCCAAAGATATGTAACCAGCTTGGAACGAACCAGCGTCAGGAACAGCACCCAGCCGATCAGCCAGAACCACAGCAAGGTCGAGGGGCAAGGGGGGGGGAACGAGGAAGGATTGGCCGCCTGCGGCTTCGCGCCCGTCTCTGACCCCTGGTCCCTAGTCCCTTTTTTCCTCCACAATACAGGCAAATATCCGATCCACGGCAAACCGCCGCCGAGCAGCAGGGGAAAATAGTACCACCAGGGCTGATTGCCGTGCGGCTGCGATTCGGTGGCCGCGCCGAGCAAGTGCCGTTCGACAAAGTAATAGTGGAGGTATCCCGGATTTTCGATTTCCAACGCGATGTACCACGGCGCGGCGACCAAGGCGGCCACCGTCAATACTACAACCCCTTGTACGACCAGGGCCAGATCGATTCGTCGCGTGAGTACGCGGTATCCGCCATAGGTCAACCCGACGACCGCCACGCCGGTCAATCCCTTCGTGAGGACCGAGAGACCGACAAAAAACCCCGCCCCGACAATGCAAAGGATAGTTTTTTCTTTTCCGCCCCGTTGCGATTCCCACAGCAATAGTACGGCAAGATTGATCCAAGGGACCAGCGCAACGTCGTGGGTGGCGGCCTGGGCCAACGCGGTGGGAAGGATGGTGGTGGCGTAAAGGATGCCGGCGATCCAGCCCGTCGAAGCACCGAACAATCGCCAGGCCAAAAGACCTGTGGTCGCCGCGCCGAGCAAGCCGAACATCAGCCCCGGCAGCCGCACAGCCGCCTCGTTGAAGCCGAAAAGTTTCAACGAGGCCGCCTCGGCCCAAAAATAAAGGATCGGCTTGTCCAGAAACGGCTCGCCGAGGAAACGGGGCGTGACCCAGTCGCCCCGCTCGACCATCTCCCGGGCGATGCCCGCATGAAGCCCCTCGTCCGGGTCCAGCAGGGGAAAGCCGATCCCCAGCGGGGCGAAGAACATGACCGCCGCGATCACCAGCGCCAGCGGCGCCCAGAACCTCCAAGTTGATTCACTGCCGTTTGCCGTCATGGCGTAAAAAGTAGGCCGGGTTGGATGCCTGGCGTTAATCAAATGCCGGGTCTCTACCCGGCCTATCAACTAACTGAACTTTTGCAAATTCGAAAACGAAAGTCCCCTCTCCCTCCGGGAGAGGGCTAGGGTGAGGGCTTGCGGCCATAAAACGCCTTGACTTGTTTGCGCGATTTCCCCCATG
>JAFGLH010000068.1 GCA_016928165.1 Pirellulales bacterium | reverse complement strand
TCGATCCCGACGGATTGAAAAGCTCCTCGATCACCATCGACGACGTCCTCTATTCGGCCAATGGACCGTGGGCCGCTAACTCGGGAGTGATCTACACGAAGCCGTTGGCCGATCTTGAGGCCGGCGTGCACGACTACGTCATTACCGCCGTGGATCTGCTCGGGAACGTCTCTGCACTCCCCGGATCGTTCACGCTGAATTTGGATTGGGTCGACGACGATGAGGACGATTCCTCGGACGATGCCGTCGACGAAATTATGTCCGCATACTAAGACTAATCACGAAGGTCAATGGGCGGGGGCCTGGCACATTTTCCTTGCCTTTAGGTCTGGAAATTGTGCCTGTTCCTTTTTGGCGATTCTTGTTTCCCGACTGCTTACGGAGTGGCGGAGGGAAATAAAAAAGGCCTCCACAGGTGGGGCAGGAACCTGCAGAAGCCCGTCCGATAGGGCTTTCGCCCCACGGAGATGTTGTTAGTATGTACAATTACTCGACAAATACAAGGGCGTTTTCTTAATAATTACATTTCCGGCCTATACTTGTTAAGGAGGACGTGCGCTTATCCACAACTTCCGGCGGCCGTGCTTGTGGTTGTCTGCACGATCAGCGATGTCGTCCACACGGCATGTTTGTTAATGTTCCCTGATATTTTGCCGCAGTTATACTTTTCGGGATACTTTCGATTCCATATTTTCGGCATACGCGAAACCGACAAAATGAAAATACGTTATTATACGAGATATGCCGCTCTGCTGATACTGCTGCATCTCAGCGGCATGTCTTTGGCGGCCGAGCCTGCCCAGTCCAAACCAGCCGACGAAGACTCGAAGCCCCGTTTCATGCGTCTTCAACGCGACCGGTCCGATAGCCCATTGTCCCTGGAGACGGCTATCGTCCGTTGCGCGCCCGCCGAGGGAGACGACCGTAAAATTTCCGTGGACCTTGTGGCCGCCGTTCACGTTGCCGACGCCGAATACTATCGAAATTTGAACCGCGAGTTCGGTCGATACGACGCGGTGCTCTACGAGTTGGTGGCCCCCGAAGGGGCCGAAAAGCCTCCTCCGGGAAGCCCGTCGGGGAAACATCCAATATCGCTTCTGCAGAACGGAATGAAAGAGCTTTTGGAATTGGAGTATCAACTGAACGGGATTGACTACACTCGGAAGAACATGGTGCATGCCGACATGTCTCCCGAAGAACTTGCCCGTTCCATGAAAGAGAAGGGCGAAAGTGCCCTTACCCTGCTATCGCGGATGTTGGGATACGCCCTTTCGAAGCAAGGTCAGTCCACCGCTTCGGACGTGCAATTGTTGGCGGCGCTGTTCGATAAGGACCGCGCCTTGGCGTTGAAACGTCTCCTCGCCGAACAATTTACCGATGGCGACGCCGCGTTTGCGGCAATGGAGGGGCTTGCCGGATCGACTTTGATCTCCGGCCGCAACCGCGTGGCAGTCGAAGCGCTGAAAAAAGAAATCGAAGCCGGCAAGAAGAAGATCGCCATTTTTTACGGCGCCGGACACATGCCGGACCTTCTCCGGCGGCTCCGCGACGATCTTGCCCTGGCGCCGGTCGATACCCGCTGGCTGGTCGCCTGGGACCTCGAACCTAAAGAAAAGGCGCGCGAGGCCTCGACGGACGCAAAATGAAGGGGATGTGCTGACGATATTAGGCTACCCCCGCGAGGACACGGATGGCGACGCTCTCGATCAGCGAAACGACCACATTTCGATGGTCTTTGGAAGAGGACGCGGCGCGGTATGCGGCCGCCAGCGTGCCCGCCGTCGGTATTTGGCGCCATAAACTCTCCGACTGCGGTGTGTCCAACGCTAGAGACATCTTACGCAACCATGGTCTGCAAGTGTCGCACCTGTTTTGGGCCGGCGGGTTCACCGGCAGCGACGGCCGCAGCTATCGCGAGAGCGTGGAAGACGCCGAGGACGCCATCCGATCGGCCGCCGCGTTGGATTGCGCCACGTTGGCGGTTTTAAGCGGGCCACGCGCCGGACACACCCATAATCACGCCCGACGGCTTACTCAAGAGGCGTTGATCGAGCTGGCGCCGCTGGCTGCCGAACTGGGCGTGGTTCTGGCCGTCGAACCGATGCATGCGCGCTGCGCAGCGCAGTGGACTTTCATCAATTCGCTGGACGACGCGATTGGGCTGCTCGAAGGCATCGGCCATCCCAACGTCAAAATGATGCTGGATACCTATCACCTCGGTCTGGACGGCGGATTGGCCGGGCGAATCGAGCAAGCGGCGCCCTGGATCGCATTGGTTCAACTCGGCGATGGACGGCGGCCGCCCGACGGGGAACAAAACCGCTGCCGGTTGGGTGAAGGGATCGTCCCGCTCAGCGAGATAGTCGCCGCGCTGAAGACCGCCGGATACGACGGATTTTACGACGTGGAACTGCTCGGCGAGGAGTTCGAGACGTTCGAGTATCCCGCGCTGTTGGAGCATGCCAAGGAGGCGTTTGAAACGATAGTGAGTAGTGCCTAGGTCGGGCCGTGCCCGACAATCAACACCAACGACGTCGGGTACGGCCCGATCTACCCGCCGGCCGTCGAACATTAATCAGCCATGCTCATCATCGCCAACCAACTTCGCATTCCACTGCGCGAGTTTGAATTCACGTACTCGCGCAGCAGCGGGCCTGGCGGGCAAAACGTCAATAAACTGAACACCAAGGCGCTGCTCCGTTGGCGAGCAACGGCCAGTTCGAGTTTGCCCGAATCGGTGCTTAAGCGGCTGAAAGAAAAATACCCGCGTCGCATCACATCCGATGGAGACCTGCTGATCGCCAGCCAGCGGTTCCGCGACGCCGGCCGCAACACGGCTGATTGCTTGGAGAAACTCCGCCTGATGCTGGTCGAGGCGGCAAAACCGGTAAAAAGCCGGAAAACCACCCGTCCCACGCGGGCTTCAGTGCGACGCCGGATCGAGCACAAGCGGCGACACGCGCGGAAAAAAATTCAACGCCGCGGCCCCGATCCCGATTGTTGCTGATTCGCGTCTCCAGCTAATTCTTCGCCGGCCTGAAATGTTTGCCTCGGCAGGTCGGGAACCCCGTACCTGACATAGCGACCCCCGTAGAAAATGATCCTGGCGGGAACGGGGTAACTGGCCTACGGTCTACAGTCGTCCTACGGCTACATTCAAGAAATGTTGAAAGGGTACTCCTGTCGTCAAGCGGCACGGAGTGATATAATTTCGCTTATGTCCGATCAACCTCAACCTGAAATCCACGACATCGACGCAATCCTACACGATTGGCCGTTCAAACCGGGTGTCATTTCCGCTCGGCTGGTCCGCGCCGGCGATGGCCGGGAGGTGCTCCAGATGCGGATTGAGATGGGATTGCTGCAAATGGAAACGACCGGCCGCCCCGACGGCGAACACCCCGGAGGGGCCAAAACCTGCCTCGAATGGCTGGAGGATTTGGCGCTTGCTCAAGGCGATTCGTTCGCTCTTTCCGAAGCGCAATGCATCGAGATCGACCGCGAATTTCTGCAATTTTATCATCGGCGGATATGTTGTCTGGCGCTGCGAATGTTCGCTCGGGCCTTGGCCGACGCCGATCACATCCTGGCCTTGATGGATTTCGTGGCCGAACATTCGCCCAACGAACAATGGACCCTCTCGCACGAGCAGTATCGCTTGTTCGTGCTATTCCATCGCATCCAGGCGGCGGCGATGCTGGCGCTGGAACGTTCCGGCGCGGAGAAGGCCATCGAGACCATCAACCAGGGACTCGAACAAATGCGAGAGGTATTCGTCAAGTTCGACGCCGAGAATCAGTTCGATCAGGACGAGCTTGTCGGGCAATTGGGCGCGATGAAAGAGTCGCTCCGTCAGGAGTACCATGTGGGCAAGACGCTGGCCGAGCAACTTAGCGAGGCGGTGGCGGCCGAGGAATTCGAGCGGGCCGCCCGGCTCCGCGACGAAATCTCACGCCGCGACCACCGCAGACCGAAGAAAAAGTCATAAAGCGGCATTGCCCTCGGCCGGTGAACAAGAAAAGCGTATTCATGTCAAGAAAGAAAAAACGACAAACCCAGGGGCGCGGGCTTGCCGTTTGAGTTGCATGCAATTAGGGATCAGCGCCGCTTTCGCCGGGCGTAGGCGAACAGTCCGATCGAACCGAAGGCAAGTAAAGCAAGCGTGCTCGGCTCGGGTATCTGGCTGAATGTTTGATAGAATTCACTCACGCTGATGGATCCGGCTTCCGTACCGCCGTCAACGCCGACGTCCTTAACGACCCAAAGTTCCGTACGCGGGTCGAAAGTCTCGTAATCATCAAGAGAGTTATCATTTTCGTTGTTGTAATACACGTATTTGAACTTAATCGGATTGCTGTTCGGATCGCTTGGGTCGCCGTCATAGAGGACTTCGGAGATGGACACCTTGCCATCGGTCGTCCCCGATTCACCGGGTGCCGTCATCCACAGCCAGTTGTCGTGGAAACGATAGCCCTCGTCCACAAACTCGGGCAAAATGACCGCTTGGAATTGGATTGTGGAATCGCATTTCTCGCCGCCCGCCGCCATCCATAAGCCGTTGAACTTTAGGCCGTAGTCGCCGTTGATCTTAACGGCCGTGACCGTGATCTCCGATGCATCCGGCCCCATGGACGTGAACGTGCCGGACGGCGTCACGTCGAAATAACGGAAGAGTTTGTCCCCGACAATATACCCGCCCTCGTCGATAACCTGCTGGATGGTGTAACTCTGAGTATCCCAAAGAATGTTGGGATTTCCGTGATGTATTTGCAGATCGGCAATGTACTCCGCGGAAGAGAAGCTCGCGGAAAAAGACAACACAAGAAACGCGCTAAAGAAAAAAAGAAATGCACGGGCATAAGCGCGCGATGCGCCATAAGAACGGCGCTTGAGCGAATTGTACGTCCTCACCGCTGCCTCCTGGGCGTTTATGCCCGATTGTTATGATTGATCTACTAGTGAAAAGAACCACCACCCTATATACTCAACCCATACAATCTCCCTCACTCTCCTGATTGTATCAAGGCGATAAATGCTGTCAAGCAATCGGTATCGAAAAATTGCTTATTTTGTAGAAGTTTTCGAGTTTTCGACGACCCAACTTGAGGAACGATTATTTATTTCCGAAGAGGCTCCTCGCGTCGATAGACCCTCTATTGAGGGATGACGAGTCATGTGGATTGCCACATAAAATGTGGTAATACACGGGAATTAAGAAGCACAGCAAAATGGTGGGGAATTTGCACGCGGTCACTGGTATTTTGCTTTTTGCCCCCCATAACGTGGAGGTCCGGGTAATCTAATCGCGACACTTTTTCGGCCGTATTTTTCCACAGGCTTTTCGATGCGGATACGGGGTCGCCGATTGTGGAGACCGGGAAGGACTTCGACTGACGGATTCATTGTGCTTCGCTGGCGTGGCGGACCTAATCGAGCATGATTGGCGATTTGCCGCCCCAGTCGAGCGGCTTGCCGTTCAGTCGGACCGAGGTCAATCCTTCGACCGGCGGGACGTGCAGAATAATCCGCTTGGGCCGGTACTCGAACTTCGGCGTAAACGTTACCCGCAATTCCCGGCCGTCGGCGCTCAATCCGGTGGTCAGATTGACCACGCCGAACTCCGTCGGCACTTTCTCGAAGCGGGCCTGCTTGTCGGTCCGCAGCCACGCTTGGGGCATCAGCCGCAGCAGGTG
>JAFGLH010000009.1 GCA_016928165.1 Pirellulales bacterium | reverse complement strand
GGGCGAAAAATGTGCCTGTCCCCTTCACCGCCGAGGGGGACAGTCCCATTTTCGCGGTGAACCGCGAAAATCGGGACAGTCCCCTGTCACTCTAACCCTCTCACATTGGGAGAGGGGACATGTATTTCAATTTCAAAACACGTTCTTACAACGCTCCTTGTCCCGGCTCCAACAATTCGATGGGGATGCCGTCGCGGCCCATCAGCCAGGCGATGCGCCGGCCGGGAAACGCCGCGGCCTCGACCGGCGATTGCAAGAGCAACATGCCGAGTTCCCTCATGCGGCGACATTCTTCCTCGATTGCCGGAGCGAGGTAACAGAGATGATTGAGTCCGCCCCCTTTTTTCAACGCGTTGCTCAATTTGCTTTTTGGGCCGTCGGGGGTCACCAATTCGACGAAGGGAGCCGAATCGGCCAGAGACAAAAACTGCACGCGGGCGGTTTGCGCGGGATCGTGGATTATCTCGCTGCAAACGCGATAGCCGAAGCGTTCCGCATATTGGGCGGCCGATTGCGCGATGTCGGCGGTCAATATCCCCACATGGTGAAGAGTCAAGTCCATTCCAACTTATCTTCCGGGAAAAATACTCCGGCGTGCGGCGAATCGATTATTCGCCGCAGCCAACGTCCACCTCGCCTTCCACGGCGGCGTCGGCGTCGGCGGGCCATCGCAAGGAAACGGCGCCCCAGGAAAGCCCTCCTCCAAAAGAACAGAGCAATGTTCGGCTGCCGGGGGCAACTTTCCCCTCCCGCCACGCCTGTGCCAACAACGACGGCAATGAAGCGCCGCTGCTGTTTCCCACGTCTTCAAGGTAATAGTATCTCTTCTCGGCGGGAACATCAAGATTCTTGTAGAGCAAGTCCACCATCGTCTTGTTTGCCTGATGGAAGAGGACGAGATCATAGTCGTCGATCGATAGCTTCCTTCGCTGCAACAGTTCTTTTAGAAAATCCTTGATCTTGTAGAGCACGAAATGAAAGATGGCCGGGCCGTCCATGAACAACTGCTCTTTGCTGCGGACGCAGCCGGCCTCGTCGGTTTCCTCGACGCGAGTTTCCGGTCCGCTGGGAAGCCGGGCGCCGCCGGCCGGCACGAGCAGCCTATCGAAATCCTTGCCCTGCACGCCGACCTCGAAGAACTCGATGCCTCCGGCCCCGGCGTCCAGCGGCTCGACCAGCGTCGCCGCCGCCCCGTCCCCGTGCAGCGTCGCCAGCCCGCGGTCGTTGGGATTGATTAGCGTGCTGAGGGCGTCGCCGTTGAGCAGCAATACCCGATGGGCCGTCTCGGCGACGACCATGGAATGAGCAACCTGCAAGCCGAAAATAAACGATGCGCACGCCTGGGTCATGTCAAAGGTCGAGCATCGTTCCGGCAATCCCAAGTCGTTTTGCAGTTTGCACGCCGTGGCGGGCGTTCGATGGTCCGGCGTCTGGGAAACGAATATCAAGGCGTCGATCCCGCTCGGGTCCACTCCCGCGCGCTCGAACAGCCTCCGCGCCGCCGCCGCCGCCAGGTCCGAAGCGCATTGACCGGAGGCGACCACCCGCCGATTGCGAATCCCCGACATCCTGAAAATCGAGGCGACTTGCTTTTCCCCGAATCGTTTCGCAAGCTCTTCATACGTCAAGCACGTGGCGGGCAGCGCGTGGGCAATGGCGCGGATAGTGGAGGTGGCTCGCATCTTGGTCTCCCTCAACCGATCTTGGACTCCACCAACTTCTCGATGTCGCCGAATGTGCGAAGATTGGCCATGTCGTCCGGCGTGATTTCCTTGCCCACGGCGTCGCCGATAATGAACATCATCGTCAGCACCGTCACGGAATCCCAGTATTCCGATTCCTCCAACACCGTGTCGCCGGCAAGCTCGGCGGGGTCCACGTTCAATTCATCCGCAATTCGTTGCTTTAGGTCTTCGTTCATACCGGCATATCCGTTCTTTTAGCCGTCGGTTTGGCACAATGCAACCAGTGATGCGTGAAAAACTGCAAATCGCGTTTCCGCGCGTGGGAAGGCGGATCCGCGCCAACTAAGTAGTTTCTGTTGCGGAACCATCAAGTAGGGCGCGTGCTTGCACGCACCAGGGGAGTTTTCTCGCAAAATTCGGTGCGTGCAAGCACGCATCCTTCAATGGACTGACTTTCCGCAACAGATACTAAGTATTATACGTCGTATATGTTGCCCAAAAACGCTGAAATGCCCGTGACGGAACACGGTAATTCGCAACTCCGGTCAGGTTCTGTCTTTCGCCGTTCCGAGCGACATTCGCAGCGGGGTTTTCCTGTCCGCAAACACGGAAATCGACGTTATTCCTTTTATGCGATGGCCTATGCTCCGCACCTCGTCGACCATGCGCAGCAACAGCGCCCCGCGGTTTCTGGTTCCGCCGCGCGTGCGGTCTTCGCGGACGGCGGTGAAAATTACAACCAGTTCTTCGTCTTCGCGCGTATAGACGACCACGCCGACAAGCTCGACTTTGGAATCGGCTTTTTCCAGAACGAACAGGGATTGGGCCTCGATCCCCGAATCGAAGGTTATCCAAAGCCGGCCCCCGACGGTTGAGACGGTCGGCGTTCCGTAGCGTTCGATGGCCGCGAGGATGGCGTCGATCATCCTCTTTTGGTTGCCGTTGTGGCAGAACAACGCCTCCAGGTCTTCCCGGTATGCATGGTCCAAAGTCGAAGTGAAAAATAGCTCTCCCATCGCTCGATATGCAACCGCCGTCAGCAGCGGCGCGAAAGGGTCTTCAAGTCGTCCCCGTGAACATCTTTTCCCACAGCCACTTTCGCTCCAGCCGCCGGCGCTGGTCGTCGGTAAGATTGCGGTCGCTATCGGACCGCAGCAGATAATCCAACAACTCCGCGACCGGCACGAACCATCCGCCTTTTTTTGACAAGCGAATCATCAATTCGCGAAAACGGGGATTCAATCCGCCGTCGGCGAAAAAACCGCTGGCGAAGTGAGTATACATTATGCAGGCGCCGCCTTCCTCCTCCAGACGGTCCTGATTGATTTCTCTTATGCAACGGTTGAAGGCGTCGACGTCGTGGCCGTCGGACCCGCCGAACCAATAGTTTACATAAGGTTTGAGCGGATCGTGATACGGCATGAAGGGGCAAGCCTTCAGCGAGTTGATGTCCTTGAATACGAAGTTCCTGAAGTACTTGATGCGTTCCTTGCAGAGATCGCCCCAAAAAAACTCGTCGCCGTCGACGTGGCCGCGGAATATGCCCCGGTTGTGGAAGCGCGTAAGGCAATTATACAAGGGTCTCCGCCAGCCGGTCAGTCTGGCGTCTCCCCAATAGATCGACTCGCTCACGCCGGTATGATTCGCGGCCGTCATCGGATCGTGGCCGACGACTTCGGAGAATCGATCGAGCGATTCGGCTATTTCGCGGCGGCCGGC
This sequence comes from Pirellulales bacterium, assembly GCA_016928165.1. Classification (GTDB taxonomy): domain Bacteria; phylum Planctomycetota; class Planctomycetia; order Pirellulales; family Thermoguttaceae; genus JAHIKV01. The sequence continues at coordinate 4,804 of JAFGLH010000009.1, read as the reverse complement.
GGAGTGCCACGTAACGCCGTGCCAGCCGATCTCGAATCCTTTTTTCTGGAGTTCCAACACCCACTTGCGATACGGTTCGTCGTCGAGCGTCTCTCCGCAATACTTTCCCTTTGTCGGATCGCCGTGCTTGACCCAACACGACTTGGTGGTTTGCATCCCCAGATCATCCAGCAAGGCATAAACGTCGCGCAGATTGGCGCAAGTTCCCGCGTCCGTCTCGTCGAACACCGTGAAGGCAAATCGCTTGCCATCCGGCCAGAGAGGTTTTTTTTCAAGTGGTCGGTTCATCTGCAATTTTTCTCGCAAAGCTTGCGGACCGCGTCAGTTACATGGCGATACTCTTCCTCGTTCATCCCGGGAAACAAGGGCAAGCTCACCAGCCTCGTCCATTGCTCGGAGGCGACCGGAAGGTGCTCCGCCTCCCAAGCGTAGGTCTCTTCATAGTACGGGTGCAAATGCAACGGGCGCCAGTGGACCGAGCAGCCGACGCCGAGCGCCCGCAACCGCTCCATGAATTCGTTTCGCTCGATGGAAAGCCGCTCCAAACGCAAGCGGATCGGAAACAGGTGCCAGGAATGAATGCGGTCGGGTGGATCGGGAGGCAACTCGATTTGATCCAGATCGGCCAATTCCGCGCGATAGAAACGGGCTATCTTCTCCCGTTCGAGCCGCAAATCCTCGGACCGAGCGAGTTGGTGCAAACCGATCGCGGCGGCGATGTCGGTCATGTTGTACTTGTAGCCCGGTGCGGAGATTTTATAGTCCCAGGGATTGTTGCCGGCGAACCGCTTCCAGGCGTCGTGCGACAATCCGTGCAGCGACATTTGCCTCATCCGCGAGGCGAGTTGCTCGTCGTCGGTAACGGCCATGCCTCCTTCGCCGGTGGTTATCGTCTTGTTGGCGTAGAACGAGAAACAAGAGACCGCGGCGGTGTTCTCGCCGCAACGACGCCAGATATGGGAGCTGGGGGTTGGGGGCTGGGGGTTGGGAATTTGCTTGTTTCCTCCACCCGCCGACTTCTGACCTTCGACCTCCGGCCTCTGGCCCTTGGCCACCGGCCACTGACCACTAGTTCGATACGCCGCCGGAAGGGCATGGGCACCGTCCTCGACGATCCACAACCCGTGCCGGTCGGCGAATCGACGAACCTCGTCCATGTCCATCATCAGTCCGCCGACGTGGACCGGAATGATTCCGACCACACTGAGCGAAGGGTCCAAGGGGGTTTTGCCCTGGCGGAGTTGTTCAACCTTTCGCGCGGCGTCTTCGAGGTCCATGTTCAGCGTGATCGGATCGCAATCGACCAGCAAGGGCACGGCGTTTTGGTAGCGGATTACCTCGGCCGTGGAGGCAAAGGTCATGACGGGCACGAGCACGGCCTGGCCGGGCCCGAGTTCCAACGCCTCGACGGCCAGGTGCAGCGCGGCGGTGCAAGAATTGACCGCCACGGCGTGTTCTGCGCCAACTTGTCGGGCGAAATCCGTCTCGAATTGCTTCGTGCGCGGACCGGTCGTCAGCCAGCCCGAACGAAGACAATCGACGACCTCGCCTATCTCGTCCTCGCCGATCGAGGGGCGAAAAAAAGGGACATTGAGTGAAGATTGCCGGTTGTCGGTCATTTTCTAAATACTACTCCGTGGCTTTATCGCGTTTAATCAACGCGTCCGTGGCAAGATAATACAAAGTACCAAATATAATCCAAATGTCGAAAAGAAGCGATTGGCGTCGGACATATTCCTTTGCCAGGCGGATTTTTTCGGGCAGCACCCGTTCGACGTATTCCCGCTCGGGGTCGGCGGCCGCGCCGAGAATTGCCGCCTCGTCGCGGAACTTGACCGAGGCCAGGTCGGTGATCCCAGGGCGGACGCGGAGAATTTCCCGGTAATCGTCGGCGAACATATCGACGTATTTTCTCACTTCCGGCCTGGGGCCGACGAGGCCCATGTCTCCCCGCAGCACGTTGAACAACTGCGGCAGTTCGTCTATTTTAGTCTTTCGCAAGATTCTTCCGACCGGGGTGATTCTGGGATCGGCGCCGAAGGTGATTTGCCCGCCTTTTTCCGGCGCGTCGGCGACCATCGTGCGGAACTTGAGGATGTAGAACTGTTTTCCGCCGCGGCCGGTCCGCTGCTGGCGGAACAGAACCGGACCGCGCGAAGTGAGCTTGACCAGCGCGGCCGTCACGAACAACAACGGTGAGAGAAGAAATATCCCCAAACCGGCCGCCAGAAAATCAAGGACGCGTTTTGGCATACTCGGATGTCTTGTTGATCGTGCCCAAGTAGTGAGTGCAGAGGAGCGGAATCCGGGAAAGCAAACGACACAGGGGGCTGGCGTAAGTCGCCAATCTACGTGCCAGCGGCGGCGCAAGCGTGACTCTCCGCAATTTGATGCGACAACCGGGAAAAAGTCGCCTGATTTCTCCCCGTTTCACTCCGCGGACGTCCGGATTGCGCGGATTGTTGACGAAGAAATCGTACCATAAGATCGTGCCGGTCGGCTTGAGGATTCTCAGCATTTCCGCGGCGATCCGCCGTTTTACGTCGTCGTTCAGCACGGAGGTAAAGAGCGTGAATTGGAGAACGAGATCGTAGGACGCATCGGGGACGTCCAGCGCGGCGGCGTTGCCGCAACGCACGTTGGTGCCTGGAGCGCATAATTTTGCCGCACTTTCCACGCGGTCGGGCAACAAGTCGACGCCGGCGAGATTTTCCGGTTGCGCGCCCCAGCATACGAAGCGGCGCAACCATCCTCCCGCTCCGCAGCCTACGTCAAAAATGCTGATGTCTTGCAGGGAATTGAGGCCTTGTCGTTTCAGCAAATGTATCACACCCCGTTCAAGTTCCTGCAAGGCAAGAAGATTGGCGGGAGAAAATACGGTATACCGGCTGGTGTGAAAAATAGTCTTTCGCCGCTCATAGGCTTCGGCTACTCGTAGTTCCTCCCCGCGTAGATCGCCTTCATTATGAACGGCGGGCGGTATTTTTTCATTCATTCGATCGCCTTCAAATATTGCTCGGCCAAAAAAGAATATTGATGATGGCCGATGACATAGTCTTTTCCTCGTTGGCCCATGGCGGCTCGCTCGGCGTCCGAGCAATCGAGCAGTCGCAAGACGGCCGCGCCGACGGCGCGCGAATCCTCGCCCGCGCAAGATATTCCGCAGCCGCTGTCGGCCACCAGGTCGTTGCTCGAACTGACGGCGTGAATCACGGGTTTGCCCGCCATCATGTAGTCCAATAGCTTATTGGGACTGATGCCGTATTGGTAGAGCGGTATTTTTTTCCAGCCAATAAATAATGCGTCCATGGCCGCCAACAGCCCGGGAACGCTGCTTTTCGGCACGGGCGGCAAGAACACGACGTTTGCAATCGCTCGGTCCGAAGCGTACTTCCGAAGCCTTTCCTTTTCCGAACCTTGTCCCACCAGAACAAAGGCGACGGGATAATCGTGAACCATTTCCGCCGCTTCGAGCAACGTGGCCAAGGCGTTGGAGGGTTGGTGCCCGCCGACGTAGCCGACGATGAACCGCTTCTCCCTCCTCAAAGATCGCAGACATTCGGCGTGTTGCTCGGGAGCGGGGGCATGTTTTCCCTCCCACTCGGCCAGATCGACGCCGTTGGGCACGTAACGGAACTTGTCCTCCGTCAAACCATGCTCGCGCATGTACTCGAACGCGCCGGGGAGCATTGATATCACGCGGTCCGACTTGCGGTAAGCGTAGTTCTCGGCGAATTGCAGGAGCGCGACGAAGGGATGCGTTGGCGACATGCCGCCGATCTGGATCGGCGTCAGCGGCCAGAGGTCGTGGACCTCGAAGAGCAATTTCGCCCCGTGTTTTTCCGCGATGCGGCGCGCCGGAAAAATGTCCAGCGGATAGGTGGAAGAGGCGATCACCGCCGCTGGGGGATAATCGCCCACGACGCGCCGGCAGTGCCTCCAAAGCCGGAAGAGAAAGCAAAACATATTCAAAACGCGGCGGACGCCGTTGCCCGAGTATCTCGGCGTTTTCAGCCAGACGTAGCGGATGCCATCGATGCGCTCTTCGCCCAGGCCGCCGCAGAGCGCGGGCTGTTCCCTGCGCACGTGCGAATATGAAGCCGCCGCGATCGTTACATGATGCCCTTGTTTTACCCATTCCCTTGCAAGATAGTATGGCCGATACTCCATGCCATGAGTAATCGAGCCGGCGTAATGATTGATGAGGAGGATGTTCATGCCGCTTCGATCTCGGCGAGCAACTTTTCCACGACCGACTGGACGGCGAATTCTTCCTCGATCCGCTTCCTTCCCGCGGCGCCCAACCGAGTTCGCAGGTCGGGATCTCGAATCAGTCGTTCGATCGCCTCGGCCAGGGCGGCGGGATCTTTCGGCGGCGTCATAATGCCCGCCCCGTCGTGCAATAGTTCCGGTATGCCCCCCGTCGTCGTGGAGATCACCGGCAGACCATGGGCCATCGCTTCCATCAGCGAGACCGGAATGCCTTCGTGGACCCCCTCTCCCAGGTCGACGCTGGGCAACACCACCGCATCTACCAGCCGTCGGCGATACCACTCCAAAATGCGGTCATGCGGAACGCCGCCGAGAAACTCCACCATGGATCCCAATCGCAACTCGTCGGCAAGACATTGCAATTTATTTTGGAGCGCGCCGTCTCCCGCCACGCGCAGCGTGCAGCGGACGCCGTTGTGCTTCAACAGCTCCATGGCCCGCAACAGGTGCTCGTGTCCCTTGACCGGAAGAAGGTTGGCGGGACAGAGCACCACGCACGACGTCCTTTGTTGCGGCGGGAGCGACGGCGCGT
>JAFGLH010000067.1 GCA_016928165.1 Pirellulales bacterium | reverse complement strand
TTGCACGCACCTTATTTCGCGGCAAAACCAAGCTGGTGCGTGCAAGCACGCACCCTACAGTGGTTTTCCGCAACAGAAACGAATTAGGACATGACAAATCACGCGTTGTCGATCTGCCCAGCCCTGAATGCTTGCAACAGTTCTTCCACGTCGCCGCAGACCCGATGGACGAATTGAATTCCGCGTGCGCCCGGCGGTCGGGCAAAGCGTCGAACACCGTCGAGACGCGACCTCGCCAAACCGGTACGGCGGTAATCATTGCATAGTTTAATGCGATTTATGTGCCGAATGGAAGGATTATTGCGGAATTGACGCAACCACTTAATATAACAAGAGATATGGAATGCACATCGATATTGACTTGCCTGGTAATAATTGCATATAGCAATACCATAATACCGCATGCCATTGCATTATGCAATTTATTTTCAGGCATTTGCAAAGCTCATCCCGGCCGCTTGACCACTTGAATAGGTTCTGTTACGCTCGGTTTTTTGAAGAGTTATCGACCCGGTGCATGGAAGTGCGCAGCACGGCCGCTCTCGGCCGTAACCACAAACTCTCGTTAAATCGCACAGCCGTCGTCGGCCGTGCTATATTGCGAATCAAACTCCAAGGATTCCTAACTATGTCAAGTCCACAAAAAGCGTTGAATTACATTGGCGGCGAGTGGTCGTGGCCCGATGGGGCCGGGGCCATTAAGTCGATCAATCCGGCGGACGCGAGCGAAGTTGTTTGCGAGACGCCCGAATCGTCCGCGGAAGAATTAGACCGGGCCGTGGACGCGGCTGCCAAGGCCTTTTCGGGCTGGCGGCGAACTCCCCCGCCCGCCAGAGCGGTTATCCTGCAACGTGCCGGACAAATCCTCGCCGAGCGGAAGCAACGGATCGGCGAGCTAATCGCCCGAGAGGCGGGCAAGCCGGTCGCCGAGGGCTGCGGCGACGTTCAAGAGGCGATCGACATGGCCGAGTTGGCTGCCGGCGAGGGGCGCCGCCTCTACGGCGACACCGCTCCCAGCGAATTGCCCAACAAGATGTGCCTGACCTTCCGCGAGCCGATCGGCGTCTGCGGGCTGATTACGCCTTGGAATTTTCCCGTGGCGATTCCCGCTTGGAAGTCGTTCCACGCTCTGATCTGCGGCAACACGGTGGTCATCAAGCCGGCCTCCGACACGCCGATGTGCGGCCACGAGTTCGTCCGCGCGTTGGCCGATGCGGGGCTGCCGCCGGGAGTCATTAATTTGGTCCAGGGGCGCGGCTCGGTCGTCGGCGAGGCGATGATAAAGCATCCGAAGATCGCCCTGATTTCCATTACCGGCTCGACCGAGACGGGCAAACACGTCGCCGCCGAGTGCGGCCGGACGGGCAAGCGCATCTCGCTCGAATGCGGCGGCAAAAATGCTGAAATCGTCATGGACGACGCCGACCTCGAACTGGCCGTAGACGGGGCGCTGTGGGGCGCGTTCGGCACCTCCGGCCAGCGCTGCACGGCCACCAGCCGCTTGATCGTACACGAAGCGGTTTACGACAAGATGCTGGAAAAGATCGCCAAAAGAGCCGCGAAACTGCGGCTCGGACCCGGCGTCGACCCGACGACCGACGTCGGACCGCTGGTCAATGAAAGCCAATTCAAAAAAGTGATGGAATATATCCGCGTCGGCAAGGAAGAAGACAAGGCTCGATTGATCCGGGGCGGCTTTCGGGCAAGCGGAGGGCGGCTCGATCGCGGCTGGTTCATCGAACCGACGATCTTCGCCGACGTGGACCGCACAATGCGAATTTTCAAAGAGGAAATTTTCGGACCCGTGCTCTCGGTCATCAAGGTCGGCGACCTGGAGGAGGCCGTCGAAACGCTCAACGATTGCAATTACGGATTGAGTTCCTCGATCTACACCCGCGATATAAACAAGGCCCTGTGGGCGGTCAGAGAGATCGAGGCGGGCATCGTTTACGTCAACGGCCCGACGATCGGCGCCGAGGTCCACATGCCATTCGGCGGCGTGAAGGGGACCGGCAACGGCCACCGCGAGGCCGGCAAGGTCGGCCTGGACATCTTCACCGAATGGAAGACCGTCTACATCGACTACAGCGGCAAGTTGCAACGCGCGCAGATCGACACCGACGAGATTTTGGCAAGCGGCAACTAACACCAACGTTGGGGCGGCAGTTAAACTGCCGCCCCAACAAAGGCGGCGCGACCAGCGGTCGCGGCTATGTACTACCAGCGGTCGCGGCTTTATACCGAGGAGAAGATTAGTGGCAAACGCGAAGTTCACTTTGATACCCGAGCAACCATCGGCCCCGAAATTGATCGGTCCCGTCCCCGGCCCCAAGGCCAAGCGGCTTGTCGAACGCGACAAGCAGGTGTTGAGTTCCTCGTACACCCGCGATTACCCGCTGGTGATCGACAAGGCCGTCGGCTCGGTGGTGATCGACCCGGACGGCAATCGGTTTTTGGACATGACGGCCGGCATAGCCGTGACGGCCACAGGGCACTCGCATCCCTATGTGGTTGAAGCGATCCAGCGGCAGGCCGCCCGGTTTTTGCACATGTCGGGGACCGATTTCTATTACGATCAGGAGATCGAACTGGCCGAGCGGCTGGCGAAACTGGCCCCGATGTCGGGCCGCAACCGGGTGTTTTTCACTAACTCGGGGGCCGAGGCGATCGAGGCGGCCTTCAAGCTCGCCCGGCACCAGACCGGCCGGCAGCACGTAATCGCCTTCTGGGGCGCGTTTCACGGCCGCACGTTCGGCGCGATGTCGCTTTCGGGCAGCAAGGCGATCCACCGCAAAAGGTTCCTGCCGGTCGTGCCGCAGATCACCCACGTCACCTATCCCGATCCGTTCCGTCCTTATGAACATTGCGACGCGGAGTCGATCGTCGATTTCACGATCAACGAGATCGAGCGGACGGTCTTCCGCCGCGAGGTCAGCCCGGACGAAGTGGCGGCCGTATTCGTCGAGGCGATCCAGGGCGAAGGGGGCTACATCGTTCCTCCGCCCGAATTTCTGCCAAAGCTCCGCGACCTGTGCAATCGGCACGGCATCCTGCTGGTCTGCGACGAGGTGCAGAGCGGCATGGGGCGGACGGGCAAGATGTGGGCGGTCGAGCACGTCGGCGT
>JAFGLH010000066.1 GCA_016928165.1 Pirellulales bacterium | reverse complement strand
GTCCCCCTCGGCGGTGAAGGGGACAGGCACATTTTTCGCCCTTGAAAGGGCGAAAAATGAGCCAGTCCCCGGCCCGTGAACGGTTACAAAAAAATCGCGAATAATTGCGATGCAATCCGTGCCGCCCTCACCCCCGGCCCCTCTCCCAATGGGAGAGGGAAGATATGCTGCCAGGAGAAATCGAATGGAACTGCTGCCGGTGATTCAGGAAACTTTCCGACAAGTGTTCGACGACGATCAACTGGAAGTGACGCCCGAGACGGGCCGCGGCGACATCGAAGATTGGGATTCGGTCGCCCAGGTGAAGCTGATCCTGACGTTGGAGGAAGAGTTCGACGTTCGCTTCACCGAGGACGAAGTATCCGAGTCGGAAACCGTGGGCGATCTGCTTAAAGCAATCGAAAAGCACAAGGGGCGCGACAAGTGAAACGTCAAGACCCGGACTCGCTCCTGCAAGCGGCAAGGACGCTGGCGCGGGAGGGCCGTTTTGCCGAGGCCATCGACGCTTTGCGCTCCGCGATGGAATCGTACCCCAACTATCCCTTCTTCGTGAAAAGCGAAAAACTGTTGAAGCGCCTGATGGCCTCCGACCAGTGGCGTCCGCGCCGCAAGGCGAAACTCGCCCTGCTTTCCAGCAGCACCACTGCGCTGCTGGCGCCGGTGGCGCGGGCGTCGGGCTTTCGCCGCGGGTTGGAGTTGGACCTCTACGAGGGCGTCTACGGCAACTATCGGCAGGAGATACTCGATCCGCAATCTAACTTGTATCGTTTTCGGCCCGACCTGGTCCTGCTCCTGTTGAACCACCGCGACCTGGGCCTCCCGCCGAGCGGTGGCGGCCGGCAGGCGGAGGATTTCGTCGCCCGGGTGCGCGAGTTGTGGAAGGTGCTGCTCGACCGCAATCCCTGCCACGTCGTGCAGGTCGGCATCGACGCGCTCGCCGGCGGCGCTTGGGCGAGCCTGGAAGACGCGCTGCCGGAAGGCCGTAGAAGGGTGATCGCCGCCGCCAATCGAGCGTTGACGGCCGAGTTGCCCCGCGGTGTTTCCTTCATCGACGCCGGCGCGCTGGCCGCCGAGGTCGGATCGAAGTACTGGTCGCCGCAGGAGTGGCATACGGCCAAGCAATATCCCGCCTCGGCCGCGCTGCCTCTGTTGGCCGATCATATTTCCGCCCACTGCGCCGCCGCGCTGGGGCTGACGGCTAAAGCGTTGATCTCCGACCTGGACAACACGCTCTGGGGCGGAGTGATCGGCGAAGACCTCTTGGAGGGGATCCGCATTGGCCCACCGTCGGCCGAGGGCGAAGGCTATCTCGAATTGCAACGTTATCTTCGCGAACTCAAGCAGCGGGGAGTCTTGCTGGCGGTCTGCTCGAAAAACAACCTGGCCGACGCCGAGGAGCCTTTCAGAAAACACGCCGACATGCTCCTAAAGCTGGACGATTTCGTCTCCTTCAAGGCCGATTGGAGCGATAAACCGAGCAATATCGAACAAATGGCCCAGGAGTTGTCGTTGGGGCTGGACAGTTTCGTGTTCCTCGACGACAATCCGCTGGAACGCGAGTACGTTCGCGCGCGTTTGCCGCAGGTGGCCGTTGTGGAGTGCGGGTCGAAGCCCTGGGAAATGTTGGCCGCGCTGCGCCGCGGCATGTATTTCGAGTCCGTGGCGCTGACCGAGGAAGACCTGGCCAGGCACGAGAGCTATCGGGGCAACGCGGCTCGGACGGCGGCCGAAAAATGCGCCCCCTCGATGGAATCATTTCTGAAGGAGTTGGAGATGATTTCCAGCCACGGTCCGGTGGACGCCCAAACGCTGCCGCGCGTGGCCCAATTGACCAACAAAACCAATCAATTCAACTTGACCACCCGTCGTTACACCGAGGATCAAGTCAAGGCGATGGCCGAATCGCCGGATTGGTGGTGCCATTGGTTCCGGCTGGCCGACCGCTTCGGCGACCACGGCTTGATCGGGGTCATCATCGCCGAAAAAAACGCCGACCGATGGCGGGTGGACACCTGGCTGATGAGTTGCCGCGTGCTGGGTCGGCAGATGGAGGAGTTCATGTCCGCCTGTCTGCTCTCGGCCGCGAAAAAGGAAGGGGCCTCGCTGGTGGTCGGCGAGTTCATCCCCACGGCGAGGAATTCGCTCGTCGCCGATCTTTATCCCCGGCTCGGCTTCATGCCCCGGGCCGGAAACGAGCGGGAGTATGAGTTCTCGCTGCTGGAGCGGGAGATCAGCCCTTGCGGGTTCATTAGCGACAAGCCGGTTTGACTCGCGCGAGCCATGAAAATAACCATCGTCCCCTACGCCGCGGAACACGAGGAGGCGGTAAAAGCCTTCAATGCCCGCTTGGCGGCGGCGAACCTCGACCGCAACCTTTATTCAACGCGCTTTCCCGAGTCGCATGTGCCGAAATGGCTGCCGAGGCGGGCGGGATGCGACTTGTATCAGGAGCCTTTCGTCGCCTTGGACGAGAGGTCGGAGGTGCGCGGCGGATTCATCCTGAAGCATCAGACGTTTCTGGTGAAAGGCGCGCCGATGGATATCGCCGACTATCAGTTGCCGATTTCCGAAGGCATTGCCGATCGCAAATACGCCAACCTCGGCGTCAGGCTTTATTTCTCGGCTCTTTCGCTTCATCCTCGTTTATTGGGCATCGGCGGCGGCGGTTATCACATCCCCAATACTCGTTTTCTGCTCAAGGCGGGCTGGAAGGGCGGCCTCATTCCGTTTCTATTCCGCGTGGTCCATCCTAAAACTTTTCTGCGACACATCTCGCACTTGAGAAAATCGGCGGCGCGGCGATGCGCGTTCGATGTGCTCGCTTTCAGCGGATTGGGATGGCTGGGCGTAAAAGCCCTTCAGGCGATCAAGGGTAAATATCGCGCCCGCCGGATCGATTGCGAAACGGTCGATGATTTTTCCGATTGGGCCGACGACGTCTGGGAAAACAGCAAGGGGCATTATTCGCTGATTGCCGTGCGGAATCGACAAATTCTCAACGTCCTCTATCCTTCCAGCGATTCGCGCTTCATCCGACTGAAAATAACCCGCCGCGGCAAGGCCGTCGGCTGGGCCGTGTTGCTGAACACGCAAATGTCCGGCCACAAGCAATTTGGCGACATGCGCGTGGGCACGCTGGTCGATTGCCTCGCCGCGCCCGAGGACGTTCCGGACGTGGCCGCCCGCGCCAGGGACCGATTGGAAGCCGACGGCGCCGATGTAATCGTGACCAATCAATGCAGCCGGGCATGGTGCGCGGCGTTGAAGAGGTGCGGATTTCTTCAAGGACCATCGAACTTTCCCCTTCTCGCCGCTCCCAAACTCGCGGCCATGCTTCAGCCGCTTGAAGAAAACCTGGCGACCTTTCATCTCAACCGCGGGGACGGCGACGGTCCAATCAATTTGTAACCAACAACAGTTATCGACAAAAGGCCGAACATGTCAAACATATTGTGCATAGGCGCCGGCTACGTGGGCGGATCGACGATGGCGGTCATTGCCCAGCGCTGCCCGCAACATCGGATCACCGTGGTCGACGTGAACGCCGAGCGGATCGCCGCCTGGCAATCCGACCGGCTCCCCATATACGAACCGGGATTGGACGAAATTGTCTTTTCGGTCCGCGACAGAAACCTCTTCTTTTCCACCGAGGTCGAGCGGCGTATTGCCGAGGCCGAGATAATATTCGTCAGCGTGAACACGCCCACCAAGACCTTTGGCCGGGGCGCCGGCAAGGCTGCCGACCTGCAATACTGGGAAAAGACCGCCCGGCAAATCGTGCAATACGCCGACGGCCCGAAGATCGTCGTGGAGAAGAGCACCCTTCCGGTCCGCACTGCCGAGGCGATGGAACGCATTCTCAGCTCCGGCCGGCGGGGCGTCGAATTCGACGTGGTCTCCAATCCGGAGTTCCTCGCCGAGGGGACCGCCGTGGCCGACATGCAAAATCCCGACCGGGTATTGATTGGCGGTCACGACACGCCCTCGGGCAGGCGCGCAGTGGAGACAATAGCCGAGATTTACGCCCATTGGGTGCCGCGCGAGAGGATCATCACCGCCAATCTTTGGTCGGCCGAGCTTTCCAAACTAGTGGCCAATGCGTTTCTCGCCCAGCGCGTCTCCTCGATAAACGCCGTTTCGGCCCTTTGCGAGCGGACCGAGGCCGACGTGACCGAGGTCGCCCGGGCAATCGGTCTGGACCGACGGATCGGTCCCGAATTCCTTCGCGCGGGGATCGGCTTCGGCGGTTCCTGCTTCAAGAAGGACATTCTCAACATGGTCTATTTGTGCGAGCATTACGGGCTGCCCGAGGTGGCCGGATATTGGGAGCAAGTCGTGCGGATGAACGAGTATCAGCAGTTCCGTTTCGTGGCCAATATGCTCTCGTCGATGTTCAACACCGTGTCCGGCAAGCGAATCGCGTTGTTCGGCGCGGCCTTCAAGGCCCACACCAACGATACGCGCGAGTCGCCGGCGCTGGCGGTTTGCCGCGCGTTGTTGTCGGAGCGGGCGGAAATCGCGATCACCGATCCGCACGCACTGGAAAACGCACGGGCGGACCTCGGCGACGAGGCGGCGAAAGTCCGCTTCGAGCCGGACCCCTACGCCGCCGCCGCCGGCGCCCACGCCGTGGCCCTGCTGACCGATTGGCCCCAGTACGCCGAACTCGACTACGAGGCGATTTTCGACCGCATGGTCGAGCCGCCGTTTCTCTTCGACGGCCGCAACCTCTTGGATCATCAGCGCCTATTCGAGATCGGCTTCAACGTTTTTCCGCTGGGAAAACCGCCGTTGGTGCATCAGCCATAGCCGTCCAAGTCGTCTTGTCCCATTTTGCGAAAATGGGTAAGATAAGCCGCCGGTCATTTTCTATCCGCGTTTTTCGGGGAACGGATTCCCATGAACACTATTCTCGTTACCGGGGGAGCGGGTTTTATAGGCGGTTGCTTCCTCCGCCATGCCATCGCCGAGTGGGGCTGCCGCGCGGTCAATTTCGACAAGCTGACCTACGCCGGCAATCTGGATTCGCTCGCTTCGATCGTTTCCGATCCACGCTACTTCTTTGTTGAGGGCGACGTGACCGACGGCGCGGCGGTCGGCCGGGCAATCGCCGACCACCAGCCGACGGCGATCGTCCACTTCGCGGCCGAGTCGCACGTGGACCGCTCGATAGACGGCCCGGCAGAGTTTGTCCGCACAAACGTGCAGGGGACGTTCGAGTTGCTAGACGCGGCGCGGCGGTATTTCGCCGGACTCTCGCCCCGGCGGCGGGCCGAATTCCGCTTCCTCCACGTTTCGACAGATGAGGTCTACGGCTCGCTGGGGCCGGACGGCTTGTTCACCGAATCCAGCCCATACGATCCCAGTTCCCCATATTCGGCCTCTAAGGCGGCTTCGGATCACTTCGCTCGGGCGTATCACCGCACCTACGGCCTGCCCGTGCTGGTGACGAACTGCTCGAACAATTACGGCCCTTGCCAGTTTCCCGAAAAGTTGATCCCGCTGATGATCCTCAACGCATTGGAGGGCAAGCCGCTGCCGATCTACGGCGACGGACAAAACGTCCGCGACTGGCTGTTCGTCGAGGACCACTGCCGGGCGCTGCGGCTGGTGTTGGAGCGGGGACGGCCCGGCGAGACCTACAACATCGGCGGCAACTGCGAGCGGACGAACATCGACGTGGTGGAAACCATTTGCCGCGTGGTGGACGAGTTGCGCCCCGACCTGCCGCACGCCCCATGCCGTTCGCTGATTAAGCACGTTCCCGACCGGCCGGGCCACGATCGTCGCTACGCCATCGACGCGGGAAAAATCCGCCGCGAACTGGGCTGGACGCCGGAGCACGACTTCGACTCGGGAATCCGCCTGACGGTCCGCTGGTATCTCGAAAATCGGCGCTGGGTCGCGCGGGTCTCCAGCGGCGCGTATCGGCGCGAGCGACTGGGGTTGTTGCGCGAGGTCGCCTGAGGTATCCTCGAATACTCAGCCCCCTCTCCCGAACGGAGAGGAGAGATTTTCCAAGAGGGCGTCTTGCCATGCAACAAAAAATACTCTTTTCCAAGGGGATCATCCTCGCTGGCGGATCGGGAACGCGGCTGTATCCGATTACCCGCGCCGTTAGCAAACAATTGCTGCCGGTTTTCGACAAGCCGATGGTTTATTATCCGCTCTCGACGCTGATGTTGGCCGAGGTACGAGAGATACTCCTGATCTCCACGCCACAAGACATCGACGCCTATCGGCGACTGCTGGGGGACGGCGGCGCTCTGGGCATCTCGATCTCCTACGCGGTGCAGCCGGAGCCGAAAGGGCTTGCCCAGGCGTTCCTCATCGGCCGGCAATTCATCGGCGACGACCGCGTTGCATTGATCCTCGGCGACAATATATTCTACGGACACGACTTTCAGGCGAGCCTCGACCGGGCGGCGACGCGCGGCGAAGGGGCCACGAACTTCGTCTACCGAGTGAAAGACCCCGAACGATACGGGGTGGTGGAGTTGGACGCCGACGGAAAGGCGGTCTCGATCGAAGAGAAGCCGCGGCGGCCCCGTTCCAATCTGGCCGTGACCGGACTGTATTTCTACGACAACCACGTCGTCGATATCGCCGCCGCCCTGAAGCCCTCGGCCCGAGGCGAGTTGGAAATCACCGACGTCAACCGCCGCTACATGGAACAAGGTCGGTTGTACGTCGAGCAACTCGGCCGCGGCTTTGCCTGGCTCGACACCGGCACCGAAAACTCGCTGCTCCAGGCGGCGGACTTCGTCCGCACAATCGAGGACCGCCAAGGATTGAAAATCGCTTGCCTCGAGGAGGTCGCTTTCCGCAAGGGGTTCATCGAGGCCGACCAACTCGAACGCCTTGCCCAAGGTTACAACAATCGCTACGGCCAATATCTGCTCGATTTGTTGAACGCTCCGTAGGTCGGGCCGCGCCGTCCCGTATGCTGTGGGCCGCCGCTGGACATTTCAATGTCCGTGACCGGCAGGTTGGAGAAAGTGTCGTAAGTTTTGGCGCCGACCGCCTATTTTTAGATGGACCACCGGCGGTAGGAGGAAAAATGTTTGACTATGCCGATTATATCAATTATCATAAATGCTCTTGGCGCCGTGCAAAAAACCGGCGAAAGAACACCCCGGACCTTTTCGTTAACGGCTTCCTTGTCGCCTCATATTGTAATGCGGTGCGCTGCCGCCAGGAGGATGATCATGCTTAAAAGAATTGCCTTTGCCGCGATTCTCTCGACAGTTGTTTCGGCGGTTGCATCCGACGCCCGTGGAGTGATCCTCTATTCGCAGTCCGATCGCAATACCGACCCTCCTTCGTCCGCGGAAGGCTTGGACGCATGGAACCTCCAGGCGGCTTGGGGCAATTTTCTCGCCACCCCGATAGACGCGACGCATTTCATTGCGTCAAAACACGTCAATTATAAAGACGGCGAAACCACCGCGACCATAGTATCCTTTTCCGGGACCGACTACCAAGTGAATACGGCGTCCCGCGTCGTGGACCAATACAGCGATCTTTGCGTCTATTCAATTTCCGGCGGCGTCTTTTCTTCGTACGCGGCGCTCTACGACGCGAGCGTGGACGGCTCGGAAATCGGAAAAACGTTGACCGTAATCGGCCGGGGCACTCAACGAGGAGCCGAGGTTTTTCAGGGCGGCGAGTTGAAAGGATGGAAATGGGGAAGCTCCGACCACATCCAAAGTTGGGGGCAAAACGTGGTTTCGGATTTCGCCGATTTCAAGTCCTCTTCGCCGGATTCCCTGCTCTATTTCCTTTTCGACGGCGACGGCGTTGACAACGAGTCGGCTCTGTCGAGCGGCGATTCGTCGGGCGGGGTGTTCATCTACTCCAACGGCCAATGGAAGCTCGCCGGGATAAATTACGCCATCGACAGCCCGTTCAGCCTAACCGGCGACGCCGAAGATGAAGGATTCAACGCCGACATCTTCGACGTCCGCGGCTTGTACTACAAGGAGTCGGAATCGGGGCCTTGGGTATTGTTTCCCGAGGGTGAAGACTTCGTGCCGACCGGCAGCTACGCCTCGCGGATCTCCGCCCGCCTGGATTGGATCCACGCCGCCGTGCCCGAGCCGAGCACGACGGCGATGCTGATTTCCGCGGGAGCTTTTCTGTCTACGTTCGTCTTTCGCCGCCTTCGCGGAAAGACTGTTTGAGCCGGAGCGAAGCCCCGGCGGAATTCTTCTTGGCGAACAAGCGGCTCTTCGCTAGCGGACGTAATACGCGCCGGCCTGCCCGACGCCGTTCCAACGGTCGGGGAAGTAACCGGGATTCGCGGTCCACCGCGGGGCATAATCGCCGCAGTACGGGTCGGCGCTGGCCATGGGCCGGGAATTCGAGAGTCCGAACCAACGCATCGAGGCGAGCCGCCTCATCCGTTGCCAGGCATGAAACTCCGCCTTGAGGCGGACCATTGCCTTTGGATTATTATATTGCCGCATCGCCTGATCGTAGAACCACATCTCCGGCGTGGCCTTTAGTTCGCCGGGCGAGACCACGGCGTTCAGTCCCAGGCCGGAGTTCAATGGCTTCATGGCTTGCGCCACCCCGGTCGGAATCAGTGAGATTGCCAATAAGATCGCAAGCCGCTTCATGGGTTCCCCCCTTTGTGCGTATATTTTGATTTGTTTCGGCATGGGTCCATTATAGAAGACATTCGGTCTGCGGCGGCGATAGTGTTTAGGCGGGTTCCGAGGTTTTGTGAATCGCCCCCCCATTTTTGGCATTATCCCAGCCGGTTTCATTGGTAAGCGGCAACGCTTGAGAGTATTGCACTCGCAGATACTACTGCGAGAAAGTCGGCACGGGAAAAAAATTCCCAATTTTTTGTGCCCCGTATGGAATAATTATCCAGTGGTTGGTATCTTACTGTTCGGCGGGAGGGTGTCCTGCCTCGTATACCCGATCACCAAGATGTTCCCAAGGAGAGGTTAACCCATGAAAAAGCTAATGACCTTTGTGATGATGTTGAGCATCGGCATGTTCTGCTCGCTCGGCTGCTCGGAGCAGAAATCCAAGCCGCCAGTGGTTAAGCCGCCGGTTCAAGAGAAAGAAAAGCCCGACAAGCCGGCCTCCGAGGAGGTCGTTCCCGCCAAGGAAATGCCGGCCGAGGAGAAACCCGTCGAGGAAATGCCGGCCGAGGAAAAACCCGCCGATGAGAAGCCGGCCGATGAGAAGCCGGCCGAGGATAAGCCGGCGGACGACAAGCCCGCGTAAGATAAGCCCGGCGGCAGGGTCGTCTTTTTTCGTTTCGTCAACGCGGATGTATTGATCGGCGTTCGCGGATGTGGCGTTGGGAGTGAAATATAGAGGGAGGGTCGCCACGGCGGCGGCCCTCCCTTCTCTCGTTTCTTGGTCCGCCCCCATCCGTGTACAGCCGCCCGCGGCCCTGCTATATTAGGGGGTTTACCAATCGACATCTAATGGCTTAAAAAACCATGTCGCTGCAAATCTCCTGGTTTGATCTTTCCTTGGTGTTCGTCTACTTGATCGCGGTCGTGGCGCTCGGGTGCTACGCCGGCAGCGTGCGACGCCGCGGCGGCGGGGGCGAGGGAGGACACTACTTTCTGGCGGGCAACACGCTCGGATGGCCGGTCATCGGGCTGGCCATGTTCGCCGCCAACATCTCCACCGTACACCTGGTCTCGTTGGCCGAGTCGGCATATACCTACGGCATCGCCTACACGGGCAACTTCGAGTGGCTGGCGGGTTTCGTGTTGATTCTCTTGTCGTTGCTGTTCGCGCCGTTGTATCTCCGCTCGCGAGTGGCCACGCTGCCGGATTTTCTCGAACGCCGCTTCAACCGCGGCTGCCGCGACTGGCTGGCCTTCATATCCATCATCTCGGCGCTGGTGGTCCACATGGGCGTGGCGCTGTACACGGCCGCCTGGGTGTTTCGCGGCATACTCGGCCTGGGCCCCGAAGTCACGATTCTGGGAATCAGTTCCACGATGTTCTTCATCATCGTTTTGGGCGTGCTGACGGGGATTTACACCATGGTCGGCGGCCTGCTGGCCGTGGTTTGGACGGAGAGTTTTCAGACGATCCTCCTGTTGGTCGGCGCGGTGTGCATTACGGTGGCCGGCTTTCTGGCCGTGGGCGGCTGGGACCAACTCTCGCAGACGCTTGCTAGTTCGCCCCATCCCTTGCATGGATACGTACTTAAGGACGGCACGCGGATTAGCTGGGGCACGGACCGCTTTCTGCACATGGTCAATAGCGCGAAGGACCCCGGCGGACTGCCCTTCTACGCCATGTTGCTCGGCTATCCGATCATCGGCATCTGGTACTGGTGCTGCGATCAGACGATCGTGCAACGGGTGCTGGCGGCGCGGGACGAGAAGCAGGCCCGGCTGGGACCGCTGTTTTGCGCGTTCATAAAAATCCTCCCCGTGTTCTTCTTCGTACTGCCGGGCGTGATATGCGTGGCGATGGCGCAGCGGGGCGAATTTCCCGCCGGCGGACCGGCGAATCCTCGCGACGCCTACACCTTCATGGTGACGCACATGCTTCCTTGGGGGTTGAAGGGGCTGGTGATCGCGGCCATGCTGGCGGCGGCCATGCAGACCTGCTCGGCCGCCTTGAACTCCACGGCCACGCTCTTCGCCTACGACATCTTCCAACGTTGGCGGCCGCGCACGACCGAGCACCAGCTCGTCCTGATCGGCAAGATCACCACCGTCGTCGCCACGCTGTTGGCCATCGCCGCCTCGCCGCTTTTTGAAAGTTACAACACCATCTACGAAGGCCTAATGACCTTGATCTGTCTGCTGGCCCCGCCGATCACGGTCGTGTTTCTCTTCGGCGTATTTTGGCGCGGTGCGTCGGGCAAGGCCGCTTTTCTGACTCTCGTCGTCGGCGCGGCCCTCGGCATTCTCGCCTTCTGGCTCGACAAGTACAAAATCCTGGCGGCCTTCGGCGAATGGACCGGCATGAACATGCATTTCATGATGCAAACGTTTTACCTGTTTGTGATCTGTTGCATATTGATGTTCGCGGCCTCGTGGCTGATGCCCGAGCCGTTGAAGAAAGAGGCCGAACCGCTGGTCTGGGAGGACTGGCGGGAGCCATTGCGCGGCGAGGCCGGCGGACGCGGCTTGGGCAACTACCGGCTGCTGGCCGCTCTCGTCTTCATCACCTTCGTGGCACTGTATATCATCTTCCGGTAGTTCAAGGACTTCAGGCAATGAATCGACTATTGACCGTAGCCGTTTTGATTTTCATTGCCCCGACGGGCCTCGCCGCGCCCGCGGCCGAACCGGTGGACATGCACAAACGGGTCGAGGACCTCAAGGGGCTGAAATGGGGCATGTTCGTCTGTTGGTCCTTCAGCACCTTTTCCGGCCAGGAATGGACGCCCGGCGTGAAAGACATCGCCCTGTTCAATCCGAAGGGGTGCGACACCGACCAATGGGCCCGCGCGGCCAGACAGGCCGGCATGGGATACATCTCCTTTCTGACCAAGCACCACGACGGTTTCTGCCTCTGGGACACCAAAACCACCGATCGGAAAGTCACCCGCAGCCCATTGGAAAAGGACGTGTTGGCCGAAGTGCGGCAATCGTGCGACAAGCACGGACTGAAGCTGGCCCTCTACTTTTCCGAAAGCGAATGGGGCTGGCCCGACAAACCCGGCGGCGGACGTTACCAGAACAACGGCGGCTTCAACCCCGAGTTGAAGAAGGCCCAACTCCGCGAACTGCTCGCCGACTATGGACCGATCGAGTTCATCTGGTTCGATCACGCGCTGGGCGACGGGGGGCTTAGTCACAAAGAGACGCTCGCGCTGGTCAAGTCGATGCAGCCGGGGTGCTTCGTCGGTTTCAACCACGGCGACCAGCGCGGGGCGGACATCCGCCTTGGCGAACAGGGCCGCCCCGGTCCGATCGACGATGCCGCGGCCGCCGGTCCGCACATGCGCGGCGCGCCCGGCGAAGACTATTTGCTGGCCGAGTTCACCTATCCGATCCTCCCGCCCCACAAGGGCGGCGCGATGTGGTTCTACTCATTGCCCGAACACGACGTCCTCTGTCTGCCCGCCGAGAAGATTATTCGGGACTACCTGGGCGCGGTGAAACACGGAAACATCTTCTCGCTGAACGTCGGGCCCGACTACAACGGCCGGCTGCGTGAGATCGACGTGAAGACCATCCATGAGGTTGGAAGGATGATACGCGACAACGATAAATAGCCACTTGGTGCTACAGCGCTACGGCAGCGGAAAATGGGGACTGGCTCCGTGGCGCAAATCGGCATGGCGCAAGCAGAAGCGTTGCCGCCACGGCGACTGTCCCCTTTTTCCTGACCCGACTCCCGATCCTTCTCCGAACCATGCTCCACGACCCCAGCCATTACGAGCCGCCGCCGATCGCCGAGGAGATCAAGCTTTCCCCGCGGGACGTGGACGTGCTGCGGCGGCTGGCCGCCGAGCTGACCGAGATTGCCGCGCTGCCCGTCCACCGCGAGAAGGCCCGGCTCTGGCGGCGGCTCAACGACCTGGAGTCCGAGCGGCCGATGGTCTGGATCAACGAAATCTGCTGGCACGAAATGGACGTGGACGGCGAATTGACGCTCCAAACCGAGCACCCCTGGGCGCGAGATCAGGAGCGCGACCTGCGGCGAACGCTCTATCAGTGGCGGCATTTGCCCGGCGACATGATAGTAAGCGATTTCCTCGCCTGTCCGCTGGCCGTCCACAGCACCGACTTCGGCATCATCGAGGACGTCGACGTGGTGAAAACCGACGACAGGAGCGACATCGTCTCCCGCCACTTCAACATCCAGATCCGCGACTTCGCCGACCTGGAGAAGATCAAAATGCCCACGGTCACGCACAACGAAGTCGCCACCGAGTTTCGCCATGAGGCGATGTGCCGGGTGTACGAGGACATCATGCCGATCCGCAAACTGGGTCAAACCCACATCTGGTACACCCCCTGGGACTACCTGATCCGCTGGTGGGGCATCCAGGAGGCAATGATCGACCTGGTCGAGCGCCCCGAGTTGGTCCACGCCGGGGTCGAGCGGATAGTCGACGCCTGGATGGTCGAGTTGGACCAGTTCGTCGCGCAGAACCTCCTTTCGCTGGACTGCGACAACACGCGGATCGGCTCCGGCGGCTACGGCTACACCGCTCAACTGCCCGGCGGCGGCTACGACCCGAATTACGTCAAGCCGCACAACATGTGGGGCTGCTCGAACGCCCAGATTTTCTCCGAGGTCTCGCCGGCGATGCACTGGGAGTTCGCCATTAAGCACGACCTCCGCTGGCTCTCCCGCTGGAGTTTGACCTACTACGGCTGCTGCGAGCCGTTGGACAGGAAAATGGACCTGATGCGGCGGATCCCCAACCTGCGGAAAATATCGGTCAGCCCGTGGTGCGACGTCGGTCGGGCGATCGAGCAAATCGGCGGCGACTACGTCATCAGCCGCAAGCCGTCGCCGGCCGTGTTGGCCGAGGACCGTTGGAACCCCGACCGCGCACGCCGCGACATCCGCGATTTTCTCGAAAAGGCACGCGGCCGCTGCCACGTCGAGTTGATAATGAAGGACATCTCGACGGTTCGCTACCAGCCGCGGCGCTTGTGGGAGTGGGCCGCAATCGCATCGGAAGAGGCCGACCGCTTCGCCGGGCAGCAAGCGGTCGGCCAATAACAACTCCCCTCTCCCTTTGGGAGAGGGGACTATGAATATGCTCTCCCGGCGGGAGAGGGGACTATCGCTCACTCGCTCTCGAACAACATCGTCAGCAGCGCCATGCGGACGAACAGCCCGTTGCGGCTCTGGCGGAAATAGGCGGCTCGCGGGTCGCGGTCGACCAAGGGGTCGATCTCCGGACCGCGCGGCAGGGCGTGCATCACGATCGCGCTCCGCTTCATCCGAGCCAGCGAATCGGCGCCGATGTTGTACGCGGCCAAGTTGATCTCTCCGTCGTGGATCCGCGTGCGGTCGATCGGCTTCTGATAAACCACGTCGACCCGAGGCAGAATGTCATCCGGGCCGTCGGCCAACTCGTAGCTGACGTTGTGCCGGTCGAGATAGGCGAGGATGTCAGGGCTGATCTGCATCCGCGGCGGGGCGACGAAATAGAGCCGCACCCGGGCGAACTTGCCGAGCAGGTAGGTCAGCGAGCGGCCGGTGCGCGACTTGCCGAGCGCCCCGACCATGGCGACCGACAGCCCGTCGAGCGTCTTGCACTCGTCGTAGATCGTGTACAGGTCGAGCAGGGCCTGGGTGGGATGTTGTCCGCCGGGGCCTTCGCCGGCGTTGATGACCGGGACGGAGGAGACGCCGGCCGCCCGGGCCGTGGCCCCCTCCTCGTTGTGGCGGAGCACGATCACGTCGCAGTTGTCGGCCGTGACGCGAACGGTGTCTTCAAGGCGCTCGCCGGGGATCGCCGAGGAGAACGCTCCTGCCTTTTCGGTGGCAAGCACGCGGCCGCCGAGTCGCATCATCGCCGCCTCGAAGGAAAAGCGGGTGCGGGTGGACGGCTGGTAAAAAAGCGCCGCCATGATCTTCCGCTCGTAATCGCGCGTGCCGCCGCGGGCGACGATCTTTTTCATCTGCCGGGTCCGCTCGAACAGCTCCATCAGCAGGGGGACCGTGAACTGTTGCGATTCGATAATGTGTTTTGGATTCATGGCCGTTGCTCCACGCGCCGGTTCACGGCACGATATGTGTTCCCGCCTCGCCGTCGAGAGCGTCGATGAGCCGCTCGGGCGAGGTGATGATAACTTTCTTTCCCCCGTTGTTCAGATACCGGACGGCCGCCTCGATTTTCGGCCCCATGCTCCCCGGCGGGAATTGCCCTTGCTTGTAATACTCCGCCATCTCGGCTACGGTGGCGTGACGGATGCCGCGCTGCGTCGGACGGCGGAAATCGAGATAAACCTGATCGGCGTCGGTGCTAATGATGAACAGGTCGGTCTTCAGGCCCGAGGCGAGCAGCGCCGAGGCGCGGTCCTTGTCGATCACCGCCTCCGCGCCGAGAACCTGGTAATTCTCCCGCTCGACGACCGGAATCCCGCCGCCGCCGACGGCGATCACGATCATTCCCAGCTTTAGTATTTTGCCGATGATGTCCTGTTCGAAAATCTCGACCGGTTCGGGCGACGGGACGACGCGCCGATAGCCGCGGGCCGCGTCCTCGACCATCCGCCAGCCGACCTCGCGCTGCTTCGCCTCCGCGTTCCTCCGCGAGTAGAACGGGCCGACCGGCTTGGTCGGGTTCTCGAACGCCGGATCGTTTTCGTCCACCCTCACTTGCGTGAGCACGGTCATCACGGGCGTGAACAATCCGATCTGCCGCAGTTCGTATTCGATCGCGCGCTGGAGGAGATATCCGATTTCGCTCTGCGTGGCGGCGACGCAAACGTCGAGCGGCATCGTATAGACCTCGCCGGCCGCGCGTTCCGAGCGCAGCAACTCAGCGCCGACCTGCGGACCGTTGCCGTGGGTGATGACCAACTGCCAGCCGCGGGCGACCATTTGGACTATGGATTTCGCCGTGGCGTGGGCGTTGGCGAGCTGTTCGTCGATCGTGCCGCGTTCACCCGCGCGGATGAGCGAATTGCCGCCGATGGCCACCAGTGCGACTTGAGACATGTTATTAATTCCGATGTAGCCAATGGTCCAGGCTCAGCCGGCAAACACGGCTGTTCCAGCCGAGTTTGCCTGGATTACTAATCGTGCGACGGTTTATTAGCAACCTAGGACTCAATAGAACCTCAACGCATCAATCGCGGTATAAGCAATCACTCATTCTACCCTTTTCTTCACTAGAGCGTCAATAATATAGGCTGGAAGCGGGAGGCTATAGGCTGGAGGGGAGAGGTCGGGTCGAAGCCCGGCACTGTCTTACGTCGCGCAAAACAATGATTCTCGGCTTCTCAACCCCCAGGCGCTTGAAGATAGCGATTGTAGGCTTCGTAGAGTTCGACGGAAGCCGCGCCGCCGGGGCGACGCGACATCGACGGGGAACTCATCATGCCGGGAAATTGGTAGTGAAGCACTTTCTCAAAATTGGGGAACCGGCGCAAATCGTCCAGTAGCCCTTCGATCGGCCGCGGATACAACGCGGGACCATCAGGACGAGCGAAACTTTCCAAATCCATCCATAAATGACAACCGTTCGCGTCGCACAGAGATTGAAGTTTGGCGGCCGCCTCCTCGCCGGTCATGTCGCCGGCCGGCATGCGATGGAAACCGAACGGGCAAAGAATGTCCAGATGCGGCAACAATTTTCGATAATACTTGCCCGCCTGAGCGATGCCGCGAGTGTTCGTGGCCAGCATTATCGGTTTGTCGGGCGACATGGCGCGGACATGAGGCGTGAACTCGCGGAAGAAATTTACTATTTCCTGCCGCCGCCGATCGTCCGTGCCGAGGTTGCCGCCGATTTCTTCCGAGACATACCATCCGTAGAACGACGGATGACGGCCGTACATTTTCCAGAGCTCGTCGGCCGTTTTTTTATGCCACCGGAGCGAGGCGGGCGTGTAATCCAACAAGGCATAACAACCCACGCCGGGCATGACGTGCATGCCGAGTCGATCGGCCTCCGACAGAATCGCCTCCAGAGGGTCTTTTGAGGCGATCGGCGCGCGGGCGGGAAAGAGTTCCGACGGATAGTATGCCTTGCCGTGATAGCCCTCTTTTTCGATATTGTGTTCGCCGACGTGCGTGTAATTGCGCACCATGAAGGTGATTACGATGATGACCTGATCCACGGCGTGCATCGCCTTGACCAGTTCTCGCCATTGTTTGTCGGTCATTTTAGCCAGTTCGGCGTCGAACGGTTTTCCTTCGTCTTCTCTGTGGTGGAGGAAATCGACCCAAGCCCCGCCGAGCCGACCGGTGGATCGCGCGCCGGTCTGGAAAACTTTTATCGGTTGTCGAGCATGGTTAACATTTTCACCCGACTTGACTTCGCATATTACTTGATGTTCGCCGAGCAGCCCTTTAGTCGAACGACGATGACGAACAGCTTTAGCTTCACCGGGCGTCAGGGTTACTTCCTCGCAATACACGAGTTTTTCCGGGGCGACGTCGTCTAGGTATAACGAGACGGTGAATGCGTCGTTCTGATTTCCTCGATTCCTTACGCTCGCGCGGATATCCAGTTCGATTTTATCGGTGACCGGCGACGGCGGGATGAGCGTCAGGCTAACCGATGGTTTTATCCGGTCTTTTGCGGCATGCTGCCCCGCGGCCGGGCCGTCGCACATACAGCAGAAAAACAACAGACATAATAAGCAGGCTCTATACATGGAAAATATCTCGTAACCGTTCACGGGCCGGGGACTGGCTCGTTTTTCGCCCTTTCAAGGGCGAAAAATGTGCCTGTCCCCTTCACCGCCGAGGGGGAC
>JAFGLH010000065.1 GCA_016928165.1 Pirellulales bacterium | reverse complement strand
TCGAGGTGCAATTCGCCCATCCCGCTGATCAGTGTTTGGCCCGTTTCCTCGCTCTCGGTGGCGTTGAACGTGGGGTCCTGGCGGCGCATCATGTCGAGCACGTCGGCCAGTTTTTTGCGTTCGGTCGAGTTCTCGGGCTCGATGGCCATCGAGATGACCGTTTCGGGAAACGTGATCGATTCGAGCAAGATGGGGTGCTTGGGATCGCACAGGGTGTCGCCAGTGATAGAATGGCGAAGCCCGACCACGCCGACGATGTCGCCCGCGGCGGCCACGGGAATTTGCTCGCGATGGTCGGCTTGAACACGCCAGAGTTGAGGTACGTTTTCTTTTTTGTCCTTGCCGGGGTTGTAGACTCGGGTGCCCGCCTTCAATTCGCCCGAGTAAACGCGGACGTAGTGTAAGTCGCCGTGGCGGTCGGCTTGGATCTTGAACACGAGGCCGCAAAACGGTTCGGCGTCGCTGGGTTTGCGATCGATGGATTTTTCCGAATTGTCCGGATCGGTTCCGACGACCGGCGGCATTTCCTGGGGGCTGGGCAGATAGTCGACCACGGCGTCCATCACCGGCTGGACACCGATCCCGTCGAGCGCCGAACCGCAGAAGACGGGCACGATCATGTCGTGCAACGTCGCCTCGCGGATCACTTTGCGGACCAGTTCAACCGGGACGGGCCGCTCGTCCAGCAGCAACTGGATCAACTCGTCGCTGAAATGCGAAAGCTGATCGAGCAGCTTGGATCGCCACTGGCCGGCCGATTCGGCCAGTTCGTCGGGAATGGCGTCGGCCGTGACCCGGGCGCCTTTTTCTTCCGAAAAAGTCAGCCGTTTCATGGCCACCAGATCGATGACGCCGCGAAAAGCATCGGGGAAATGGGGCGGGCCGGCGCCGATCGGCAGCGTGAGCACCAACGGATTGGCGTCGAGCCGCTCGCGGATCTCGTCGACGGTAGCCCAAAAATCGGCCCCTTCGCGATCCATCTTGTTGATAAAGGCGATCCGGGGGACGTGGTACTTGTCGGCCTGGCGCCAAACGGTTTCGCTTTGAGCCTCGACGCCTTCCCGGGCACTGAATACCACCACGCCGCCGTCAAGCACCCGAAGACTCCGCTCGACCTCGGCCGTGAAATCGACGTGGCCGGGCGTGTCGATCAGGTTGACGTCGATGCTCTTGTAAGGAAAAGTGACTGCGGCCGACTGGATCGTGATGCCCCGTTCTTGTTCCTCGGGATCGAAGTCGGTGACCGTGGTTCCCTTGTCGACCTCGCCGACGCGGTGGCTGTATCCGGCGTAGAAGAGCATCCGCTCGGTGACCGTGGTCTTGCCGGCGTCGATGTGGGCAATGATGCCGATATTGCGGAGTTCGCGGGTATTTTTGGCCATTGCGGATACTTCAGCAGCGTTTGGACCCCGATTTTTTTAACCACAGAGACGCGGAGACACCGAGAGAGGGAGAATGCAGATGCTCA
Source organism: Pirellulales bacterium (assembly GCA_016928165.1). Lineage (GTDB taxonomy): Bacteria > Planctomycetota > Planctomycetia > Pirellulales > Thermoguttaceae > JAHIKV01. The sequence continues at coordinate 2,032 of JAFGLH010000065.1, read as the reverse complement.
CGGATGGAGTCAGGTAATCGAACCTCCGAGTCTATCGGCGTTCGTCCACGGCTGCTCGTTCTCGATGTCCTCCATGTCTCCATGGTAAATACCATGTTTTGTTACAGCGCAAAAAAATCGCCGCGCCGGACGTATCCGGCACGGCGAGTATAGTCTTTTTTAATTACCACGCGAAGTGGGCGAACGCCTTGTTGGCATCGGCCATGCGGTGGACGTTTTCGCGGCGGGTCATGGCGGCGCCTTCGCGGTTGTAGGCGGCCAGCAGCTCCGCGGCCAGTTTGTCGGCGGTCGGCTTGCCCTTCTTTTCGCGGACGGCCATCAGGATCCAGCGAATGGCCAGCGACTGCTGCCGGTTGCGGTTGACCTGCATGGGCACTTGATACGAAGCACCGCCGACGCGCTTCGAGCGAACCTCGATGTTCGGCTTGACGTTTTCCACGGCCTGGGTGAACACCTCGATGGGCTCGGCGTCGTGGATTTTCTTGGCGATCTGATCCAGGGCGTCGTAGAAAACCCCCTGAGCGACGCTTTTCTTGCCGTCCCACATGAGACAGTTAATGAACTTGCTGGCCAAAAGCGACCCGTGCTTCGGATCGGGAGCAAGCTGTTCCCGGCTGGCGGTAATACGACCCATCGCGTGATTCCTGCTTCAGATAACGAGCTTGAAAGGGGACCGGCGTCCCGATTCTTCTTTTTTGTCCTTCGGACTTTTCTTTCCTTCCGGGTTTCTCTAAGACGACATTTTCGCGCCGTAGCGGCTTCGGGACTGCTTCCGCCCGTTGACGCCCATCGTATCGAGCGCGCCCCGGACCACCTGGTAGCGGACGCCGGGCAGATCGCGGATGCGGCCGCCGCGGACCAGAACGATCGAGTGTTCCTGGAGGCTGTGGCCTTCGCCCGGGATGTACACGGTCACTTCCTTCCCGTTGGAAAGCCGCACGCGCGTGATTTTACGCAGCGCGGAATTCGGCTTCTTGGGGGTCATGGTCTTGACCTGAAGGCAGACGCCGCGTTTTTGGGGGCACCGATCGAGCACCGGCGACTTGCTGAACTTGCGCGGCGACTTACGCCGCTTGCGAATCAATTGGTTGATCGTGGGCATTGCGAATCACGCACCGGGTTAAAAAAACCGCTAGGAATCGAGAATCATTTATTGTGAAGGAAGCCGCGTTCCTGTCAAGGGCCATGGAACGGCGACTCCGAAAGTCGTCCGCAAACTAGTCCTCGGGAGGGGTGTCGTCGGGGCCTTCTCCCAGCAGGGCATCCAAGTCGGGCGTGGGCACGTCGCGCGACGCCGTGGCAGTCCTGGTGCTGTCTTCTCCGGCGGCCCCTTCTTCCAGCAGGCGGAACGACGGGCGTGGAGCCGGTTCGCTAGCGGCGGCCAGAATATCCAGGGCCTGGGGTCGAATTCGGACCTCGGAGTCTTGGAACGTGTGGAACCCGGTCCCGGCCGGCACGAGGTGGCCAAGGATCACGTTTTCCTTCAGGCCGACGAGGTTGTCGACTTTACCGGCCAGGGCGGCCTCGGTCAAGACCTTGGTGGTTTCCTGGAAACTGGCCGCCGAGATAAAGCTCGAACTCTGGACGGCCGCCTTCGTGATGCCCAACAACTGCGTCGCGGCGGTTGCCGGCTGGGGTCGGGCGCCTTCGGCCGGTTCGCCGCCGAGAGCCTCGACCTGGGCATTGACCTGTTCGAGCGTTTCCCTCGGCACGATAGCCCCTTCGCGGAACTCGGCGTCGCCCTTCTTGATAATCTTCACGCACTTTTCGAGTTCCTCGTTTGAGGTGCGGAAGTCGAATTTGTCCATCACGCTACCCGGCAGAAGCCCCGTGTCGCCGACCGACTCGACGAGCACCTTTCGGAGCATTTGCGAGACGACGATTTCGATGTGTTTGTCGTCGATTTCGACGCGCTGCGAACGGTACACGTTTTGGATTTCGCGTACGAGATACTGCTGTACGGCTTCCTCGCCGGAAATGCGGAGGATGTCGTGGGGTACCAACGGCCCGTCGACCAGCGCCTCGCCGGCTC
>JAFGLH010000064.1 GCA_016928165.1 Pirellulales bacterium | reverse complement strand
GGCACTCGATCGAGACCCCATCGAGGCGGACGTCTTGCTGGGCGAAAGGGAGCTTCTCGCCCGCGGCGACGAGTATTTGGGTCTTTATCAGGTCGATGCCCGTGACCATCTCGGTCACCGGATGTTCAACCTGTATGCGGGCGTTCAGTTCGATGAAGTAATAATTTCCAGCGGGGTCGAGGATGAACTCGACGGTGCCGGCGTTGGTGTAATTCGCGGCAGTGACGAGCCGAACGGCCGCTTCGCAAATAGCCCGGCGGGTGTCGGGATCGAGCCGTGGCGCGGGGCTTTCTTCGAGCAGTTTTTGGTGGCGGCGTTGCATGGTGCAATCGCGCTCGAAGAGGTGTACGACGTTGCCGTGGTGGTCGGCGATCACCTGGACCTCAACGTGGCGTGGGTGCTCGATGTATTTTTCGAGGTAGATTTCGCCGTTTCCGAAGGCGGCGTCGGCCTCGGCCATGGCCTGTTGGATGGCGGCCTTCAAGGCCAGATCATTCAGGGCGACGCGCATGCCGCGCCCCCCGCCGCCGGCCGCCGCTTTTATCAGCACCGGAAAACCTAGTTCGTGGGCCAGCGCGACCGCTTGGGCCTCGTCCTCGACCAGCCCGTCGCTGCCGGGCACGGTCGGCACGTTCACCTGCCGGGCCAGGCTTCGGGCGGCGTTTTTGTCGCCGACCAGGGCCATCGCCTCGTGGCTGGGGCCGATAAACTCTATCTCGCAACTGCGGCAAATCTCGGCGAAATGGGCGTTCTCGGCCAGGAACCCGTAACCGGGATGGATAGCCTGGACGTTGCCGATCTCGGCGGCGCTAATCACCCGGTCGATTTTCAGGTAGCTGTCCGCCGCGCGGGGCGGACCGACGCAGTAGGCCTCGTCGGCCAGTTCGAGATACGCGGCGCCGCGGTCGGCCTCGCTGAAGATGGCTACGGTCTCCACGCCCAGTTCGCGGCACGCGCGAAAGACGCGCAGAGCGATTTCTCCGCGATTTGCCACCAGGATGCGCTTGAACACGGCTATCCCCCCGTCTCGACCTTGAATAGGGGCTGGCCGAACTCGACCGAAGCGCCGTTCTCCACCAGCACCGCGACGATCCGGCCGGAGACCTCGGCGGGAATTTGGTTGAAGACCTTCATGGCCTCGACGATGCAGACGGTGGTGTCCGGCCCCACGTGGTCGCCGACCTTGACGAACGGCGGCGAATCGGGATCGGCGGCGGCGTAGAACGTGCCCACCATCGGGCTTGTTATGAGCAAACCATCGTCCGGCGGCGGCGATTTGTCGGCGGCCGGTTCGGGCTTCGCCGGGGCGGCGGCGGGCGGAATCGCCGCGGTCGGGGCAAAGGCCTCCGCGCGACGCAACTGGATTCGCACCTCTCCCTGCTGTAGATCGATCTCGACGAGATCTTGCTCCTTCATCATTTCCACGAGGCGGCGAATCTTGCGGACGTCGAAAATATCGTGTTTGCTCGATGAAGATTCTTTCATTCTTGTAGGCTCCCGGTTCCCGCGCTCCGCATGGGAACCCACGTTTTTCAACGCCTTTTACATAGACGACCGCGACGCCGGGCGTCGTGGACAGTACGTTCCCATGCGGAGCACGGGAACGAGAACCCTTGTTTTATATTTTACGTTTATCCGATCACGGCGTCTTCCAGCCGCTTGGATACGCTGGTGAGGACTTCGTGTCCGGAGCGGGTGACCAACACGTCGTCCTCGATGCGGACGCCGCCCCAGCCCGGCAGGTAAATGCCCGGCTCGACCGTTACGACCATCCCCGGCTGGAGCACGGTGTCGCTCTTGACGGCCAGCCGCGGGGCCTCGTGGACCAACAAACCCAAGCCGTGGCCGAGTCCGTGGCGGAAGCGATTTCCGAAACCGGCCTTGGCGATGTACGATCGGGCGACGTTGTCCACGTCGTGGCCGGTGACGCCCGGCCGAACGGCCTTGATCGCCAACTGCTGAGCCTCCAATACAGTATTATATATTCGCTCGAATTTGGGCGAGATTTTACCCGTGACCACCATGCGGGTCAAGTCGCTGCAATACAGCCCGTCGTTGGCCCCCCAATCGACCAGCACGAAGTCGTCGTCTCCGATCCGGTCCCGACCGGGCGTGGCGTGGGGCAGCGCCGCTCGAGGCCCCACGGCCACGATCGACGGGAAAGAGGCGTCCTTCGCGCCGAACAGGCGGAATTGATACTCCAACTCGTCGGCCACTTCCTTTTCGGTCTTCTCGGGGCGGATGGTCGATCGCAACACGGCGAAGGCCTTCTCCGCCTGCCAGACGGCCCGGCGGAGCCGCTCGACCTCGTCCTTGTCCTTGACGATCCGCAACTGCTCGACCAGGCCGGAGGTGGGAACGAGTTCTGCCTTCGGCAACTTTTCGGCGATCTGGTCGCGGAGTCCGACGGTTATCGAATCGGCCTCGACGCCCAGCCGTTTGACCTTCGCCGAGTGAACGACCTTCGCGACAGCCTGCAACATCGCCACGCCCGGCGGCCGGATGTTCAGGTCCACGCTCGGACACTCCTCCTCCAACTGGGTCGTGTAGCGGGGGTCGCTGAGGATCGTCTCGCCGTCGCGGCGGACCAGCAAGTAGCTGTCGTCGCCGGTGAATCCGGTCAGATAGGTGACGTTGGTGAAATCGGTGACCAGCAGCGCGTCGACGCCGGCCTTCTTGAGCCCCTTGCGGAGCCGTTCGCGTCGGGCCTGAAAATCCATGTTTATCCTCCGGGGGTCAGGAGTATGGACGAGGGGTGAGGGGTTGGGGGCTAGGGAACTAGGAAACCAAGGATTTAGGGATTTTGTCGCAGCCGTTGTTAGAGCGGCAGTTAAACTGCCGCCCCATCCTGTTACGGGTTTTATTTGTTCTTTTTCTGGAACTCTTGCATGAACTCGGCCAGCAGTTGGACGCCTTCGACCGGCATGGCGTTGTAGAGCGAGGCCCGGCAGCCGCCCACGGAACGATGCCCCTTCAGGTCGCACAGCTCGCGTTCGGCCGCCTCGGCGAGGAACTTGCCTTCCAAATCGGCGTTGGGCAGCCGGAAGGGGACGTTCATTATCGAACGGCTCTCCGGCCGGGCGTGGCCCTGGTAGAATCCGTCGGATTGGTCGATTGCGTCGTAGAGCATCTTCGACTTGCGGCGGTTGATCTCGGCCATCTTTTCCAGCCCGCCGATCTCGTCGATCAGCCAGGAGGTGACTAGCTTGACCACGTAGACGCCGAAGGTCGGCGGCGTATTCAGCAGCGACTTGTTCTCGGCCACGACGCGGTAGTTCAACAGCGAGGGGAGGTCGTCGCCGGAGCGCTGGAGCAAGTCGTCGCGGATTATGACGATCGTCACGCCCGCCGGGCCGGCGTTCTTCTGGGCGCAAGCGAAGATCAGCCCGAACTTCTCCACCGGCACGGGCCGGCAGAAAATGTCGGACGAGGAATCGCAAACCAGCGGAGCGTCGCCGACGATCGGCTCGGTGCGATACTGCACGCCCTGGATCGTTTCGTTCGAGCAGAAATAGACGTAGGCCGGATCGGAGTCGAGGTTCAACTCGTTCTGATTGGGGAAGCGGACGAAGTTGTCGGGCTTTCCGTCCCAGGCGGCATTGGCCGTTCCCTGGGTCTTGGCCTCCTTGATGGCTTTCGTGCTCCAGGCGCCGGTGATAATGTAATTGGCCGGTTTTTTCGCGCCGCGCAGCAGGTTGAGGGCCACCAAAGCGAACTGCAAGAATGCCCCGCCTTGCATGAACAACACGCTGTAGTTATCCGGCACGGCGAGCAGCTTGCGGATGTTCGCCTCGGCCCCTTCGATAATTTGCGTAAAGGCCTTCGAGCGGTGGCTGATTTCCAGTATTGACGCGCCCGCCCCGGGCAGACAGAGCAGGTCTCGTTGAACTTCCTTCAGCACGGGCAACGGCAAGACGGCCGGACCCGGCGCGAAACTGTAGACGCGCTTCTCCATGGTCGTATCCTGTAGTGGCGAAATGGCGAATATATCCCAAAACCGCCAGTTTAGCGAAAAACGCCGGAACGTCCAGGGGGTGATACATTTAGCCGGGGATGCTCGCGGTCCGAGTTTATTGACGAGGGAGGCGTTGGCGATACGCTGTCGCCGCCGCGGGCAAGGCGCCCGAGCCACCCGCCGATATTGGGGTTTCGGTTGTGCCGTAGCTCCGGACGATGCGGCAAGAAAGCTATCTTATAACGGCAACGATGCAACACGTTTTCTGCTGCTAGCCGCCCTCACCCCCAGCCCCTCTCCCGCTTGCGGGAGAGGGGAGGCGCCAAACCCCCATGCAACACGAACAGTATCGAGTCCACGCCGACGTCGAGGGCCGCCACTGGTGGTTCGTCGCCCGACGCCGAATTCTCCACCGGCTGGTCGAACAGTCGCTGCCGCCGGACCGGGACGCGACGGTGATCGACGTCGGCTGCGGGACGGGCGGAAACGTCGCCGCGCTGGCCGCGAGCTATCGCTGCGTCGGCATCGACACGTCGAGTGAAGCCATCGAACTGGCCAAAGCTAGATTTCCGAACGTGCGACTGATTGCCGGCCGAGCGCCGCAAGACCTGGAAGCGGAGTTCGCCGAGGCGAAGCTCGTCATGCTCAACGACGTGCTGGAACATGTGGACGAGGATCGAGCGATGTTCGCCGAGTTGTTCAACGCGTCCTCGCCCGGCTGCCTGTTTTTGATAACCGTGCCGGCCGATCCTACATTATGGAGCGAGCACGACGAGTCGTTTGGCCATCGCCGCCGCTACGACGCCGCCCGGCTGGAGGAAGTCTGGCGGGGCCTGCCCGCCGAGACGCTGATGCTCTCGCATTTCAACGCCCGGCTATACCCGATAGTCAAGCTGATTCGCTGGTGGAATCGCCGCCGCGGCCGGGCGATGGGACAATCGGGGACCGACTTCCGGCTCCCCAGCCGGCCGGCGAACGCGTTGCTGACATCCATCTTCGCCGGCGAGGCGGGGCGTCTGACGGCCGTTTTGCGGGGTAAAAAACGCGGCTATCGCGCCGGGGTCAGCTTAGTGGCGTTGCTGCGCCGTGTAGCACAGCCGCCCCCGGCTGTAGCGGAAAACCCACGCTGAATCGCACGGCCGAGGGCGGCTGTGCCACACCTCCCCCCGCCTTTCGTCTCTACGTAAAGTATGCTAGACTATTAGGTTTGTACGTCGCTCAACGCAATGAGCGCGGGAGGAGGCGGGCCGTGCTGAAACGAATGGAACTATCCGGCGGAAAGGTCGTGCCCAACGGCGACAACGGCAATATACACGTCTACGTCAACCCGGACGAGACGGAGCGAAAATATCTGGTCGAAAAACTGGAACTCGACGAACACACGCTCGCCTCGGCGCTCGACCCGGACGAGCTTGCCCGACTGGAGTTCGAACCGAACCACACGGCGTTGATCTTCAAGCGGCCGCGAAACTATTCCAGCGAAGACATGTTCGTCTTCAAGATCGCCTCGGTCGGCCTGTTCCTGTTCGAGAATCGGTTGATCGTCGTTCTTTCGGAAGACATCCCCCTGTTTCAAGGCAAGCAATTTGCTCGGATCACGTCGTTGCAGGAAGTGGCGCTGAAGATCATCTACAGCTCGATCGCCCATTTCAACGAACACCTGCGGGTAATCAACGCCGTCTCCGACGCCCTGGAGGATCAGATCAACGCCTCGATGGAGAACAAGTACCTGCTGAGCCTGTTCAGCCTGGAGAAGAGCCTGGTCTACTATCTGAACGGCATCGGCTCGAACGGCAAGCTGATCGAACGGGTGAAAAACTCGGCGGTGAAGCTGAAGCTGACCACCGAGAGCATCGAGTTCGTCGACGACATGATAATCGAGAACCAGCAGTGCTACGAACAGGCGTCGACCTACTCGAACATTCTCGCCAGCATGATGGACGCCCGGGTGTCGATCGTCAGCAACAACCTCAACTGGCTGATCAAGACGCTGACGATCATCACCATCGCCATCATGCTGCCGACGCTGGTTGTAAGCGTATTTTCGATGAACGTGGAAATCCCGCTCGAGGATCATCCTTACGCGTTCTGGGTAATTCTGGCGATGGCGCTCTCGACGACTTATGTGGTGAGACTGGTATGGCGATGGAAGAAATGGTGAACAATACCGCCACGCGAATGATAACCGTGCTCAATCCGGCCGGATTGCACGCGCGGCCGAGCCTGGCGGTCGCGCAGACGGTGCGCCGCTCGAAATCGAAGGTGGAAGTCCGCGCCGGCCAGCAAACAGTCGACGCCTCCGACATCCTGCAACTTCTCTCGATGGGCGTCCCCTGCGGGGCGGAGTTGGAGTTCGAGGCAACCGGCCCCGACGCCGAGGAGGTCCTCGACTCGCTGGCCGGGATGTTCGCCAATCGCTTCGGGCTATTCGACGGCCACGTAGGGTAATGCCCTATTCCCGCCTCTTCGCAACGTAGGGGCGGCGGTTGCACTGCCGCTCCAGTATTCGCGTTCTTTTCGGGGCGGTTGTACAACCGCCACCCCAACAACTAATTGCTCCGGAAATGTCGAGAGCGTAAACCCTAGCGGTCGCAATTATACGCCGTGCGTCTTTTTCGCCCTATAAACATCGCAAACCGACGCCGATGCACCGGTGTTTAAGAGTCAACGCCGGGCGGACCGAATAGAACCGATGCCGAGAAAACAATTTATTTTCAGGAGGGGGGATCATGCAAAGAAACAGATGGATATTCGCGGCGTCGGTTCTTGCCGGCGTTTTCGCCCTGGCCGCCGACCTGGACGCCGGTTGCGGGTGTGGATCATGCGATGGAACGACCTCGTATTGGGCCCTCGGCCGCGGTGCGTGCTGTTCACCGCCCGGCTATTGCATGACCCCGGGTTGCTGCGAGCTTTACCGTCCCTGCTGCGACAACGCCTGGGCCGGCTATTGCGAAAACAAGGCGAAGGTCCAGGCATTTTGGGCGAAAGTCGGCGAGCCGCGCCCTCCCCGCTGCCGGTGGTTGTTTTACAGATGCGCGCCATGGTTGACGCCTTGTTGCGACGACCCGATGCCCAAAGCCGAGCCGGATCCGCGGCCGGACACCGACGTCCCGCCCAACCCTCCAGGACTGGATCGGTCGGAGAAAGGCATACAATCTGGTAGTCTGGGCAAAATACCAAAACTTTTCTGATTTTTGCAATTCCGGCGATTTTCTCGATTCTAACGATTATTCGGCCGATAACTCCTGTTGAAAGTCTTTCCGACTCCAACAGGAGGAAACCAGGATCGTGAAACGGATATTGCTCTTTGGTCTGTTGGGCGGCTTGTTGGCCACGGGTTCCGGTTGCGGATTGATGCAGGCGATCTTTTATTATCGCCCCTGCGTTACGCGCGGAGACTGCACAACCGGCTATGGATATGACGGCAGCACCGGCGAAGGCTGCGTGGACGGCTGCGATTCGTGTCGGGGGCCGACCCCGGCCGGGATTGGTCCGCCGCGCCGGGCTTGGTACCGCGACCCCTACGACGATCCAAGCTGGGATCCGTGCGGCGATCCTTGCTGGGACCCCTGTGGGGAGTGTTGTTGCGGCCGCCCCTGGCATAGAGGGCCGCTCAGTTGTATGTTTGCCTTGTTTGTTCGCGGCTCCTGGTGGGGACCGAGTTGCGGCGAGCGTTATTGGGGCGACTTCTACGGCGATCCGCCCGATTGCTGGGATTCCTGCGATTGCTACGGCAACTACGACGGCATGGGAACCCATCCGGCCGCTTGCCGAGAGTCCCGCCAATTCAACCGGTACTCCGGCGAAAACTTCGATTACGGCATGTCCGAGGGCCGCGCGAGGCTGATCTCGCAGACCGACAGGGCGGTGTCCGAGAGTCCGACGCTCGCCACCCAGCCGCGCCGCGCGCCAAAGCAGCAATAACTCGTCGTCTATCGACCGCATGCGCTTAAGCCCGCGGGTAGTAGCAATCCGCGGGCTTTTTCTCTTTTTCCGCCGACGTTTCATAGCCCGGCAATCAATCGTCTTTACCCTCCTCTTGACCGCGCAGCCATCCATCGGTTGTGGCGGCCGAAATGATCGACCCTCCTCTTCGGCACAAAAAAAGTCTCGCTTGTCGGAGAACAACTTTTGTTCTGTCTCCGCAAGGAGTTACGATCGAAGTCGGCGAGTTCGACGGAAAAATTCGGCATTTACGAAGGTCGAATTTCTCGGTCGGGCAACGATACACGGGTGACTCCAAAAAACGCTTAAGAGGCTCCAACAATACCCCTCTCTCCCGCAAGCGAGTGGGGTTGGGTGCGAGGTCGGTGGGGTTTTGTCGGAGTCCCTTAAAATGCTTGGGCCAATTTCTATTTAAAATGGAACTATGGGTTCCTTGAACGACGACCAATTCCTGGAAGCGTTCGTGGCCGCGCAGTCGCGGGTCTACGGCTATATCGCCACCTTCCTGGCGAACCGCGCCGACGTGGAAGACCTCTTTCAGCAAACGTCGTTGGTGCTTTGGAAGAAGCGCTCCCAATATGATTCGTCGAGGGCGTTCGTCCCTTGGGCCATAGGCATAGCGCACAACGAGGTCCGCAACTTCATCCGCCGAAGCGATCGTAAAGGCGTCTATCTCAGCGAAGCGGTGGTCGAACGGCTGGCGGAAACACGCCACGCGACGGCCGGACGGATCGAAAGCCGGCTGCAACGGCTCGCCGAGTGCATGGACGAGTTGACCGGAGAACAACGCAAACTGATCGAGGTCTGCTATGTGGGGCGGAAGCCGATCCGGGCCATCGCCGAAGAGCGGCGGATCGAACCCGCCGCCTTTTACAAGCGGCTCGATCGGGTCCGCTGGGCGCTGATCGATTGCATGAACGCTGACCCCGGGCGGGAGGACCGCCCATGAATACGCGCGAACGACATTTTTCGCCCGACGAGGAATTGCGCGATCTGATTGCCGCGACGTGGAACGGTCAAATCGGTCCCCGACAAAGGGACCGGCTGGAGCAAATCCTCGGCGGCGACAAACTCGCTCAGGAGTATTACCTCACGTGCATGGCGCTGCACGGCAAGCTTCTCTGGCAACACCGGGGCGCTGCGGAGCGAGGGGTCGAGAATTTGGAGATTTGGAAATTTGGAGATTTGGCGAAGGCCGAACCGCCGTCGGCAATTCCTTCCCTTTCCTCTTTCCCCTCTCCCCTCTCCTCTTCATTCGTCGGCGGACCGGTATTCTCCTACATGGCCGCCACGGTGGTGTTGTGTTTGATGCTGCTGGGGGCCTGGACATATAAGATATCACATGTTCGCGATCAGCATTATGTCGCCGATAGCCGGAGGCAAACTGCCTCCGGTCCGTCGGAGCAACCGGAATTGGTCTTTGTCGGCCGCGTCACCGGCATGAAAGACTGCCGCTGGTCCGACCCGAACACGCACACATACATTGGCGCGTCGGCCCCGCTGGGACGCGAATACGTCCTGGCCTCCGGCCTGATGGAAATCACCTACCAATCCGGGGCCAAAGTAATCCTCGAAGGTCCGTGCTCGTACAAGATCGAGTCATCCGCCGGCGGATTTTTAACGAAAGGAAAGCTGACGGCTAATCTCAGAACTCAAGGCTCAAAGCCCAAAGCTCGAAGCTCGGAACCCTCTCCCCTCTCCTCTCTCCCCTCTCCCCTCTTTTCCGTCCGCACTCCCACCGCCGTCGTCACCGACCTGGGCACCGAGTTCGGCGTCGAGGTGGACGCAAACGGAGAGACCACGTCGCATGTTTTTCAAGGTTCTGTGCAAGTACAAATTCTC
>JAFGLH010000063.1 GCA_016928165.1 Pirellulales bacterium | reverse complement strand
TCCCCCTCGGCGGTGAAGGGGACAGGCACATTTTTCGCCCTTGAAAGGGCGAAAAAACGAGCCAGTCCCCGGCCCGTGAACGGTTACGAATACGCTTGATCATTTCGGATCGGAAATACTGTCGGAAATTATTTTCCTCTCCTACGCACAAATAAAACGGAAATACCTTCCCCCCAACCCTTTCGTGGTTCACCAAGCTGTTCGAGTAGTCTGGAAAAACCAATCCGGGGCGGCGTGCAGGGGGGTATGTCGCCTCTTATAGCAGGGGTAAAAGCGATTGTCAAGGATCGCCTTTACCGCTGGTACCGCAAAGGCGGGATACATCCACTTCCAAAAAACCGGCGCGGCTCTTCAATAACTACTACTTCTTCTTCGTCGATCGAATGGTCGCAACGAGATCATCGACCAGCACGGAAGTCGTCCGATAACGCGGCTGATCGCGCCCTGCCGTTGTGCAACCGTTCACGGACTGGGAGCAGGCACATTTTACCGCCCCTCTAGCAGTAGCTGCCTGCGACGCTCGACAGTCCGAGTAAACTTTGATAGAACACTATCAGAGGAGGGATACGTGGGACTGGTCGAACTGTGCGTAATGGCGGTGATGGTGGTGTTCAACGGCGTTTTCGCCGGTTACGAGATCGCCCTGGCCGCCGTGACCCTCGCGCGGCTCCGCGTGCTTGTCGGCGAGAACCGCGCCGGGGCCAAGGCCGCCCTGTACATGAAGGAGAACATGGAGGCCAGTCTGGCCACCGTGCAAGTGGCGATCACGCTGGTCGGGGCCATTGCCGCTGCGATCGGCGGGGCCGGCGCGGCCGAGGGGATCAAGCCGTTTCTGCAAGAGCGTCTCGGCTTCTCGCCCACCGTGGCCGCCGTCCTGGCCATTGCCCTGGTCGTAATCCCGCTGACCTTTCTGATGATTATGTTCGGCGAGTTGGTGCCGAAGGTGTTTTCGCTCCGCAACAAGGAGTGGGTCTGCCTGCGGCTCTCGCCGGTGATGCGCTGGTTCTGTTTCAGCGTTTGGCCGGCCGTCTGGCTGTTCGAGACCTGCGTGACAACGCTGATTGCCTGGAGCGAGCGGCGCTGGCGGCCGCGGATACACCCCGGCGCCAAGTCGGAGGCCGTCGAGTTGCTCGAACTGAGGGCGCAGGCCGCCTCGGCCCGGGCGTCGCGGCTGATCGGCGAGCGCGAGGAGGGTATCATTCTCGGCGCGGCCCGGCTCTCCAGCCAAACTGTCCGCGAGGTGATGCTGCCGGCCGAGTTCATCACCTTGTTGAGCGCCGACGGATCGCTGGAGGAATGTCTGGTGGCGGCCCACCTGGAGATGCACACCCGCTTTCCGGTGGCCGAGCGGAGCGGCGATCCGCAATCGATCATCGGCTACGTCAACTTCAAGGACCTTGTGGCATTGATGCGTTTGAGCCGTCCGCACAAGGCCTCGCTTCGATCGGTCCTCCGTCCCTTGCCCAGCGTCGGCGGCGACCTGGCGCTGACCGCCTGTCTGGAACGCCTGATCCGCGAGCATACCCACATCGCCAAGGTCCGCGACGCCGGCGGCAAGATCGTCGGTCTGATCACCCTCGAAGACATCCTCGAAGAGCTGGTCGGCGACATCCAGGACGAATACGACCGGCTGCCGGTCCACGCGGTGAGGTCGGGTTGGGCTTGGGTCGTCGGCGGCGGTTTGAGCTTGGAGCGGATGAAGGAGTTGACGGGAATCGATCTAGCCGCCGATCCGCCCGACTCCACGCCCGAGGGCGTGCTGAGAAACGTCAGCGACTGGATCGCCGGCCATCTGCAAAAGCGGCTCCGCGGCGGCGACATGGTCAATCGCCCCGGCATCCACGCGATTGTCCGCAAGGTCCGACGCCAAAAGGTGCTTGAAGCCCAGGTGGAAAAAACCGAGGAAGAATGAGGAATTCCATGTTTAGCAGCCGCCGTGCCGGCGGTTAGCGACGCTAAACAATCAATCGGGCGCGACGGCGACCAACTCGCGGCTGACCGACTCGAAGTGATCGGCGCCCAGTGACGGCTGCTCCTCGGCGTAGCCGACCAACAGGGCCAGATCGCAAAGGCGATTTATCCTCCGGGCTATGCCGTTGGTCAACTCTTGCAGCGTAGGCGCGGCGTCCGGATCGAGCAGCGGATGGTCCGCGCCAGCCACCTTCAGACGATGGTCCACGTAGCCGGCCGTTTCCGGCTGGCTGAACGGGCGAAGCAGACATTTCACGTTCAGCCGCTCTTCCCATTGGGGCATTCGATTGATCGTCGGCAAGAGGGAAGGCTGTCCTATCAGGAGCAACGTTGCCGCGGGCGCGCCGTCGCACTCGAAGTTCATCAGCAGCCGCAATGCCTCGAACGCCTCGGGGCCTTCGAGCAGGTGGGCCTCGTCGACGGCGATCACCGCGTGTCGGCCCCGCTCGGCGTTGGCGATCACCGCCCGCTCGATCCGCCGCACGCTCGCATGCACGTCCGAGGCCGCGTTGCTCTGTCCGGCGCCGTCCAGTTCATCGGCTAGATAGGCCAATAGTTCGGCGGCGGGCATCTGCGGAAACACGACATGCACGAACGGCGCGACGCTCTCGTCCAACTCGCGCCGCAGCATGGCGACGAGCATCGTCTTGCCCGACCCCGACGGCCCGCACAACAGCGCCCCGCCCCGACGATTTTCCACAACGTAGCGCAACTTCAACAGGGCCGCCTGATGCGACTCGCCGGGGTAGTAGAACCGCGGATCGGCGGCGTTTTCGAAAGGCTTCTGCGTCAGTCGCCAATATGATTCGTACATGGTTCGATTATTCCTGGATGGGAGGGTTCAGGGTTCGGGGATCGGGGTTCGGTAATATATCAATCCGACGTATGCGTGCTAAAATATCAACACCTACACATTTTGTCCTCTGGCCTCCGTCCTCTGACTTCTGAACCCTGCCCCCTCTACAAAGCCACGAAGTTTTCAATCACTCCCGCCAGTGTGACGCCCTCCTCGCTCAAACGCCGCTGCATCTCGATCAACGTATCCTTCGCGGTGAGGCGAAGGTTGTGGACCAATATAAGGCCGTCGAGGCTGTTTTCCCTCGTCCAAGGCGGCGTATTTTCATCGGTGCATACTGTTTCCAGCGGTCCCAGGTCGACAAGGACGACGTCGTAGTGCTCGCGCAATCGGCCGAGGCAGGCCGACCATTGCGACCAGTCGCCGATCGCGGCGGGGCTTTTCGACGCCGGATCGCGGACGGCCGACAACGCCAGCTTGCCGTCTTTGGTCTCCACGACCGCTTGATCGAACAACGCTTCTTCATCGTCCGCAATTTCATTCCAACCGATCTGCGGTTGCACTCCCATCCGCTTGGCGAGTCGGGGACGTTCGAGGTCCGCATCGACCAGCGCGGTTTTGACGCCGCGCTCCGCCAGGCGCCGCGCCGCGCAGAGCAGCATCGTGGTGGCCCCCTCGCCGCGACGACAACCGGCGACCGCCAACACTTTTTGACCCTGGATGGCCGAGGAGTATATCGCGTCGGCCAGCCGATCCCATTCGCCGGCCGCTCGTGAAATCAAGCGATTGCACACGCGCGGCCAGCTAAAACGGTCTACCTGCCACGCGGGACGAAAATCGCCGCTTTTGGCATCGACAATTTGCTCCTCGTCCGACGACGAACGACTTTCGATGTCCGAAAACGGCGCTTCGGGAAAAGTAGTTTGAGGCTCGGAGATCGACGGCTGCGGTTCGTGTCCGGGAACCAAGGACGCGGGCGGCGCGCAGAAGGATTCGTTGTCGACGCCCCACGCGCCGCCGCCCGACCATTGCTCCGAAGTCACTTCAATCGAGGGAAATCCTCCGAGTGCCCGTTCTTCCTCGACGACGTTCCGCGAATTGGAAGAATCCTCTTGCAGGTTCGGCATCTTCTCCAACGCGGCCAGAATATTGTCGAAGCGGTCGAACATAGCGGGAGCGACAGGCGAGGAGTTGTCGCCGGCCGGCTGCTTCGCATTGTTCGACTTTGGCCCAGCCGGCCGCGGGACCACGGCCGCCGCCGATGTGCCCTGTTGCGAAAACGCCTTAATAAACGCTTGGTCGAGAGCTGTCATTACGGTTTCCGTCGGCAGGTTGGTGGTTTGAGTTTTCCCGCGGTCCCCCATACGGACTTTGCGATGTGTTATCGGAGCGGACCTCGGGGCGATATTCGCTCGGCGGCACGGCCATCGGCCGCGTCGTGCCCGAAGTAGACTCATCGGCTCCGGCGTCGCTCGGCGATTCGACCGAGCCGCCCTCTTTCGGCCAGGCCGACATCCGAGGCTTCTCGGATGACTCCCGCCGTTGCGGCTGGTCCCGCATTGATACAATCTCAGGCGCGGTGGTTTGATCGGCCGCGGCCGGGACCAACGTCATCGGCCGCTCGGCCGGATTCCGCGCCACTCGCAACTGTTCCGGCGCGGCGGACGAATCGGCCTGTTTTTGCGAAAACGGCTCGAACTCCGGCAGCGCATCGACGGCCCCTTTGTCGCGGCCGGAAAAAAAAGGAGCTATTGACGCCGCTATCAGCAACACCGTCAGGCCGGAAAGTAGCTTAAAGGAAAACGATTGGTTAAATATCCGACCGCCCAATGCGGATAAGCCGTCGGTGGTCGCTCTCTGGCCGCGAATATTCGTCTCCGCATCGGTCAGGTCCGGAATACGGGCAATCACGTTTGTATTAAACCCCGTTCGGGACATTACCCGCCTCCTTCCACAAATGGTTGTTCCCACCCCGCTAAGGCGCGCAGCAATCGACAAGCACCTCCCGTATGTGAAGGTATCGGTTCCGATTGCAACGATCTTGAGCATCAGTCGGAATCCGGCGTCTAGGTTAGTTGGGTGATATGCGGTAATCGTTCACAGGGGGCTGTCCCGATTTTCGCGGTTCACCGCGAAAATGGGACTGTCCCCCTCGGCGGTGAAGGGGACAGGCACATTTTTCGCCCTTGAAAGG
>JAFGLH010000008.1 GCA_016928165.1 Pirellulales bacterium | reverse complement strand
GGCGGATATTACATCGCCATGGGCGCGGACAAGATCATCGCGGCCCCATGCACCTTGACCGGCTCGATCGGCGTGATCGGCGGCAAACTCGTCACCCGGGGGCTGTACGACAAGCTCGGCCTGCGGACCGAGGTCATCGGCCGCGGCGCCAACAGCGGCTCGCTTTCGTCCGATCGGCCGTTCACGCCCGAGGAACGAAAGGCCTGGATTGTCGTGTTGGAGGAGACGTATCGTCAATTCGTGAGCAAGGCCGCCGAGGGGCGAAAGATGACCTATAACCAACTGCACGAACTTGCCCAGGGAAGGGTATACACCGGCCGGACGGCGAAGAAGCTCGGTCTGATCGACGAGTTGGGAACGCTGGAGGACGCCGTCGCCGCCGCGAAAAAAGCCGCCGGATTGAAAGCGGACGCCGAGGTCGAATTGCTCGAACTGCCCGAGTCGAAGACCTTCTTCGAGCAACTCTTCGGCGATCCCTCGGCCGTCTCGGACATCGAGGAATTGCTCCCCGAGGGATTTCGCTTGCTCAACCAGGCGAAGCTGCTCCGCGGCTTGCTTTCCGAACGGTTCATTATGTGGATGCCATACGAGGTGAAGATAAAATGAAACAGATTGCGGGTTTCGGATGCCTCAAGAACGCGTTTTGTTTGTTGCCCATACTTTTTGCGGCATTGGCTGGAACCGCTCGAGCCGCCGAGCCGACGGTCGAATTGCTCTGGCCCCAAGGCGCGCCCGGCGCGACGGGAAACGCGCCGGCCGACAAGCCGACGCTGACCGTCTTTCTCCCGGAGAACGTCGAGAGGCCGACCGCGGCCGTGGTGATCTGTCCGGGCGGGGGCTACGCCAACCTGGCCGCGGACCACGAAGGACGGCAAATCGCCGGGTGGTTAAACTCCTTCGGCGTAGCCGGGTTCGTGCTCGAATACCGCCACGCCGGACGCGGCTATCGACATCCCGCGCCGATGCAAGACGCGCAGCGGGCGATCCGCGCCGTCCGCGCGGGAGCGAAACGGTGGAACGTCGATCCGACCCGAATCGGCGTCATGGGCTTTTCGGCCGGCGGACACCTGGCCTCGACCGCGGCCACACATTTCGACGGCGGCGACCCGACGGCGGACGATCCGATCGAGCGGGTCGGCTGCCGCCCCGATTTCCTCGTCTTGTGCTATCCGGTCATCATAATGGGCGAGGCGCAAACACACCGCGGTTCGCAAAAGAACCTCCTCGGCGACAAGCCCGATCCCGCGTTGGCCTGGAATCTGTCGAACGAGAAGCAGGTCGCGCCGCAAACGCCGCCGACGTTCATTTTCACCACCGACGAGGACAAGTCCGTGGACCCCGAACACAGTCTGCGGTTTTATCTCGCCCTGCATCGGGCGGGTGTTCCGGCCGAGTTGCACATTTATCGCTCGGGCCGCCACGGCCTGGGGCTGGCCGCGGACGTGCCCGGCACTTCCACCTGGCCCGAGCGGCTGAAGGATTGGATGAGGGGACTGGGTTTATTGAAGAAGAAGTAAGGCGCGTCCGCGACGCAAGAGAAACGTATTTTGAAATTTTTCCTCTCCCGCCGTGTGAGAAAGGGGAGGATTGTTGCTGGACTTTTGCAAATTTGTTTTCTCTCCCTTTAGGAGAGGGATCGGTGGTGAGGGCATTGGGGAATCGCGCAAACAAGTCAAGGCGTTTTATGGCCGCAAGCCCTCACCCTAGCTATCTCCCGGAGGGAGAGGGGATTTTTGTTTTCGAATTTGCATAAGTTTAGCATTAACTTCCTCTTTTTATCGATTCGATCCCATGACACGCATAGCGGTCCTTGGCGCCACCGGCTACGCCGCGTTGGAACTGATCAAGATTTTGCTCCGCCACCCCGAGGCGGAGATTGCGGCCGTGACCAGCCGCCAGGAAGGCCGGCCGCACGTGGCCATGATTCACCCGTCGCTGACCGGCCGATTGGACCTTCGGCTGGAAGACCTGAGTCCCGCGGAGGTTTCCGCCCGGGCAGAGTGCGTCTTTAGCTGTTTGCCCCACGGCGCCAGCGCGGCAATGGTCTCTCCGATCGTCGACGCCGGGGCGCGGGTGGTCGATTTCAGCGCCGACTACCGATTGAACGACGCGGACGTCTTCGCCGAGTGGTACGGCCAAAAGCACGTCGATCCCGGGCGTTTGGGCAAGGTCGTCTACGGCCTGCCCGAGTTGTACCGCCGACAGATTGTCGGCGCGACGCTGGTCGCCAATCCGGGCTGTTATCCGACCGCCGCGATATTGCCGTTGGCCCCGTTTTTGAAAGCCGGTTTGATCGATCCGAAGTCGATTATCATCGACTCGAAAAGCGGCATCTCCGGCGCGGGCCGCACGATGAAACTTACCACGCATTACCCCGAATGCAACGAGAGCGTCTCGGCATACAACGTCGGCCGCCACCGCCACACGCCCGAGATAGAACAAATCCTAAGCGCGGCGGCGGGCACGGCAGTCGAAGCGATTTTCACTCCCCACCTGGTGCCGATGGACCGCGGCATACTTGCCACCTGCTACGCGCGGCCGATTTCCCCGATATCCGAGGAAACGGCCTTGCAGACGTTGCGCGACTTCTACGCCGACGAGCCGTTTGTGCGCGTTGTGGACCACCTTCCGGGCACGAAAGATTCGCTGGGAACGAACTTCTGCGACGTTACCGCCCGGGTCGTCCGCGACCGGCTGTTGACGATCAGTTGCCTGGATAATTTGGTCAAGGGTGCGTCGGGCGCGGCCGTACAGAACTTCAATCTGATGTTCGGATTTCCCGAAACCACGGCGTTGTGAATCGGACTTAATCGCGGCGGCGGCACGCAATTTGCACTGTTTTGGGGACGCGGCCGGCTCGACGGTTCGGGCCGGAGCGATTCGCGGACAAGCGCAGTCAGGCGTTCTGCGGCGTTTTTCCGCGAGAAAGGCTTCGACAACGTGCGTTGCGGCAGAGGAGACGGCACAATGCCAAGCGAACCAACGCTGCAAAATCATTGCGAGAAAGCCTGCTGGAAGCGTGAAATTATTGCAGGGCGCCAAACCAACCAGTGGAGGTTACTGCGATGCGAAGGTTTTTCACAATGTTGATGGCCGCGGCGATCCTATGCACGGCGGCCGCGGCGGTCCGGGCCGAAGACGGCCCCGACGAAAAAGCTCCCCCGAAGTCCAAGGAAAAGTTCGACAGGGTAGCTTTCATCAAGTTGCAGATCAAGTTCCATCGAACGATGGCCGACCTGCTCGAAGAGGAAATCGCGGACGAGCCGAACGAGGAAAAAATCGCCGAACTGAGAAAAGAAGTCCGTGAGCTGCGGAAAAAGATGTTCGAGATGAGGCCTCCGATGAGGCGACGACCGGGCAGACCGGGCGGACCAGGAGACCGCGGGCCTGGCGGACCGGGCATGGGACCTGGAATGGGTCCGGGCGAGGGGCCTGGCATGGGACCGCCGCCCGATTGGGACGACGATGAAGGTTTCGATCAGGACCGCCGTCCACGTCGCGGACGCTGAAGCGAATGTTGTGTGGAGCGGTCCGCAGATTGTATGCGGACTGCTCCCTACGCCTATTGTCCCCGCCGTCGAACGAGCGGGGAAATGCGCATCCGTTGGGGTGGGGCCCATGCCGATGTCCGCTCTCGCGCGCCGGATGTCGTGCCTGGGCCCTCTTTTTGCGCGCTTGTCGGCAGGGACGGCGGGCCGCAACGGTTGCCGATCCGCTGAATAATGGGGTATGCGATGCTTGCTCTTCCTTTATATAATGACTCGCGTAATACGTTGCTCTTAGAGCGTGTTTTGAAATTGAAAAAAATTAGTTCCTTTCTCCCTTTGGGAGAGGGTTAGGGTGGACTGATGAAAACGGGGGCAGGCGCCGCAATCGGCAGTGGTTTTCGTTGCGTAACAATATAAGGGGTTGCGGAGCCAGTCCCCGTTTTCATCACGCCAGGGTTAGGGTGAGGGCCGATCGGCTGAAAAACATCGGAAGTTGACGATGCAATCCAAGCAGCCCTCATCCCCGGCCCCTCTCCCAAAGAGAGAGGGGAGATTTTCAAAACGCGTTCTTAAAACGATAATCGTTCGGAATCGACTTGCGTTCATCCAAGGTTTCTATTCAATGGCGGACAACGGCATTAGCGGCGGCGCGGGGCTTCGGGAAAAGAGCAATCCACGGCGATTGTCGAGGCGGCTGGCAAGATTTGCGGATAAGATTTTCCGGCGGCTCGATCCGGTCCGCTGGAGGAGCGGCAGGTACGGCGAGATGAAATTGCCCCAGGGAGAAGACGCGAAATACATCTCCCTGGTCGATGGCGCGATCCCGATTTTTTCTCCGCTTCTGTGGCGGTTCGAGGAGGAGCCGACCGCCGATTCCCGCTTTCTAAGTTTGATTTTGCTGGCGGCCAACCACCGCGCCGGCTCCACGCTCTTGCAGCGCATTTGCAACGCGCGGAAAGGGACGTTGATTTGGGGCGAACACAACGCGGCGCTGCGGTACTTTACGTCGATTTACGTCGAAGTCAGTCAATTTTGCGTTGCCGCGGCCGAAGATCGGGAGAGATTTTTTGCCGAGGGCGAAAACCCCAATCTCTGGACCGCGAGCATGAGTCCCGAAGCGGAGTATCTGCAACGGGCGATTGTCGGCTCGGCGAGGACGTTCTTGAACGCTTTATATTCCCGGCACAAGGAAGGCCACGACGTCCTCGGCTTCAAGGAAGTCCGCTACGGCTACAACGAGCTTGCCCTGCTGCGCCGCTGCTATCCCGAGGCGGAAAATCTTCTCTTGGTGCGAAACCCGATATATACTTGGAGGAGTACGTCGTCGGATTGGTATCCGTCGCTTGACGTTTGGATCAACATGTGGAAGCGCGCCGTCAAGAGTTTCTTGATTTTTTCCGTGAACGATCCGCGCTGCCATTTGCTGCGCTATGAAGACCTAATCAACAAAGACAAGAAGACTTTGGCATTAATCAGCGATACGGCCCGAGTGAGCTTGCGCCGGATAAACGCGGTGTTGTCCAACAAGATCGGCGGCAGTTGCGGGGAGATCGAGCCGGCGGATCGAGGCGTCATCCGCGAGCAATGCCGCAAGGAGATGGAGTTGTTTGGATATTATTGACGAGTTCATCGCGCGTCCCGGGGCGTGAACGATGCAGGATAGAACGACGATATATTGGCACCGTTGGACGACCCTCGCGGCGCTGCTGCTGGCCTGGTCGGTGTTGGCCGTATGGCAGTGGCAGGAGTTCAAGACGGAGCGCGATAAGGAACGCGCCGCTTTGCGCCGCCAAGCCGAGTCGGTGTTCAGGGCGTTGGTCGGCGGCGTGCGTTCGCACCGCCGTCTCGGCCGCTTCGTGGAGGAACAGATACAGAGCGTGCTCGACGAATTGGCCGCCTCTCAAGAAGTGTTGGCCGCCGCGGTGGTCTCGCCCGACGGAATACTTTCCATGACCGCCGGCAATGCCGTTCTATTGGACCTTTCCCAGCCTCTCGAACCGGGTGGACGCTGGGAGGAGAGCGGATTTTTCTACGCGGCGACTTTTCGCGTTATGTCCGAGATGCCTGGCCCCGCGCGGGGACTAGGCCCCGGACCGGGAATGAGGCCGGATCCCGGATCGAGAACGCGGCAACGGCCCGAGACGGACCCGACTGCCGCGGCGAATCGTCGGGGCGAAGGACCGAATTCCAGGAGCGGTCGTTGGTGGGAAGACTATGCTCGGCCGCCGCAAGACATGGAAATGCCGCCGCCGATAATGGGCCGATTGTTCGCCCTGCTGTTGTTGGATCGCGGCTACACGGACCGGCAAATTGTACACTACGCCTGGCTCCGCTTGTTGGTGGTGGCGGCCGGCGGCGCGGCGATCGTCTCGGTGGTGTTCGTTTGGCGGGCGACGGTCCGGTTGGCCGATGCCCGCGGAAGGGAAAAATTGCTGGAAAACGAAGCCCGTCACCTTCGCGACCTGAGTCGTGCCGCGACGGGATTGGCCCACGAGACCCGCAACCCGCTGGGATTGATTCGCGGCTGGACCCAGCGATGGATGCAGAAGATGTCGGAGGAAGCCGGCCGGCGGCAGGCCCGGGCCGTGATCGAGGAATGCGACCGGGTAACGGCCCGGATCAATCAATTCCTGGCCTTCGCGCGGCCGTGCAGCCCCCAACTCGCTGAAGTGCGCCCCGCCGAGGTAATCGCCGAATTGGCCGCGCTTGTCGAACCCGACCTGGAAGCGAAAAAACTGACGCTCGACATCGGGGCGTGTGCGCCGAACCTGGCGATTCGAGCGGACCGCGAAATGCTCCGCCAAGCGCTGTTCAACTTGATTCAGAACGCCGTCGAGTTCTCGCCCGAAGGCGGCGCGATCGACGTTCGCTGTCTCAACGGCGAGAACGGCTCGGCGCGGATCGAGCTTTCCGATCGCGGCCCCGGCGTGCCGGCCGAGGCCGTCGAGCTGCTCTTCACGCCTTACCACACGACCCGCGCCAACGGCGCCGGACTGGGATTGGCCATCGTTCGCCGCATCGCGGCCGCGCACGGTTGGCGGTCGGGATATTCGCCCCGGGCCGGCGGCGGCGCGATATTTTGGATCGAAGTAAATGGGGAATAACAATGTCGCGCGAAGAAGTCTTCAAGGCGAGCGTTCTCTTCTTTCTCGAACCGATCCGCCGTCTGCTCGACGACGAATCGGTCAGCGAGATCATGGTCAACCGCTTCGACGACGTGTACGTGGAGCGCAACGGGCGGCTGGAACATACCGACCTGCGGTTTGCCAACGACGACGCGCTGCTCTCGGCGATACACAACATTGCGCAGTGGGTGGGGCGCGAAATCAGCGCGGATCATCCCGTGCTCGACGCACGTTTGCCCGACGGCTCGCGCGTCCACGCCATTATCCCGCCCAGCGCGAGGACCGGCACCTATCTGACGATCCGCAAGTTCACCCGCCGGGCCATGACCCTGGACGATCTGGTCCGCTTCGGCAGCGTCTCGGAAGCGGTCAAGGAATTTTTGGAAATCTGCGTCCGGCTTCGCAAGAGTATGTTAATATCCGGCGGCACCGGCACGGGCAAGACGGTGCTGCTGGGGGCCGTGTCGAGGGCCATTCCCGAACGGGAGCGGATCGTGGTGATCGAGGACACCTCCGAGTTGCGATTGATACAACGGCATACTTTGTATCTCGAAGCTCAACACGCCGACCGCGCCGGCCGCGGGGCGCTGAGCACGCGAGACCTGTTCGTCAATTCGTTGCGGATGCGCCCCGACCGGATCATCGTCGGCGAGGTTCGCGGCGGCGAGGCGCTGGACCTAATCCAGTCGATGATTAGCGGCCACGCCGGCTCGCTCTCGACGATCCATGCCGATACGCCGTTGGACGCGCTGATCCGTCTGGAGACCCTCTC
>JAFGLH010000062.1 GCA_016928165.1 Pirellulales bacterium | reverse complement strand
GGCGGTCCGACCGCCAACATGTACCGGATGAACTGCTCGCGGCCCGAGGAGCGGATCAATTGCCGGCGGACGAGTTGCCTGTGGCCGGAGATTTGCCCGCGGCTGACGACCGACCACGGCCCGCTCATTCGGCTCTTGAAGGCCGTGCGGCGTTTCCCGGGCGTGAAGCGGGCACTGGTGGCCTCGGGCATCCGCATGGACCTGGCCCTGCGCAGCCCGGCCTTCATCCGACACGTCGCCCAACACCACACCGGCGGACTGCTGAAAGTCGCCCCGGAACACACCGAGCCGGAAGTGTTGCGGCGGATGCGCAAGCCGCCGATCGAGCGATACGAGGAGTTCGAGCGGGCGTTCCGCCGCGCGTCGGCCGAGGCGGGTAAGCGGCAGCATCTCTCGCATTATTTCATCTCCGGCCATCCCGGCTGCGATCTGGAGGCAATGATCTCGCTGGCGCTGTACATCAAGCGGCACGGGATGAAGCCCGACAAGGTGCAAGACTTCATCCCGCTGCCGATGGACGTGGCCACGTGCATGTACCACACGGGCGTCGATCCGCTCAACGGCGAGCAGATATACGTCCCTCGCGGCCAGCGCCAGCGGCGGCTGCAACGGGCGCTGCTGCAATTCTTCAAGCCGGAGAATTACGCCGACGTCCGCGCGGCGCTCGATGAGGCCGGCCGCGCCGACCTGATCGGCGACGGGCCGGAATGTTTGATCTCCTCGCGCCCGCCGCGAAAATCGTCTCCGCAAAGTCAACAAAAACAATACAAAGGCGAGTCGTCCGCCGGCTATCGCCCTCACCGCAAAACGGCGCGGCGGAAAAAACAACATTGAATGTTTTATGTTCGATTCCGGCGATTATCGACTGCTCGATTTCGGCGATGCCCGGCGGCTGGAACGGTTCGGCGAATACGTTCTCGACCGTCCCGCGCCGGCGGCCGAAGGAATTGAACCGTCCAATCCGGAGGCATGGGAACTCGCCGATGCCCGCTTCCAGGGACGCGAAGACGACAAGGGCGAGTGGACGTATCGCCGCCGGTTGCCCGAGCGATGGACGGTTGCCTACAGGCGGATGCGGTTCGAGTTGAAGCGGACCGATTTCGGCCATTTGGGCATCTTTCCCGAGCAGGCGGAGAATTGGCGGTGGTTGGCCGAATTGTTCCCCTCTCCCGCAAGCGGGAGAGGGGTTAGGGGCGAGGGCGCGTCGCCCTGCTGCAAAATCCCCTCACCCCCGGCCCCTCTCCCGCAAGCGGGAGAGGGGAGTATGATGTCGGCCCCTCCGCCTAAAGCGGGAGAGGGGAGCAAGATGTCGGTCCCTTCGCCGCAAGCGGGAGAGGGGAGCAAAATGTCGGCCGCTAAACGACCCTTAAAAGTCCTCAATCTCTTCGCCTACACCGGCGGGAGCACGCTGGCCGCGGCCGCCGCCGGCATGGAAGTGGTTCACGTTGATGCCGCCCGAAACGTTTTGGCCTGGGCGCGGCGGAACGCCGAACTCTCCGGCTTGGTCGACGCGCCAATCCGCTGGATCGCCGAGGAAGCGATGAAGTTCGTCAAGCGTGAATTGAAACGGGGCAGCCGCTACGACGCGGTGATCCTCGATCCGCCCAGCTACGGCCACGGCCCGCGCGGCGAGGTCTGGCGGCTGTCGAGGCACCTGCGCGGGCTGTTGCGGATGTGCGTCGAACTGACCGCCGGCCGGCCGGAGTTCATGCTGCTCACTTGCCACACGCCCGGCTACGACGCCGAGCGGCTTTGCCGGATGGTCGCCGAGTCTGGAATCGAAAATAATATCTCTGGAAAGCAGTTGACTATCTCCACGGACGATGGGCGCAGGCTGCCCGCCGGCGTTGTCGTTCAAGTTGTAGGTCAGGCTTTGCCTGAAAACGAGTTGTGTCAGGCACAGCCTGATCTACGGAAGGAAATGCAATGACGCCGATCACCAGCCCGCAAAATCCGCGCGTGAAAAACGCCGTCCGGCTCCGCGACCGACGACACCGTGAGAAACAAGGACTCACCCTGATCGACGGGACGCGGGAGCTGCAACGGGCGATCGACGCGGGCATCACGCTGGACGAAGCGTTCGTCTGCCGGCCGTTGCTCGGCGGAGTGGAGGCCGAACGGTTGTTGGACGCGCTGTCGCAAACCGGCTGCGAAATGTTCGAGGTCTCCGAGCAGGTCTTCGCCAAGCTGGCCTTCGGCGATCGGCACGAGGGCGTGCTCGCCGTGGCCGAGACGCCGCGCGGCACGCTCGATTCGATCTCCGCTTGCTGGGGTGGCAGTTCAACTGCCACCCCAACTATGAACGCAACTGCCGCCTCATCCGCTCCGTTGGTGGCGGTGCTCGAAGGCGTGGAGAAGCCGGGCAACCTCGGCGCCGTGCTCCGCAGCGCCGACGGGGCCGGTCTCTCGGCGCTGATCGCCGCCGACCCGCGAACCGATCTATATAATCCCAACGCCGTCCGGGCCAGCCTGGGCACGATTTTTACCGTGCCGGTCCGCGAAGCCGCCGGCGGCGAGGCGTTGCGGTGGTTGCGGGCCAACGGCTTTCGGATCGTCGCCGCCCGAGTCGACGGAGCGGTCGATTACACGAGCGTCGATTTTCGCGGTCCGACGGCCATCGTCCTGGGCAACGAGGCCGAGGGGCTTTCGCCGTTGTGGCAAGGGGACGACATTCAAGCGGTCCGGCTCCCGATGCTCGGCGCGGCTGACAGTCTGAACGTATCGGCCGCCGCCGCCGTGTTGTTTTACGAGGCGCTTAGGCAAAGGATGCTGTAGGCCGGAGGCGGCAGACCGAAGGAACGATGTTGGGGTGGGAGTTGCACTGCCGCCCCCGCCAAAAACGCCAAATTCCACACACTATCCACTACTCACTATTCACTGCTTCCAGTTGGTCAGCAACTTCACAATTTTCCAATTTTAGCGCCCCTCTGCTGGTGATCGCCGTGAAATTCGACTCCCTTTGCCAATCGAAGCTATCGGCTTTCAGCGGTCAGCCATCAGCATCCAGACGTTGGGGCGGCGGTTGAACTGCCACCCCAGCGGCATATCTGATTTCTGACCACTAGTGCTTTGTCAACATTTACTTTTGGGGTAGAGTGACTTCAGTTTTTTCCGGGCGTCTTGGACTTTGAATTGCCAATCGACACCACGTTGTCTCTTGTTGGAATGGTCGGACCAGTGCCTAATTTCGCTTTGCAGCATCCTGATCGACTCGAATCGCCGGCCCGAGACGCACTGCCGGGTCAGGCTGCTCAATTCGTTTTCGGCGATATTCAGCCAACTGCCGTGCTTGGGCGTGTAGCGGAAGTCAATCCGCTTAACGTAGGATCGAGCCTTCGACGGCGGAAAGGCTTCGTAGAACGCTCCCTTGGTGTGCGTGTTCAGGTTGTCGCTTACGAGAACGACCTTTCGGGCCTTCTTATATCG
>JAFGLH010000061.1 GCA_016928165.1 Pirellulales bacterium | reverse complement strand
TGCACTCGCGCAGCCAACTTTCCGCGCTCGAGGAATCCCCCGGCCGACGATTCGACCCTATACGTACACGGTCCTTCGAGAATCACTCGCGCCCCGGATTTATAGGTAATTTCCAACAAGCCCGACGCCAAAGCATATCGCCGATCCAACGAAACCGATGCGCCGAGGAGAGTTGGATCGCCAGTTTGGGACCATCGGCAATCCTTCATGCCGGTGATGCGACCGACGACAACAAATTCGTGTTGACCGAAGGTCGTTGACTTCCGGCTATTATTGACAACATTCGATTCGTGATCGTGAGAAATCCTGTACGCCCAAGCCCCCAGCAACGCGACGCACAAGATCATCGCCGATGCGGCGTAGGATAATACGACGTTTCCGAAGGAATGTTGCGTATATGACGGGGCAATGGATACGGCGGGGAACGGGCCGGCCGAGCTATCGGCGACGCCGCCGAGATCATCCTCCGACGATTCGGCCGATAGGGTCTCATACAGCATCCCCACCTGACGGCAAATCGTCACGAAACGCCGTCGGTCCTCGGGCACGGAGCGAAAATGATCGCACAGTGCCCGTTCTTCCTCGGCGGTGCTGATGCCGTCCAAATATCGCAACGCCAACGCGTAGAAACGGCTTTCGTCGTCGAGCGAGCCGTCGATTGCGGGAAGATCGCTCATCGCGCGTCCTCCCGGCCGAAAGGCGATTGACCCGAGGTTTCGGCTCTTCTCTGTTCCTCTGCCCGGCGTTCGATGCAAGCGGCCAGCCTCTTGTGTATCCGCGAGAGGGCGACGTATACCGTGTTGGGCGGCTGCCGGAGGACTTCCGCCAGCGCCTCGCCCTTGATGTCTTCCGAATAGCGGAGATGGAGGATGTGCCGGGCGCGTTCGGTCAACTCTTTCATGCAGGCCCGAAGCGAGTCCAACTGATCGGGCGTCTCCGCGTCCGACGCGTCCCAGGCGGCGTCGAGAAGATTTTGGATGGCGTCGCCGAGCGGCGTCGGGCGGCGGCTCCGCTTTCTCAAGATATTCATGGCCTCCAACCGCGCCGCCGATCGGACCCACGAGCCAAAGGCGGCGGCGTCGCGGATCGCGTCGCACTTCCGCAGCAACAGAATCGAAAGCTCCTGAAACACGTCGTCGGCCATCTGCCAGTCGCGCACGATGGAATAGATGTATCCGAGCAGGCTGCTTCGCCCGGAAACCAACATTCGCACGGCGGTGTCGCGGTCCAACGGCATGGAACTTTCCCCCTATAATTCCATAATAATTACGTCGCCGCAGTCGGTTCACTTTACATGCCGGCGGCCGATTTTTAGGGAAAAAGCCGTGGTTGGCTGGTGTCCCCGGATGCCGCCCGGTGGTGGTCGTGCGTAAAACATTACCCCCATAAGGCTTACCGCATTGACAGTGGGCCGCCGGACAAATATGTTGAGGGTTTGTTTTAATTCAAAGACGGCGAAAGGTAGTGGTTCATCTGATATTTATTAAAAATAGGCGGACCATTACTAAACTTCGCGTAACCGTTCACGGACCGGGGACTGGCTCATTTTTTCGCCCTTTCAAGGGCGAAAAATGTGTCTGTTCCCTTCACCGCCGAGGGGGACAGTCCCATTTTCGCGGTGAACCGCGAAAATCGGGACAGTCCCCTGTGAACGGTTACAACTTCGCAAAGGAACGGCCGGATGCTCGACAGGTTGGACTACCAGGCGGTGGGGTTGATCTCGGGACTCGAAGTACACCAACAGCTTATGACCCGGGAAAAACTCTTCTGCCGCTGTCCGGCGGGCCTGTACACCGAGGACCACGACGGAGAGGTTCTTCGCCACATGCGTCCCACGCTCTCCGAACTGGGCGAATACGACGGCACCGCCTTGATGGAGTTCAAGACGAAGAAGGAGATCGTCTACCTGCTGAATCAGCGGAACGTCTGCACGTACGAAATGGACGACACGCCCCCGTTTCTGGTGAACCAGGAGGCGATCGACGTGTCCATCGAGCTTTGCATGTCGATGCATATGGACATCATCGACGAGGTGCACATCGCGCGGAAACAATATCTCGACGGCTCGATCCCGACCGGCTTTCAGCGGACGGCGATCATCGGGGTCAACGGCTGGCTGCCGTTCAAGGGGCGGCGGCTGACGATCACCCACGTCAGCCTCGAAGAGGACTCGTGCCGCGAGGTGAAGGACAAAGGGCACCAGATCGTCTGGCGGACCGACCGATTGGGCATGCCTCTTACCGAAACTGTGACCGGCCCGGAGCTGGTTACGCCCCAGGAAGTCCGCGACGCGATCCTGCTCTGCGGTCTGACCGCGCGGAACACCGGCCGGGTGCGGACCGGCATCGGGGCCAGCCGGCAGGACATCAACGTAAGCGTTCGCGGCGGCGACCGCTGCGAGATCAAGGGCGTGCCACGCGCCGCGCTGGCCGTCAAGCTGGTCCACAACGAGGGCCTGCGGCAATACAACCTGCTGAAGATACGCGATCTGCTCAACGGCCTGGGCATGAAAACACCCGACTCGATCCGCACGAGCGTCCACGACGTGAGCGACATCTGCGAGACGGCCGACCTGGGGTTCATGCAACGGGCGCTGCAATCGGGCGGAAAGATATTCGCGGTGAACGTCGCGGGCGTGGCCGACATCGCCCAGCACCCCACACAGCCCGACAACACGTTTCTCGACGAGCTTCGCGGGCGGGTCCGCGTGATCGCCTGTCTGGACGAGGCCCCCATCGTGCTCAGCGGTTCGCCGACGGTGATGCCCGAGTTCCCCGACAAACACAACATCCTCGAACGCCTGCGGAAGCGGATCAACCCCGGCGAGCACGACGAGTTCTTCATCGTCTTCGGACCCGAGGAAGATTGCCGCACGG
>JAFGLH010000060.1 GCA_016928165.1 Pirellulales bacterium | reverse complement strand
CCGCAGAGCATCAACACCGAGACGTCGCCGCGGAGATGCAACGAATGGTCGACCGGCCCCATTAGTTCAACCAGTTCGCGGCCGACGATGCCGATCAAATGCTGGGTCGGATCGAGCGACTTGAGCACTCGTTCGCCGACGGCCTGCTCGCCCACCCGTTCCATGAAGTCCTTGACGACCGGCAGGCTGACGTCGGCCTCGAGCAGCGCGCGTTGCACGAGCCGCAACCCGTCGCGCATGTTCGACTCGGTGAGCCTGCCGCGTCCCCGCAGCGTCTTGAGGGCCGAACCGAGGTTTTCTTGGAGCGACTCGAACATGGTTTCCGCGCACAAAAAGGCCGCTTGCCCCCTCCCTTTGAGAAGGGGGCATTAAAACTGTAATCCCATATATTAACGAACAGATCGGCGTTTTGGCAATGCGGCCGCGGGCGTGGTTTGTCGAAAAAATGGTGCGACGGATCGGGCACCCCTCCCGAGCGTGGCTTTTTCGCCCGCCTCTATTGCAGTGGCATACGACTCGATTACCGAAAAATGGAGGCAATGTTGGGGTGGCCGTTGAACTGTCACCCCAACGCTTACACTGTCAGGAAAAAATGCTCTAAATACCGAAGTTGACACAGCGGGCCGAAAAACCTAGATTTTTGCGAAACTTGATACGCAATTTGGATTTAGGGAGCCAGCAGCAATGTCGCGCAAGATCGGCCTGGCGGGGATCGTTATTCTGCTTGCATGTTCTAATTGCTTCGGCCAGGAGTGGGCGAGGAAGTTATTCAAGACGACCGAACACGACTTCGGCGCCGTGGCCCAAGGGGCGAAGGCCGAATACAAGTTCGTCTTCGAGAATATCTATCTCGAAGACCTCCACGTTGCAAACGTTTATACGAGTTGCAGTTGCACGGGCGTGCGGGTGGAAAATCCCTCCTTGAAGACATACGAGCGAGGAGCGATCGTCGCCCAATTCAACACCGACTCGTTTCTCGGCCGCCGCGGTGCGACGATCACCGTGGTGATCGACCGGCCCTTCCCCGCCGAGGTGCAACTGCACGTCCGCGGATTCATTCGCGGCGACGTCTCGGTCACGCCGGGGAGCGTGGAACTAGGGTCGATCGACCAGGGCAGGGAGGTGAATTGGGACCTCTCGGTCAAACACGTCGGCGACGACAGTTGGCGGATCGTGGGCGTAAAGAGTTCCAATCCGCATATTTCCGCGCAAGTGGTGGAGAAGGGCCGCTATCATGGACAGGTCGCTTACGAAGTAAAAGTACACCTGGACGAAGACGCCCCGGCCGGGTATCTCAACGATCGGCTGCTGTTGCTCACCAACGACCAACAAGGCAAGGAGATCCCCGTCTTGGTCGAAGGGCGAATCTTGCCCGGCGTCACGGTCAGCCCAAGCTTGCTTTTCATTGGCGTGGTCCAGCCGGGGCAGACGACCACGAAGCAACTTGTCGTCACGGGCAAAACGCCCTTTCGCGTCCTCAACGTCTCATGCGGCGACGAATCCTTCCAATTCGACACGTCGTCCGCCGCCGAGCCGAAAAAGCTGCACCTGATCCCAGTGACGTTCCGCGCCGGCCAACGGCCGGGCAAGGTGGCCGACACGATCCGCATCGAGACCGACCGGTCCGAGACGAAGCACGAGGTCTCGGCCTACGCGGTGGTGGCCGGGGAAATGTAGGCACAAGAAACTTTTGCAAACTCGAAAACGAAAGTTCCCTCTCCATTTGGAAGATGGTTGGGGTGAGGGCTTGCAACCTTAAAACGCCTTGCTTGACTTGTTTGCGCGATTCCCCCACGCCCTCATCCCCGACCCCTCTCCTAAAGAGAGAGGGGACAAATTTGCAAAAAGCCAGTTATATCCTGAGTTCCGGATAAGAAACTAAATCCTCACTTTGCTTATCCCGAACTCACATTCTAAAGAGGGGGAGCGGGGGGATTAAAATGGAAATTTGAAGTTTTGTTGACCAACAGCAATTCGTTGGGGTGACACAGCGGTTGTGATGGCAGTTAAACTGCCACCCCAACATAACTCTAACTGCCACCCCAACATTATCATCCGGCCGCCAGGCGGCTCTCGACCTGACGGATGGCGTCGTCGACCGGCCAGCGGCGCTCGGCCAAATCCAACGGCGCGCCGGACGCCATCCATGCGTCCACTCGCTTCTGCGCCGAGACCACCGTGCTGTGGCTGCGGCGGCCGAAATAGTGGCCTATCTCGCTCAAGGCGGCGCGGGTATGTTTGCGGGCAAGCCACATCGCCAACATTCGCGGATGGCTGATGCGCTTGCCTTTGCTCCCCGATTGGAGACTCGACGCGTCAAGCCCAAACACCTCGCAGACGGCCTTTTCGATGTCGGGCAAACGCACCGCGCGGGTGCTGTTGCGGACCAGATCGGTTAGCGCCTCCGGGGCCATTTCCATCGAGATCGGCCGGTCGATGGCCTCGGCGGTCGCCTGCAAGCGGCATAGGGCGCCGGAAAGCTCGCGGGCGTGGCTGGTCAGCCGCGCGGCGACGTACTGTTGGACCTCTCCCGGCACGTCGATCTTCATCCGCCGGGCCATTTGGGCGACGATCCCCAGCCGGGTTGCGTAGTCGGGCGGATCGATCCGGCAGACCAGCCCGCTGGAAAGCCGGGTGGTCAGCTCGGGGCCTAGTTCGGCCAACTCGGCGGGAGAGCGGTCGGCCGCGAAAACCAACTGACGCCCCTCGCGCAAGAAGCCGTCGATCGTGTGCAGCAATTCGACCTGCGTGGCACGCTTGCCGACGAAAAATTGAAGATCGTCGAGGATCAATAAGCCGACGCCCCGGTACTTGCGGCGGAAGCTGGGCAGCCCGCTGCCGCGAAGGGCATCGAGAAAGTAGCTGGTGAACTGCTCGGCGGTAAGATAGAGGACCGAGGACCGATCGTGCGACTTCCGCACCGCCGACCAGATGCCTTCCAGCAAATGGGTCTTGCCCACGCTGGTCGGGCCGTGGAACAACAGCGGCGTCAACCGCCCCGGACGGTTGACGACCATCCGCGCCGAAGCGACGGCCAGCCGGTTGGTCTCGCCGACGACGAAGGCGTCCAGGCTGGCGAATCGATGCCGCGATTCGTCGCGGCGGTTCGGTTGATTTGCGTCCGCGCGGCAACGCCCCTCTCGGCCGCGTGTTGGCGCGGCCGAAGGACTCACAGCCGAGGACGGCTGGGCCACATTTTCCGGCGGCCGGGCCATATTTTCCGGCGGCCGGGATTCGTTTTCCCCAGCCGGGGATGATTGGGCCTCGCCGCCGTCGACGAGATGAAATTCCAACGCCGGACACTTGCCGAGCAATTCGCGGCACGTATGCTCGATCGGACGGCGGAAGTTCGCGCGGATCCACTCCAAGAAAAACGGGTTGGGCGCGCCGATCCGCAGCGTGCGGCCGTCAAAGTCCAGCCGCGTCGCCGCGCCGAACCACAAGTCGAATCGATCTTGCCCGACCTTGCCGGTCAGCGAAGTTCGCAAAGCCGACACGATCTCCCTATCGTCCTTGGTCACTACAGGTGCTTCCTTGGCACGAATGGCCTCAGTTGTATTCAAAGGAGACCTGATTCTACTTGTGCTAGCAGGGCTGTCAAACGGGGGCGCGAAGCGCCGCCGCCGGTTTTTTTCCGCCGATCAAACAAGCACTGAAAAATTCAACGATTATTGCGGGTATTGTGCGGTTGCGCTGGTCAATATTTTTCACCTAATTTTTTTCGGGGCCGTGGAAAACCTGTCGGAACAACCCGTCCCCCGAAAAGCCAAACCCCTTGAACGAAAGGCGTTTCCGCCGTTCCGGCAAACTGATTGACAGACGACCCGGAACGCTGCTATCATAATTATTATCCTCGGACGAGTGGTATCGGCCGTCCGTGGGCGTTCCTCCCGATGATGCCTACCCCATTATGTTTCACGCCTATCGCGGACATATTGCTTGGTATTTGATCGTCACGATGGCGGTCATATCGACATTCGGCGAGGGGTTGCACTACATCCCCGGCTGCGGTCACGGCACGCCGGCCGGCGAAAAAAACTTCCTGCTCGGCTTCCGATTGCCGGCCGATCAGCCGCCGCCCGACGGCAAGCGGCTGGCGGATTCCGAAGGCGCGGGCATACCCCTCTACGATGAAGACCAGTGCGCGATCTGCTCGGTCGTGGGGCACAAGGTCACTGCTGGCGATTCCTTCCAGATTATTCTAGTCACGCCTCTGGTTTACGACCTTCCGGCTACGGTGCTTCTCGAAGCGCCTGCCGCCGATGCCCTCTCTTTCCAGGCCAGGGCGCCGCCGTTGGTCTAATTATCTTGCGCGAAGAAACGGCAATCTGCGCCGGCTGCGGATTTCGCGCGGTCTCGCGGATTGTCGTAGGTCGGGTACTACGTACCTGGCGTTCAATTTGCCGCAGGCGTCGGGTATGCGAGGCATCTGGGCTATTCATGCCTTCTGTCCCGATCGAATAGCATTAGATCAACGTCATTTAACCAAGGAATATCATCATGAAGTCATTTTATATATCGCTTGTCGCCGTTGCGTTTTTGATCGTCCTGACGCCGCTCGCTGAGGCGGCGGTGATCGACGGCGTGAATTGGGCGGATGACGCGTACGCCTATTCCGCCAGTATTCAAAACTTCGGCGGCACAAAAATGAGCGAAGACGCCGCATACGAGGCTTGGGTAGTCGGGCCGCCGGACGCCGACGCGAACGACAACGGATATGCCTGGGACGAAGGCGATCCGGACTACGTGGCCGGTTGGCGCGCAAATGCCCCGAGCGAGTATCTCGTCGTCTATTTCGACGCCGGGTTGGCCGATGTCGAGGGCGGCGATTTGACCGTTTGGTTTTACTGCGGGCCAGACGCCGAAGGCATGCTCTCCGCCAGTACCGATGGCTCCGACTATGTGAACGTCGGATCATTCGGCGGCGGCGAATCCGGTTACTTACAGGGCGAGTCGTTCGATTTCGACGGCCTGTTCGAGGGAAGCGTGCATTACGTCAAGGTCGCGCGCGAAACAAACGGTAAGGACACCGGCATGTTTTTCGACGCATTCGGCGGCACGGCCGTGCCGGAACCGGCGACCGCCGTGTTGCTGTCGGCCGCCGGACTGATCGGGCTGTTGGCCTATGCCGTAAGGAAACGGAAATAAAGAAAGCGTCGTCGGGGCGGCGGACCGGACCGTCGCCCCGGCGATTTTTATGCGTAATTCGAGCGAATCATAGGTTGGGCCTGGCCTGACGTCGCTGAATACGAATATGCGTGTGTCAAATATGGCCTATCCACCGACCATGTCCGATTAACCAGGAGACCAGCGATGTGCATAACAAAATCGTGTAACGGTATCTCCCGCGAGCGCGGTCGCGGGGCGTTTCTCGAATTCCCGAATTCCCGAAACCCCGAATCCCCGCCCCTACATGGTTTCACGCTCGTGGAATTGCTAGTGGTAATCACGATCATCGGCATTCTCATTGCCCTGTTGTTGCCGGCGGTCCAGGCGGCCCGCGAGGCCGCCCGACGAGTGCAGTGCTCCAACAATCTCAAGCAACTCGGGCTGGCGCTGCACAACCACGTCAACGCGCTGGGCGCTTTTCCCGGCCTGGGGGCCGCGCCGCCGACGAGTTTCTCGATCCTCGCGAGGATATTACCCTACGTGGAGCAGCGGTCGCTGAACGATCTGATCGATTTCGATAAGCCGTTGATGTCCGGCGGCGGCGGCGGCTCCAGCGTCCATCCAGCACAAGTCGTCGCCGCGCAATCGTCGATCTCGATGTTTCTTTGTCCCAGCGACGCGGGTCCGGCCCGTTTCGCCAGCGTTATGAACTTTTCCGGAGGCGATTATCTTTCCGGCGGGACAAATTACGTCTCCTGCGGCGGTTCGGGGACGGGCTTCAACTACGACCTCCGCTACCCTAGCGACGGCATGTTTTGGAGCGACTCGGCCGTCGAGTTCAGGGATTTGAGCGACGGCACGAATTGCACGATCATGATGTCCGAATCTGTCCGCGGTTGCGATTACGACTCTTACGGCCCCCAGCCGGCCGAAACGGACCGGCAGATGGCCAGCATGTGCGGACAATTTTCCTGGAACGCCAACGGTCCCGGCCTATCCGGATTGGAAAATCCGGACCTGGCGAGCGTCGTGGCCGGGGCAAACTACTGGCGGGGCATGCGCGGCGGCGCCTGGATATGGGGTCGGGAGCCGATTACCACCTTCTCGGCCTACATGCCGCCGAACACGCCCGTGCCCGACTTGCACGCCAAGGGCACCGGCTTCTTCGCCGCGCGGAGCCGTCATCCGGGCGGGGTGAACGTCGTCTTCGCCGACGGAAGCACGCGTTTCATCGACGAGACCATTGAGATGGAAGTGTGGCGGGCTTTGAGCACCCGAGGCGGCGGCGAAATGACCGGCCGCGAATAGCGAACCATTGAGTGCACAAGGGGAAAGCATGAAGTTTCACAAGCGAGGTTTTACTTCTCTTTTGTTGTTTTTCGGATTTTGCGTTCTGCTCGTCTCGGGCGCCGTCCTCTTCTCGAGTCCGAAAGGGCGAGTGGCGCATTGGACGGATTGGACCATGCTCGGATTGGATAAAGAGCGTTGGGAGTCGGTCCACGTGAACGCCTCTATTTTGGTCATCGTCGCTTCCGGTTTCCACTTGTATTTCAACTGGAAGCCGTTTTGGGAATACGTCAAGGGTAAATCCCGTTGGGCGCTCAACCTGAAAACGGAGCTTGCCGCCGCTGCGTTGCTGGCCGCCGGGACCGTATTGGGGGCGGCGCTAGTCGTTCCCCCGTTCAGATCGATCATGGAATTCAACACGGACATCCAATCTTACTGGGAGTGGACCTCTCCGCGAGCGCCGGCGCCGCACGCGGAGGAGTTTCGGCTGACCCGCCTGGCAAAGACCATCGGATTGCCGGTGGAAAAGGTAATTGAGGCGCTTCGGCAAGAGGGGTATCAAGTCGCCGACGGCTCCCGGACCGTCCGACAGTTGGCCGAAAGCCGCGGGGTGGCCCCCTGCGACGTGTTCGCGGCGATTGCCAAGCATTACAGGGAACTGCAAAAAAACGGCGGCAAACGTGGCCGATATCAAAAGGAAAAAGCTAAGGCGGCGGAGGCGGCGAAATAGATCGACGTCTTGCCCCCGCCGCTAAAAAAGGGGGGGCATTACAATACATCAGTCACCAGGTCGGGGGGGCAGCCTCGTCGCATGCCTTGATTTTTTCCAAACCGATGCCCAAAATAGCATATATGTAATCCTTTTTATTACAGTACTGGAGGCCTCATGCCGGAAACCAGCGAGTCTCGTCCGCACGCTCGGGCGGACGGCAAGCCTTCGGCGTCTCGTCCATTCCATTTCGACGCGCCGAGTCAAGAAGACCGAATACGGATGGTGTTTGGCATGCCCGACAAGGCGCCCATTCCGACCGTGACGGAAAATACGCTTGCGACTTACCACGATTATCTGATTGAACGCTTGACGATTCCTTTCGACGCCCTGTATTGCCAGAACGGGGGTAAGATGCGGCAGCCGGTTCATTACATCAAGGTCGCCGGTTTGATCGAATACTCTCCCGGTCGAAACCACGTCGCTCACGGTTTGTTCTGCACGGCCGAAAACAACGGAGAGGCCTTCGAGGCCCCGCTGGTCGAGATCGGCGTTGCCGAAAACAGCCCGAACTGCCAACTGCTCGACGATTACGCCTATTGGTTCGTCAACTGGCGTTAATTGGAGAAAGCCGACGCATCATCGGTGGTTGGGACGGCGGTTAAACAACTAGTTGGAGTGGCAGTTTTACTACCACCCCAACAACCGGAGCCGAGCAGAACATCATGGAGAAAGCGTCCTTCGCCGCCGGATGCTTTTGGGGAGTCGAGGCCGCTTTCCGAAACCTTGAAGGCGTGACCTCGACCGCGGTCGGATACTCGGGCGGAAAGTCGGAATACCCTTCATACGAGGAGGTTTGCACGGGAGAGACCGGACATGCCGAAATGGTGCTGGTCGAATATGATCCGGCGGTTGTGGCGTATGAAAAGCTGCTGGAAACCTTTTGGAATTGCCACGATCCGACGCAGTTGAACCGGCAAGGCCCCGACGTGGGCACTCAGTACCGCTCGATCATTTTCCACCACACTCCACGGCAGCGCGTCGCGGCCTTGGCCTCCAAGGAAGCCCTCCAGCGAAGCGGCAAGCACAACCGGCCGATCGCAACGGAAATCCTCCCCGCCTCGACTTTTTATCGGGCCGAGGAATATCACCAACGCTATTACGAGAAGCACGGCGCGGCGGGCTGCCGCGCGACGTGAGTCGGAACGCTATCGCTGCTTCCGCTTCAACTCCGCGTCGTGTTCCTTCATAAACGCCTTCAGTTCGTCGGCGAAAGCCAGCAACCGCTCCCATTGCTCGACGTAGAGCGTAACCGGCATCCGTTGGAGTCCGTAGAGGCTCATCGCCCCCTTTTGGCTGACCTTGCAATAGAGCTGACCGCGCTTGGAAGTCTCCAGTTCGGCGAGCATCTTGGCGGCCTTATCGACGGAAAGTTTTTTTGCCGCCACCTGCGCCAGAATTTCTTCCTTTGTCATGCGTTATCTCCCTGATTTGAAGAAGACGGGTCTATCACACGCATTACGTTTTCTGCGACATGCATTATATCGCGGGGCAAGGCGGGTATCTTCCAGGTTGAACAATCGCAATGTTATACCATTATCTGCCTATCTCAAGCGACACCACCCTTTTCCCTAGCGCAATCTTTACTCGTCTGATGCCGCATCCTAACGGAAAGGGGTTAATTTCGACAGTACCCCTACGATTAACATCCATTGGATGCGGCAGAGAGGGAATAATTCATGCCAGCCCCCCCCTTGTGCGGCATGATATTTCGCTTTGCCAACCATAATAACAGAGAACAAAGAGAAACCGGGCGGATTGCATAGAATAGCGTTCCCCTGGCTGGTATATTGATAAGGGCAATGAATCAAGACTACCGACTACTCGCCGCAAAGTACCTGCGCCGTCAGGCGAAACAACTCGCCGGGCAACTCGACGGCGTCCTCGCCGCCGAGGACGACGAGTGCGTACACCGCGCGCGCGTGGCCACGCGACGGCTCCGCGCGGCGCTGAAGATGTTCGCCGACTGTTTCCGTCCCAAGCTGGTGAAAACCTGGCGAAAGGAAATCAGACGGACGACCGATTCGCTGAGCAAGGCCCGCGATCGAGACGTGCAGATCGAGTACCTTTGCGACGTCCTGGCGAAGATCGATTCGCGGCAGTGCGTGGCGGGGATCGCCGCCATCTTGGCACGATGGGAACTCGACCGGCAGAGGTTGCAACCGAAAATCGCAAGGGCGATCGACCGCCTGCGGGCCAAGCGCGTATTGAAGAGCATGCGGCGAGAGACGAAAAGAATTCTACGGCGGTCCCCAAAAGGGGCGCCATCCGCTTGCGCTTCCGCGGAGGCCGTGGCCCAAAGCTCCCGGCACGTCCTCCACCGCATGGAAAGACTGCTCGATCTTCAGCAATGCCTCGACGATCGATACGACCGTCGGGGACATCATGCCATGCGGATCGCCTTGAAGCGGCTCCGCTACAGCTTGGAAATATCTCGGCCGTTGTACGCCGGACGGCTAGAGGGGACAGTAAAGTCGATCAAGAAGATGCAAACCCTCTTGGGCGACGTCCATGATTGCGACGTCTGGTCGGAGGACCTCGACCGTTTCGCGGCGAGCTTCGCGCGTTCCGGCCGGTTCCATCGCTTGCAACCGGGAATCGAGTATTTGCAGGAGGACCGGCGGAGCAGGCGACGCCAGGCGTTTGGAGAATTGGTGGAATTTTGGGCCAAATTGAACGATCGGCGGTTCTGGGAAGAATTGAAGGCGATCATAAAAGGCCCTCAACCGTCCGCGGCCGAGGACGGCGTCTCTTGACCGTCGCGGACCGATCGCAACAATAAACGTCATGGAGCCTCTTTCCGACCAGTCCGACGACGCCGAACCGATCAAGATTGTCGCTGCCATCGACGTGGGGGCGAACGCCTTGAGGATGGTGGTCGCGGAGGTTTTTGCCGACGGCCGGATCGAGTTGCTTGAGCGGCTTCAACGGGCGGTCCGGCTCGGTCAAGACACTTTCCGTCGCGGCCGGCTTGGCGGACAGAGCATGAGGGCGGCGATCGACGTGCTGCGGAACTTCCGCCACGTGCTTGATCTCTACAAGGTCGAAAAAGTTCGCGCCGTGGCCACCACGGCCGTCCGCGAGGCATCCAACGGCGAGACGTTTCTGGACCGCGTCTTCATGGCCACCCGCTTGAACGTCGAGGTGATCGATCCCTCGGAAGAGAGCCGCCTGACCGTCTCCGCTGTCCGCCAGGCGGTGGGTGATTCGCTGGGCGTCAATCAACGGCAGACCTTGATCGCCGACGTGGGCGGCGGCGGCACGCTGCTGACCGTATTGGAATGCGGCGAAATCGCCGCCTCGCAAAGCCTGCGGCTCGGCTCGATCCGCTTGCAGGAGACGCTTTCGACCAGTGAGGAGTCGCCGCGCCGCTCGGCCGACTTGCTGCGGCAGCACGTCTCCAACACCCTCGCGGTATTGGAGAGCGTGGTGCCGCTGGCCGAGATCGATTCCTTCGTGGCCGTCGGGGGCGACGCCCGCTTCGCCGCCCGCGAAATCGGACGCCCCGCGCCCGAAGCCGAGGAGTTGGCCGTCATCGACGCGGCGGCCTTCGACAAACTCGTGGCCAAGTGCGAAAAACACACCGCCGAGGAATTGTCCAAGCGATACGGAATCCCCTTCGCCGAGGCGGAAACCCTTAATCCCGCATTGCTGGTCTACCAGGTCTTGCTGAAGAGGACGAAGGCCGACCAGATGATCGTCTCTCACGTCTCGATGCGCGACGGCCTGCTGCTCGAGTTGGCCCGCGAAGTAACCGGCAAGGAAGACGAGACGTTGCCGGCCGGCGTGATCCACTCGGCCGCGGCGATAGCGGAGAAGTACCACGCCGACTCGGCCCACGCCGAGGGCGTGGCGGACGCGGCCGTGCGGCTGTTCGACCTCTTTCAGGCCGACCACGGACTTGCCCCGCGGTAC
The DNA here is from genome assembly GCA_016928165.1 of Pirellulales bacterium. Classification (GTDB taxonomy): domain Bacteria; phylum Planctomycetota; class Planctomycetia; order Pirellulales; family Thermoguttaceae; genus JAHIKV01. The sequence continues at coordinate 38,515 of JAFGLH010000060.1, read as the reverse complement.
CGCCTACTGCTCCGCGTGGCGGCGATTTTGCACGAAGTGGGCAGCTACGTCAGCAGCCGGGCACACCACAAACACAGCGAATATCTGATCGCCAATTCGGAGATATTCGGGCTGACCCGGCACGAAATCAACCTGGTCGCCCAGATCGCCCGCTACCATCGCCGCAGCGTCCCCCGCGCCTCGCACCAGTCGTACGCCTCGCTGAACCGCGAGTCGCGGATGATCGTGAGCAAGTTGGCCGCCTTGCTCCGGGTGGCCGACGCGGTGGTCCGCGGCCGCAACCGTCGCCAGACCGAAATCCACTTCCAGCGGCAGGACGACGAGCTGATTATTTCCATGCCCGGCGGGTCCGATCTCTTGCTGGAGCAGCGCTCGGTGGAAAGCAAGGGCGGCATGTTGGAAGACATCTACGGCGTGAAAATCCGGTTGGAGGAGGCGTAGCGGAAAACGATACCTATTACCGACAATGTACCACTACAGTTTCACTCTCTCGCGGCCGGGATCGAAGCCGGGATATTACGTCCCTTTGCGATTAAGGATGGTGGATTGCGTGACGTTCTTAAGCGGCATCCCCATATTTCTTGGGGCGGCAGGAGTATGTTTTCTGGCGTTTCCACTAGCTGAATACTACGGTTTGGTCATTACATTCAACAACGCATGGTGTTTTTTCGGTTTTATATTTATCGTTTTCTTCCTTGCGGTCTGGGGGCTGTACTTTCTGGCCATCAGACTGTTCATGCTTTTTTTCATGGCGACCGGAATGATGACTCGCGAGGAATCGGAATTCTATCCACTTGGAGCATTAAAGCATCAGACCGCTCCTTGGCCGGATTGTTGGCAAAAGGCTGAAAAGACTAATTCCCCGGAGTTATAGCGTTGGGCTTTCGCCGCTGTGCAAATCGGCTGGGTAAAACTAAATACAAATACATGTCCAAAGACCCGTTGAAATCACCGGAACTGTTAATCAACCGAGAGTTGAGTTGGCTGGAGTTCAACCGGCGGGTGCTGGAAGAAGGTTTCGACGCGAAGCTGCCGCTGCTGGAGCGATTGAAGTTCCTGGCCATCTTCAACTCGAATCTCGACGAGTTCTTTCTCGTCCGCGTGGCCTGGCTGACGCAGCGGCGGGCGGCCAAAGAGCGGAAGCGGGACGCCGCCGGCATGACGCCCGCCGAGCAGCTCAAAGCGATCGACCTCCGCGCGCACGAAATGGTTGCCCGAGCGGCCGAGGGCGTCCGCAACGTGTTCGCCGGATTGGCGAAAGAGGGCTTGCGGGTTTGGGACCGTGACCAGTGGACCGAGGAGCACCGCAAATACGCGCGATTGTACTTCGCGCGCGAGATCCAACCCGTGCTCACGCCGCTGGCGATCGAGGAATTGTCGCCGCGGCCGTTGTTGCCCAACCTGCAATTGCACGTGGCTGCGCTGCTTTCGAGCGATAACGGCGAACTGGCCCAGCGCGTGGTCGTGGTCCCGGTGCCCAGCCAACTGGACCGCTGGATCGCCTTTCCCTCGGAGTCGGAGACCCATTTGGCGCGTGTGGACGACGTGATCGCCGACAATCTGTGGTCGCTGTTCCCCGGCGTCGAGGTGTTGGATACGGCCGCCTTCCGCGTCGCCCGCGACGCCGACGTCGTGCTGCAAGACGACGAGGAGATCAACGACCTGCTCCACGCGATGGAGGAGGTGGTCCTCTCGCGCCGCCGCCGCGACGCGGTGCGGTTGACCGTCTCGGCCGGCGCGGGCGCGAAGCTGAAGCAGCGGCTGGCCGATTGGCTCGAACTGCGCGACGGGCAAGTCTATGAGATCGACGGCCCCCAGGAGGCGGCGGCGCTGATGGAGTTGGCCCAACGGCCGGGCTTCGACAAGTTGAAGATCGACGATTGGCCCCCGCAAGTGCCCCGCGATCTGATCGGCGCCGACGATCTTTGGGAAGCCGTCCAGGACCGCGACGTGTTGCTGTTTCATCCTTACGAGAGTTTCGATCCGGTTGTGAAGCTCGTCGAGCAGGCCGCCGAGGACCCGGACGCGCTGGCCATCAAGCAGACGCTCTACCGCACCAGCGGCGATTCGCCGATTGTCCGGGCTTTGACGCGGGCGGCGGGCAACGGCAAAGAGGTCACCGTGCTGGTCGAGTTGAAGGCCCGCTTCGACGAATGGCGGAACGTCAACTGGGCGCGGCGATTGGAGGACGCCGGCGCGCACGTAATCTACGGCGTGGCCGGCTTCAAGACACACGCCAAGGCGCTGTTGATCGTCCGCCGGCAAGGGCGGCGCATGGTCCGTTATGTCCATCTGGCCACCGGCAACTACAACGACCGCACCGCGCGGCAGTATTCCGACATCGGCCTGATGACCTGCGACCGGGAGATCGCCGGCGACGCGGCATCGCTGTTCAACCTGTTGACCGGCTGTTCCGAGGCCGTGGGTTGGTCGAAACTCGCCGTGGCCCCCGTCGGACTAAGGCAAAAATTCCTCGACCTCATCGAGCGGGAAATCCAGGCGTCCTCGGACGATCGGCCGGGACTGATCATGGCCAAGGTCAACTCGCTTGAAGACCCGGAAATATGCCATGCGCTCTACCGGGCGAGTCAGGCCGGGGTGAAAGTGATGCTGAACGTCCGCGGCATCTGCTGCCTGCGTCCGGGATTGGCCGGCGTCTCGGAAAACATCGAAGTCCGTTCGATCGTCGATCGCTATCTGGAGCACGCTCGCATCTTCTACTTTCGCAACGGCGGCCACGAGGAGGTGTATTTGAGCAGCGCCGATTGGATGAAACGGAACTTGAGCAAGCGGTTGGAGCTGCTCTTTCCGATAAGCGAGCCGGACCACCGGCGGCGGCTGATCGACGCGCTGAGGACCTATTTTGCCGACAACGTCAAGTCGTGGCGGCTGTTGAGCGACGGGACGTACGAGAGAATCGTCCGCAAGGGAAAAGCGGTCCGCGTCCAGGAAAAGTTCTATCGCGAGGCGATCGCGGCGGCGAGCGAAGCGGCCCGCGCCGCCCCGCAGTTCCGCCCTCTGACGAGACCCTCGTAGGTCAGGCTGTGCCTGACACGCGCCGTTTGATAGAAAACATTGTCGAGCACAGCCTGATCCGCGGAGGATTCAAGCGGCCTGGGTGTCGCCGTCTTCGGACTGACGATCGGCGAGTATCTCGCCGTCCTCGCTGACGTCCTCGAATCGGACGGAGACCTGCTTGGTGACGCCCGACTCCTGCATCGTCACGCCGTAGATCGTGTTCGCGCAGGTCATCGTCTTTTTCGAGTGGGTGACGATGATGAACTGCGTCCAGGCGAGAAAGTCTTTCAATACCTGGGTGAAGCGTTCGATGTTCGCCTCGTCCAGCGCGGCGTCGACCTCGTCGAGGACGCAGAAGGGGCTGGGACGGCTGCGGAAAATGGCCAGCAGCAGGGCCACGCAGGTGAGCGTCTTTTCGCCGCCGCTCAGCAGTGAGATGCTCCGCGGTTCCTTGCCCGGCGGCCGGGCGACGATCTCGATCCCGCTCTCCAGTATGTCGGCGTCCTCTTCCATGACGATGTCGGCCCGGCCGCCGCCGAAGAGGTCTCTGAAGAGGGTCTGAAAATGTCCTCGGACCGTCTCCAGCGTCTCGGTAAACAATCGTCGGCTGTCGCCGTTGATCTTCTCGATTATCCGCTCCAAGGAGGACCGCGCGGAGGTCAAATCATGGTGCTGGTCGGCGAGCGTTTTATGCCGCGCTTCGAGTTGGTCCAACTCTTCCAGGGCTTCGAGATTGACGTTGCCGAGATTGCCGATCTTTTGCCGCAGCTCCTCAATTTCCTGCTGCACCGTCTCGCGCTCGCGTTGCTCTTCGTCGCTGAAATCGTGCTCCAGCTCGGCCAGCTCGATGCCGTAATCCTCCCGCAGCCGGGCGGCCAGCGCGAGCCGCTCCTGGCGCACTTCGGCGGCGCTCAGTTCGGCGGCGTGCGCCTTTTCTTCCAGTTTGCGGACCCGCCCGCGCGCCTTTTGAATTTCCGGCGACAGTTCGCTCCGCCGGTTTTGGAGTTCGTCGCGGCGCTGGACCAGAGCTACGGTCTCGGCGGCGAAAGTTTCCTTGCGGAGGTATAGTTCGGCGATCTCGGCCTCGGCGCGGAGGATATCGCGGCGCGACGCCTCGCAACGCTTGATCCCTTCGTCGAGCCGCCGTTGGGCCTCCTCGATGGCCCGCTGCCGCTCCTGCCGATTGTCCTCGAATTGCCTCATCCTGGAGCGCAGATTGCGGAGACGCTCCTCGCTTTTGGCCAATTCGACTTTGATTTCGGTGGTTTCACGGTCGGCCGTTTGACGACGCGCCTCCAAACGCTCGATCTCTCGACCGGTCCGCTCCACGGAAGACTCCATCTCAGCCAGCGCGGCGTCTGTTTGCCGGCGCTTTTCTTGGGCTTGGCCCAGGCGGGCGGCGACGGCTTCGTATTGTTCGCAAGCGTCCCGCAACTCGTCGCGGAGGGCGGTCCGCTGCCGGTCCAACTGGCTCCGCCGCTCTTCGGCGGCGGCGATGGACGTGCCGATTTCCGCCAGCGCGGCGGCGGTCCGCTGGCGTTCGGACAACTGATTGTCGAAGGCACGCTGTTCGGCGGCGATTTGCTCGTCAAGTTCGTCGGACTCCTTTTGGGCGGCCGCGACGGCCGTCTCCAATTCGTTTAGCTGCACGCCCAGGGCGCGCAGTTGGCTGCGGCGGGAGATCAGTCCAGTCGATTCCTTTCGCGGTCCGATGACCAGTGTGCCGTCCGCTTCGAGCAGCTCTCCGGCCGAGGTGACGAAAGTCGAACCGGCCCCGTCCGAAGCGGCCAGTTCGAAGGCGTGTTCCAGCTTTTTCACGAACCAGGTCCGTCCCAGCAGGCGCTCGACCAAGGGTGTCAGGTCTGGAGCGGATTCCACGAATTTATCCGCCCTGCCGATTACCCCCGGCTGGCCTTCGAGGTTGGCGGACCCCGCCAAGCCGCGACCGTCGGTCGCGCAATTGCGGTCGAGCCAAAGAAACCCCACCCGGCCGCCGATCCGGTTCGACTCGGTCCAGAGAAAATCGAGCAATTCCCGCGTGCGTTTGGCCACCACGTGATGGGCCTTTTGTTCCAAGGCGATTTCGACCAGCGGGGCGATTTCGACGCCCACGGTCAGCAGGTCCGCGAGCAGTCCGCGGACGTGGCGAAAAACGCCGTCGTCGGCCTTGGCGACGCGATCTAAAATCTCCTTGACTCCTTCGCTGAGTCCTTCGTTTTTCAGCACGAGCTCTTCCAGCACGGCGGCGCGCTCCGCGGCGGCCGATTGCCGCCGGCGCAATTCTGCCAACTCCTTTTCCAGACGGGGGCGTCGCGCGGTAAGTTCGGCGAGTCGTTTTTTCGCGGCGGCGAGCGATTCGGACTGCGCTGTTTCTTGTCGGAGCAGTTCGTCGCGGCGGGATCGGAACGCCTCAAGTTGCCGTTGCAGGTCGTCCAGCAGCGGGTCTAGTTCCTCGATTTTCCGGCCGCAACGCTGCCGGACGGTTTCGGCCGCCGCCGCTCGGCTTTCGAGCACGCCGATCTCGTTGCCCAGCGCGGCGGAGAGCCGCATTTGTTCCAGGTAGGCGGCGCGGCGTTGTTGGTTTTCGCCGCGGAGTCGGTCGAGCGCGTCGATGGCATCGGTCAATTCGCGTTCGCCCTCGACCAGCCGCTTGGCGACTTGGCGATGGTTTCGTTCGGCCGCCTGGAGGGCCTCGTCGTTTTCCCGCAACTGCTGTTGGACGTCTCCCGCCCGCGCGCTCATGGCGGCCAGTTGCTTTCTGGCGCGGGCGATCTCTCCTTCCAAATCGAGGCCGTAAGACCGTTGATGTTCGATGGTCGATTCGGCCGCCGCGATTTTTTCGCGGTTGGCGGCCGCCTTGGCCTCGGCCCGATGGATTTCCTCGTTTACCTCGGCCGAAAGGTCGTCGATTTCCAGCAGTTGCGTCTCCATGTTTTCGGCCGTGGCCGCAGCGGCGTCGCGGGCGTCGCCGAGAGACCGCAATTCGCGCTCGAAGGTTGCCAGCCGGTCGCCGAGCCGCTTCCATTCGACCTGGGCGACCTGCGTGCGCAATTCCTGCAGCCGGTTGGTGTATTCCCTGTATCGGCGCGCCTTGCCGGCCTGTGCGCGGACGCCGCGGAGCCGGTTTTCCACTTCATCTACGATGTCGCCGAGCCGCAGCAGGTTTTGCTCGACGCGTTCCAGGCGGCGGAGGGCCTCGATCTTCCGCGCCTTGAAGCGGCTGATTCCGGCCGCCTCCTCGAAGATCAACCGCCGGTCGCGCGGCGAGGATTGCAGTAGCGCGTCGACCTTCCCCTGCTCGATCACGCTGTAGGCTTGAGTGCCCATGCCCGTGCCGGAGAGCAAGTCGCGGATGTCTCTGAGCCGGGCGGGATTGCGGTTGATCAGATACTCGCCTTCGCCGCCGCGGTATACGCGTCGGGTAATGTGGACTTCCGCCGCGTCGACGGCCAGCACGCGCTTCGAGTTGTCGAGGGTGAGCGTGATTTCGGCGGCGTTGATCGCCTTTCGGCTGCCCGACCCGTTGAAGATCACGTCGGCCATTTCCCGGCCGCGGAGACTTTTTACGCTCTGTTCGCCGAGCACCCATTTGATGGCGTCGACGATGTTCGACTTTCCCGAGCCGTTCGGACCGACCACCACCGTAATCCCCGGCGGGAACTCGAACCGAGTGCGATCGGCGAAACTCTTAAAGCCGACGATGTCGAGTGCCTTGAGCATGGCGGCGGTGGTTGATGCGGTAAAGGGGACAGGCGCATTTTTCGCGCTTGAAAGGGCGAAAAAATGGGCCGGTCCCCGATCCGTGGACGGTTGCGCGGCGCCCTAAAAACACATTTTATTTACCCAACATTTTAGCAAAGAAGCCCTTCTTGGTGTTAGATTTTTCCTCGGAATCATTGTTGTTGGGTGATTTTTTCTTGTCTGAGTCGCCAGCCTCGACACCCTCGTTATGGTGGTTCAAGTCCCCGCCCGGCCCTTCTTTCGCCGCAATCTCGCGGTCGAAAGACCTTCCGGCCTCGGGCAAGGCGTCGACCTCGAACCGCGATTTCAGGGCACCGCATTTTTTTGCCTCTTGCAAGGCCTGGACGACGTCCGGATAGGTTCCGCCCAGTTCGACCACCGCGCGGATCACTTCGTCGACGCGGGTCGAGACGATCCTTTTCTGGTCCGCTTCCTGAACGGAAAATTTGCTTATGGAGATTTCATTTTTCCCTTTGCTGGTGATCATGATTTCGTTGCCGGCGCTGAACGACAGGGGCGTCAGCAGTTGCTGTTGGGAACCGAATACGACGATTTCCGGCAGTCGGTTGCGCGTGACGTGGATCATCGGCGGCCCGTCAACGTCCAACACGTGGTAGTAGAATTGATCTCCCATCAACTCTCCCTTGACCAACGGCTTCTCTTTGTCCATCGACCACAGCGCGCGGAAGGCCCCGTAGCGGGTTTCGGCGCTCGGTTCGGAGAGCAGCTCGCAGAGTTTGTCGTAGGCGATGTAATCGGTCATCGCGCTTAGCGCGGTGAGGGCGAAGACGCGGAAGGCCGGTTGGCTGCGGGCGATTTCCGACAACGGCTCGGCGGCCTCGCGACGATCGAGATAGGCCAGCGCCTCGGCCGCGTAGAACCGCGTCTCGGGGTTCTTCGAGCGAATCCCTTCCAATAAGGCGTCTTCGCCCTCGGCGCCGATCGCCTCGAGCCGTATCGCGGACTCCGCGGCCGCTGCCGGATCGTTCAACAACGAATCCTTGAGTCCGGCGATCCGCTGCATCCGCTGGGATGCGGTTTCCCGAATCGGCACGGCGCGGACGACGCGGACGTAGCGGGGGATGTTGTCCTTGTATCGCGGGTGGATTTTCAGTTCGATATATTCGTTCGTTTTCGCATTCGCCATGCCCGTCTTCAAGCCGTTCTCGTACGTGTGAAATCGTTTGTTGACGGCGTTGGCCGCTTGCGAGCTGTTTCGCACGCTGATGTTTCCGGGCGTGAGCACCAGCCCGATGGAGCGCGATATCAGAGAGACGCCGCCGCCGAGCACGCGACCGCGGCAGAGGAGGATTTTATCGTCCGGCCCTGCGGCGGGATCGACCAGCACGGGCCCTTCGGCCAGGCCCTGCACGTGGCCGTTGCGAATCTGATTGCCCAAAACGGCCATTTCCTTCAACCGGGTCTCCAGCAGATAGCCGCCGCGCAAACTTGTCGTTTCGCTGTGCGTGAGGGTGCGGACCTCGACGTCGAAACGGTCTCCTTCTTGGATGCCCGCCCGCAGCCAGCCGACGACCATGACCAACGACACGTTCCCCGAGGCGAGAACGCGGTTCGGGTTTTCGACGCCCCGTTTCTTCATCTCGTCCAACAGCGCGGCGCGTTGCGGCGAGGGACTGGGATCGCTGCCGGTGCCTTGCAGTTTGGTCACCAAAGCGACGTCCTCGACGCGGATCGGCTCCATGCCGGTGGGAACGGCCAGGTCGCCGACCAGCTTCCTGTGCCGTTCCTGTTCGACCGCGAGCGGTTCCTCCGGGCTTGGGGGGCGCAAATCCAGCCCGTTGCAACCGCCGAAGGCTATCGCCAATAGACTCAAGCATATTGCCGTACACCGTTTCATGTTTTCCTCGCGCGTTGTGCGTGGAGCGCCGGATGAGAAAAGGGAGTATTGCCCGCGATAATCAGCCGCCGGACGAGATTTGGCGGCCGCGAAGGATAGTAATAAGTTCCGGGGAGGTCAAGGGACAATGGGAGGTCTTTTGACGTTGTTAGCTCGAAGCGCAAGCGGGGAACACACAACGAATTAAACCCGCTTGCGCGTTGGACAAGTGAATGAAAGAGGCAACGTTCACCCCCCCTGTCGGGCGTCTTCTGCCTCCCGCATCAGCTTCAGATGCGCGTCGGTCCACTTGAATTCGGCTTCGGTTTTTATCGATTCGATCCAATCGAGGTATGTTTGTTGACGGTCGAATTGGGCCGCGGGTGCGTATTTGCGGAAATCGTCGGCCTTGAACATCGCCCAGAGGGCTTTATAGGGCTGCTCGAACTCGATCAGGCGGATTACGTAAGCGGCGGTTTTCGGTGCGTTCATCGCCGTGCCGATCTCGCCCGGCTGGAGTCGAAACACGGTCCGCATAAAATCCTCGCCGGCGTAGTCGATCCCCTCGACGTCGCTTAGCATGGCCGGTCCGGTCCCCGTGCTGCCCAGCGTTATCCAAGTGAACGGCGGCGGCTGGATGACCCGAAGTTTTCTTTCGGCGAACGTCACGGCCAGCGGTTTTCCGGTCTGCCGCGCCTCGGCCGCCAGCTTTTCCGCTTCCTTCTCGGCCAGCTTCCAGGCGCGGTCCATCTTCCAAGCGCGGAGCACTTCCTCGCGGACGCCTTCGTCTTTAAACTTGGGAACCTCCTCCCTCGTGTCTCGCGTTTTCCAGAACAGATATTTGGTGTCTCCGCCGAGAGTCTCGGCTTCCTCCGGACGCAACTTCGCCATTGCTCCGAAGGCGTGCCGCCACACTCGTTCGAGCTTGTTCTTGAGCAAGGCTGATCCGATCTCCGATTCGGCGGCGTCCCAGTCGGCGATCGGGCCGGTCCCGCCGGCGGTCAGTCCGTGCTCTTTCGCCAACTTGTCGAAATCGAGCGGCTCGGGCGGAGTGCGGCCTTCTCTCTTCGCCGCCGAGCCGTATTCATATTCGTTCCGCTTGGCCCGATAGCGGTCCATCTCGTCGCTCAGCCGTTTGAAGAGGACGCCGATTTTTTCCTCGGCAATCTCGCGACGAATTGTTTTTCTCACTTCGTCGGAGGGACCGTTTTCCGATTTGTCGGCCGTTTGGGGAGAATCCGTTTTGGCCGCCCCTTTGTCTGTCGCCGGCGGTTTTTTCTCGGCCGCTGCGGGTTTTTCGGCCTCGGTCTTCGGTTTTTCCTCGGGGACAGCCGGGGCCGGTTTTTCGGGTGTTTTCGGCTTTGCTTCTTTCACGTCGTCCGGCTGCTGAAAGGACGCGAAAACAAAAGGCGAGCGGCCTGCCGAGGATGTGCTCTTCGGCGGGACTTTCTCCTCTTGTGCTTTAGGTTGTGCTTTAGGTTGTGCTTTAGGTTGTGCTTTAGGTTGTGCTTTAGGCTCGGTCTCCGGAGAAGTTGGCTGGGGCGTTTTATTTTGCTCCGTCGGAGGCTTCGCTTCGCCGCCGTCCGCTCCGGCCGGGCCTTCTTTTTCGCTTGTGGGGATTTGTTTCTCCGGGGGAGTTTTTTCCTCATCGGCGGCAGCCTTCGGCGTCTCGACGGCAGCCTTCGGCGTCTCGACGGCGGGCGGTTGATGCTCCCGGTCGTATTTTTCCTTGTTCGCGAGATACCACTTCAACACTTCCTCGTCGGAGATCGCTTCCGGCGAGTCGAACTTGTCGATCTCGGCCTTGAAGTATTCCAGCTCCACCAGTTGCGGCCTCTTGAAGCCCGGCTCGGCGGAATAAGGCAGCGGCAATTTGTCCTTGTGCTCATCGAAAAACTTCCGCAATTCTTCTTCCGTCGGCTCCTCTTCGATCCGACCGAGGAAATCGGCCGCGTAGATCGGCGCGGCCTCGATCTCCGCCTGCTGCTTCACGCGGCAGAGGTAATCCCAGCGCTGTGCGGGCGTGACGGCGTCCAGGCTGCACTCGAAATAATTCTTATACAGTCGCACCAGCAGCACTTCGCGCATCAATTCCATGAACGTCCGCTCCGAACGGAGCGAGCGTCTTATCAACATCTTTAGCGATTGAACGTCAATTCCGGCGGCCGCGAACTGGTTGAGAAACTCCTTAATCATATCGTCGCCGACGACCATGCCCATTTCCCGGGCGCGATGAGCCAGCAACCAAGACGCGGCCACTTCCTCGGGCGTGGAGCCGCCGAATATCCCCTCGACGTTTTCTTCGCTATAACCGAGCGGTCGATACAAGTCGATGAGAATGCCCAGTATTCTGCGTTGTCGCTCCTGAAGATTTTGCAGTTCATATTCGGTCAGATCGCCGTATCTCGACGTAAATGCCACCGGATTGGTTGTTGTTCTCCCCCCCATTGTATCGAGTATCGTGGGAAGAAATACGAAACCGAACATCGCCACCATGATCAGGCCGACGATCCACAGTTTCTGGTTTTTTCGAAAGACCTTAAACGGACTGGCCATCGCATGTTATCCTTCTGCGGAGGGGGTGGGCCGGTCTATCCCGACTTGACAAGCCAACCATCCTGGGAGTAATGGTGTCGCAATTCTAAATCGGTTGTGCTCAAATGCAATGCCAATTCGATATGGAATGATAAGAGAGATACCAGAATAGCACTCAAACTCTTTGCAGATTTCCAAAATTATCATGGCCAAGAAGAAAGCCGGCGGCGGCGGAAAATCGTTGGTAATTGTCGAATCTCCGGCCAAAGCGCGAACGATCGGCAAGTTTCTCGGCCGGGGATACGCGATCGAGGCCAGCATCGGCCACATCCGCGATCTGCCGCAGGGGGCCAAGGAAATCCCCGCCAAGTACAAGAATAAGGACTGGGCCTATCTCGGCGTGGATGTCGAGCACGACTTCGAGCCGGTCTATGTGGTCCCGAAAAACAAAGGGCAACAGGTCCGCAAGCTGAAGGGGTTGCTCAAGAACGCCAAGGAACTCTATCTGGCGACCGACGAAGACCGCGAGGGCGAGGCGATCAGTTGGCACCTTTGCGAGGTGCTTGATCCGAAGGTGCCGGTCCGCCGGCTGGTGTTCCACGAGATCACCGAGGAAGCGATCCGCGAGGCGCTGGAAAATCCACGCTCGATCGACGAAAACCTTGTCCGCGCCCAAGAGGTCCGCCGGATCGTCGATCGGCTCTACGGCTACGACGTCTCGCCGCTGTTGTGGCGGAAGGTGCGTCCGCGGCTGTCGGCGGGCCGGGTGCAGAGCGTCGCCGTGAGGATGATCGTCGAGCGCGAGCGGCAACGGATGGCCTTCGTCTCGGCCGCTTATTGGGACCTCTCGGCCACGTTTGCCAACGCCGCCGGCAAGAGTTTTCCCGCCACGTTCGTCTCGCTCGCCGGGCGGCGCGTGCCCGCCAGCAGGGATTTCGATCCCGCCACGGGAAAACTCAAAGACCACGACTTGCTCTTTCTCGACGAGGGCGAGGCAGCCGACCTGTGCGAGCGGCTTCGCGGGGCCGATTGGCGCGTCGGCAAGATCGAGGACAAGCCATACGTCACCCGGCCGTATCCGCCGTTTACCACCAGCACGTTGCAGCAAGAGGCGAACCGCAAATACGGCTTCACCGCCCGGCGCACGATGCAGGTGGCCCAAAGCCTCTACGAGACCGGGCACATCACCTACATGCGCACCGACTCGACCAGTTTGGCATCGGTGGCGGTCAATGCGGCCCGAGAACTGGTTGCATCGCAATACGGCAAGGAGTATTTGCCGGCCAGTCCGCGGATCTATCGGACCAAGGTGAAAAACGCCCAGGAGGCGCACGAGGCGATCCGGCCGGCCGGGCACCCGTTCGACTTGCCCGACGCCCTGCGCGGACGGCTCGGCCCCGACGAATTCAAGCTCTACGACCTGATTTGGAAGCGGACGATCGCCAGCCAGATGAGCGACGCGCGGGGCCGGCGAATGACGATCGACGTCGAGGCCGAGGAAGCCGTCTTCCAGGCCGTCGGAAAGACGATCGAGTTTCCCGGCTACCTGCGGGCGTACGTCGAAGGCTCGGACGATCCCGTCTCCGACTTGGCCGACCGCGAGCAGGTGCTGCCCAAAGTTGCCCTGGGGGAATCGCTCGACTGCCGCTCGCTGGAGCCGAAGGGCCACGCCACGCAGCCGCCCAACCGATACAGCGAGGCTGCCCTCACCCGCGCGCTGGAGGAGATGGGCATCGGCCGGCCTAGCACCTACGCCTCGATCATCGAGACGATCCTCGCCCGACAGTACGTCTTCAAAATCAAGCGCGGCAACATGCTGGTGCCGACGTGGACGGCCTTCGCCGTCGCGCAACTGCTCGAGGCCCATTTGCCCGAACTGGTCGATTACCAATTCACCGCCGAAATGGAAGACGAATTGGATGCCATCAGCCGCGGCGAGCTAAACCATTTGGAATACCTGAGGCATTTTTACTTCGGCAACGAGCACTCGGGCTTGAAACAACTGCTCCAAGACAAGCAGGACGAGATCGACGCCCGCGACGTTTGCCGCCTGTCGCTGGGCAAACCGAAAGGCCAGGGCGCCGCGGCCGGGGAGATATTCGTCCGCGTCGGCCGCTACGGCCCGTTCCTCGAGCAGGGCGACCGCCGCGCCAGCCTGCCCGACAAATTGCCGCCCGACGAACTTACCATCGAGGCGGCCCTCGAATTGCTCGACAAGGCTACGGCGGGCGACGAACCGTTGGGCATCTGCCCCGAAACGCACAAGCCGGTGTTCATCAAAGTCGGCCGCTTCGGCCCGTACGTTCAGCGCGGATCGGGCGACGACGGCGAAAAACCGCAAAACGCCTCGCTGCTCAAAGGCATGGACCCCGAGCGGATCGACCTGGAAACCGCCTTGAAGTTGCTCGGCTTGCCGCGAACCTTGGGCGAACATCCCGAATCGGGCCAGCCGGTGGTCGCGCGCAACGGACGTTTCGGCCCGTACGTCACCTGCGGCGACGAAACCCGCAGCCTGCCGGAGAATCTTTCCCCCTTGGACGTGTCGTTGGACGAGGCGTTGCGCCTGTTGGCGCAGCCGAAAGCGCGGCGCGGCGCGGCGGTCCGCAAGGAACCGCTCAAACAGTTCGACGCCTCGCCCGTCACCGGCCAACCGATCCGCTTGATGCAAGGTCGATATGGGCCTTACGTCACCGACGGCGAGACGAACGCCTCGCTGCCCCGCGGCACGGAGATCGAGGAAGTAACCTTCCAGTTCGCGAACCAATTATTGCAGCAGCGCGCCGAGGCAAAGAAGAAAAAGCCCCGCGAGAAGGCCGCGGCGAAAAAAAAGAAAAAGTAGCTCCGGCGCCGGCTGCGTTTATCCAAGAACGTGTTTTGAAATTAAAAAATTAGTCTCCTCTCCCTTTGGGAGAGGATTGGGGCGAAGGCCGATCGGCTGAAAAACATCGGAAGTTGACGATGTAATCCAAGCAGCCATCACCCCCGGCCCATCTCCCAGAGGAAGAGGGGAGATTTTCATAACACGTTCTAATCTCCAGCCGCTAATCTCCAGCCGCACGGCGAAAACATGCCCTCCCCACCCCGCGATATGGTGGTAAAAACCGGCGTTTGACGATTTTCCACCCCCCTCTGTTAGTAACCTAAAATTCTACTGATGAACGTTACGGAGTTTTCCGCGCGGCAAATGGCATTTTTCCGGGGACATTCATGGGCGGCCGCCGTTTCGAACAGCCGGATTGCGTGCGGGCCGGAGACGGCGTCGGGCCGCTTCCGAGCGAACTTAGCTATCGACTGTTGGTCGAGGGGAGCAAGGACGTCATCTGGTCGGCCGACTTGGACCTGAACTTCACGTACATCAGTCCGGTCGTGGAGGAGGTGTTGGGTTTCACGCCGGCCGAGGCCGCCGCAAGACCGCTTTCCGAGTCGATGACTTCCGCTTCGGCGGAGTTGGTGTGGAACAAATTGGCCGATCTGTTGGCCGCGGGCCGGAAAGATCCTTCTGTCTTCGATCGCTCGCACACCGTAGAAGTCGAGTTCCATCACAAGAAAGGGCATGTCGTAAAGGCTGAAATCAGGACCGCCTTCATACGCGACGACCGCGGAAAACCGGTCGGAATTCTGGGCGTCACCCGCGACGTCGGCGAGTACAAGCGGGCGGAGGAATCGCTGCAACGAAGCGAGGACCGCTATCGCCGGCTGGTCGAAACGACCAGCGAATGGGTGTGGGAAGTGGATGCCGAAGCCGTGTACACCTACGCCGGCCCGAAAGTGAAAAAGCTGCTCGGCTACGAACCGGAGGAGATCGTCGGCCGCACTGTTTTCGATTTGATGCCGCCGGAAGAGGCTCTGCGCGTGGGGAAGGCGTTCGGCAAAATCGCCGCCGCGCACGAGCCGTTGATCGATTTTGAAAACATCCTGTTGCACAAAAACGGCGACCGCGTGATTGTGGAAACGACCGGCGTGCCGCTGTTCGACTCGAACGGCCGTTTCGTGGGATATCAGGGCTGCGACCGCGACGTCACCGCCAGGAGGATGGCCGAGAAAATGCTGAAAGACTATTCCGCCGCCTTGGAGGAAGCCAACCGATCGTTGAAGGACCTGTACGTCGCCGCGAAATCGGCCACCAGGGCGAAAAGCGAGTTCCTGGCCAACATGAGCCACGAAATCCGCTCGCCGATGACTTCCATCCTCGGCTTCGCCGAAATCCTGCTGGGAAACCTCCGCGAGCCGGAAAACCTCGAGGCCGCAACGACCATCAAACGCAACGGCGAATACCTCTTGAATCTGATCAACGACATTCTCGACCTGACGAAAATCGAGGCGGGGAAGTTGACGATCGAGCCGATCGAGTTTTCCCCCGCAGCCGTAGTAAAGGAAATCGCTTCCTCGATGCGCGGCGGGGCGATGGAAAAAGGGCTTGCGTTCGACGTGGACTTCGACGGCCCCATTCCCGCGCTCATCCGCTCCGATCCGCTCCGCCTCCGGCAAATACTACTCAACTTGCTGGGAAACGCCATCAAGTTCACCGATCGGGGCGGCGTGCGGTTGTGCGTCCGTCGGGAAAGCGACGCCGCCGGCCGACCCCGCCTGCGGTTCGACGTATCGGACACCGGGATCGGCGTCTCCGAGGACCAGATCGCCTCGCTCTTCCGGCCGTTCGTGCAGGGCGACTCCTCGACAAACAAAAGGTTCGGCGGCACGGGACTCGGACTGGCCATCAGCAAGCGACTCGCCAAATTGCTCGGCGGAGACATTGCCGTCAGCGGCAGCCCGGGCCGGGGAAGCACTTTTTCGCTTACCATCGCCGCCGGTCCCGTGAATGACGCGGAGATGATCGACGCCGACGAACGGGCCGTCGAAGCCGCGCGGCCGAAATCGCTCCCCGAAGGGGCCTCCGCCCTCAAGCTCGATTGTCGTCTGCTGCTGGTCGAGGACGGAGTGGACAACCAACGGCTGATCGCCTTTATTCTCGAAAAAGCGGGCGCCAAAGTCCTGCTGGCCGAGAACGGCCGGGTGGCCTTG
This sequence comes from Pirellulales bacterium, assembly GCA_016928165.1. Taxonomy (GTDB): domain Bacteria; phylum Planctomycetota; class Planctomycetia; order Pirellulales; family Thermoguttaceae; genus JAHIKV01. Next base: position 22,362 of record JAFGLH010000060.1, on the reverse strand, counting down.
GAGATGGTCCACGAAGCCCAGCGCGGGGGACGCCCCTTCGACTTGATCCTAATGGACATGCAAATGCCCGTGCTCGACGGCTACGAAACCACGCGGCTGTTGCGCGCCGAAGGGTTCGATCGCCCGATCGTTGCCCTGACCGCGCACGCCATGGCCGGCGATCGGGCCAAGTGCATCGAGGCCGGGTGCAGCGATTACGTCTCGAAGCCGATCGACAGGGCCAGGTTGCTCAATGCCGTCGCCCGGCTCGTGGAGCAAGACGTAGAAAAAGTAGTAGTAGGTCAGGCGCCCCGTGCCTGACACCAAGCGTTCAGTTGTCAGGTGCGGAGTACCTGACCTACTTCTCCCGTTTCGTCCCCACGACGATCGCGGTGGCCGTGGCGTGCGTGCGGCAGTGGGAGATGGTGACGTGGATTTCGGCCGCGCCGAGTTGCTCGACCAGGTCCTTCACCCCGCCGCGGACCGCCACCACCGGCCGCCCGCCCGGTTCGTTGCGGACCTCGATGTCGCGCCAGGATATGCCCCTGCGCCAGCCGGTTCCCAACGCCTTGAGGACCGCCTCCTTGGCGGCCCAGCGGCCGGCGTAATGCTGGGTTGCCTGCTTGCGCGCCCCGCAATACTTGATCTCCTCGTCCGTGTAGACCCGTTCGATGAACAATTCGCCGTGTCGCTCAATCATCCGAGCGATGCGAAGACATTCGGTGATGTCGGTGCCGACGCCGATTATTTCTGGCATGATAGGGGTTAGGGTCGGGGGCTAGTTATGTTGGGGTGACAGTTCAACTGCTACCCCAACGGCCTATGCTAGACGGGAAACATCGATTTGAGAAGGCTTTTCGGGGTGTTTACCGCCAATACCCCCGCCAATGAGTGTCCTCTGTACGGCGAATACGTGGGCCGCCGGACAAAAATAATAACCATTCGGCCTCTTGTGTTTTCCACAATAATGTAGATAATAATAGATGTAATGGTCGCCAGCGGTTGGCGATTGTCATCTTATTTTTATCATTGTTTGGAACTGTAGGAGAGATACAATGTTTTCCAAACGAGGCGAACGGACGGCGTTTACGTTGGTGGAGTTGCTCGTAGTCATCACCATCATCGGCATCCTAATCGCACTGCTGCTGCCGGCGGTGCAAGCGGCCCGCGAGGCGGCCCGCAGAATCCAGTGCCGGAACAATCTCAAGCAGATTGGTCTGGCCGTGCACAACTATACCCAGGCCCAAAAGGTCTTCCCGCCGGGAACGATCTGCAGCGAGGCTAATAATAGGGGTAGCGGGATTTGGGATCCTTGGACGGACGCCACCACGCCCACGCCTGGAGACTCGGGGTGTCACGGAACGAGCTTCCTGTTGCGGATCATGCCTTACATAGAAGGCGACAACGTCGCCAAGGACTGGGCGAAAGGAAAATATACCGGCACGGTCCTCGGCTGCTGGAGTCCGGCCGGCAACTGCGGCGTCGCGGCCGCTCCCGTGATGTCGACGGTGGACGTGGAGGGCTTCTATTGCCCAACCCGACGCGACACGCTGCGCGCGGGCATCGACACCATCAACACCCATCAAGTGCAGTATTACGAGAGTTGGGTCAAAGGCGGCGGGACCGACTACGGCGGGTGCGCCGGCCGGCATGCGGCCTTCTCGTCTGAAAATTACCCCTACCAGTGTTCGGCAAACAGCTATTACAATCCACCTCCTTTGTTGATCGGTGCGGCTGCAATTTTGAACGGTTCCGGTAACGACTCCGACGCCAAGCGTTGGGGCATCTTCGGCGAAGTCAACAAGAGCACCACCTTTGCCTCCGTCCGAGACGGCACCTCGAACACGATCATGACTGGCGAGCTTCAGCGGGTAACGGACGTATCGCCCTACTTCAAGGACGGTTGGTCCGTCGGCGGTCCCGCCACGCTGTTCACCACCGGCGCCATGATCGATCAAAGCACCGGCCAAGGAGTTTCAGAGGGCGGCAAGCTGATGAACAACAAGTTCTACGGTTCGCCGGGCAGCGAGCACTCCGGCGGGGCGAACTTCGGTTTCGCCGACGGCTCGGTGACGTTCATGACCGACTCGATGGACGCGACCACGTTTGTCCTTTTGGGCAGCATGGCCGACGGCATCCCGCAAGATGAAAAATAACAATCGGCCTGGACGCCGTTCATGCCTTGGCATGGCGCGTCCGACGCGATATCGGGGGCGGCGGTCGATCCGTCGCCCCCCTTTGTTTGCGCCCTCATAAAAGCCGCGACCGGCGGCCGCGCCCCATGTTTTCGGCCTTGACGGGGGCATATCATGATGTCATCATTGTATGCATGAGAACCACACTGAACATCGACGACGATATGCTTAAAAAGGCTTCCCGTTTGACGGGAGTGGGCGAAAAAACGACCTTGGTCCGCATGGGCCTCGAAGCGCTGATCGCTCGTCGTAGCGCTCAGAAACTTGCCGCGCCGGGCGGCGCCGAGCCGAAAGCGCGAACCGCCCCCCGACGGAGTCCCGAACGGTGATCCTCGTTGCTTGCTTATTACGGGAGTTCCAGCTACACTAAAGGCGAAGTGGCGGGCATCTATAAAAGAGTATTAGTATGACGACCGTGGCCTTTGAACAGGCGCAACATTCGTTTCCGCAACTGATTGACGTGGTCGAACAGGGCGAGCACGTTCTAATCACAAGGAATGAGGTTCCCATTGCCGAGTTGGTTCCCGTCGGTCGCTCCATTCCGCAACCCACTTTCGGCAGCGCCAAGGGACTGATTAAGTGCTCGGATGATTTCGACGCTCCGGTCGAGGATTTTCGGGAATATATGGAATGAACCTGCTCCTCGACACACATGCCTTCCTCTGGTTCATTGAAGGGAATCGCAAACTCAGCGTTTCTGCCAGAAGCAAGATCGAGGAACAAGAGAACGCCAAATGGATAAGCGTTGCAAGCCTATGGGAAATGGCGATAAAAATCAGCCTCGGTAGATTGGAATTGCAACAACCGTTTGATGTTTTAATCCCCGCGCAGTTGGAAACCAACGGATTCTCTCTGTTGTCTCTTCGCATCAGCCACTTTGCCGAGGCAATCCGTTTGCCGTTTCACCATCGTGATCCATTCGACCGCATTCTGGCGGCGCAATGCTTGGCGGAAAAAATGTCGATGCTGAGCGCGGACTGTATTTTTGACAAGTATTCGATACCACGGTTCTGGTGAATAAGGCGTAACGTCAACCATCACGATAGCATGGTAGGGCGCGTGCTGGCACGCACCATCATCTGGTAGCACCGGATGAAATGATCGGTGCGCGCCAGCACGCGCCCTACCTGATTCCGCAGGCCCGTTGGGCGCGGAGGAGCACCTCGGCGGCCTTTTTTCGCGCCCTCGCCGCGCCGTCGCCGAGGACTTCGCGGACCCGATCCGGGCGCGACTCCAACTCGCGGCGGCGTTCCCGCGCCGGGGCGAAATAATCGACCGCCAGATCGGCCAACGCCTTTTTGACCTCGCCGTAGCCGAACCCGCCGCGGCGATACATGGCGGCCGTCTCTTCGCGCCGCCGTTGATCGGCGAACAGCGAGACGAGTTGGAACAGGTGGTCCGTCTCCGGCTCCTTCGGCCGTTCCATGGGCCGCGAGTCGGTCACGATTCGCATGATTTTCTTCCGCAGCGCCTTCGGCTCCTCGAACACCTCCAGCGTGTTGCCGTAGCTCTTTGACATTTTCTCGCCGTCCGTGCCCGGCACGCGGGCGGAGGCGTCCAATAGCTTCGCTTTCGGCATCACGAACGTTTCGCCGAACAGATGATTGAACCCGGCGGCCAGGTCGCGGCAGACCTCGATGTGCTGCACCTGGTCCTCGCCGACCGGGACCCAATCGGAGTCGAAGGCGAGGATGTCGGCCGCCATCAGCACGGGATAGGCGAACAGGCCCGCCCCAGCCGGCAGCCCCTTGGCGATTTTGTCCTTGTAGGCGTGGCAGCGTTCCAATAGGCCCATCGGCGCGCCGGTCATCAGCAGCCAGCAAAGCTCGGATACCTCGGGTACGTCCGCTTGGACGAAGAGCGTGGCCCGATCCGGGTCCAACCCCAGCGCCAGCAGGTCCACCGCGGCGTCGAAGGTGTTTTGGGCCAAGACGGCCCGGTCGCGGACCGTGGTCAGGGCGTGCAGGTTGGCGATGAAATAGTAGGCCCCTTCCGGCTCGCTTTGCAGTTCGATGTACTGTCGGATGGCGCCGAAGTAGTTGCCCCAGTGGAAGCGGCCGGTCGGTTGTATGCCGGAGAGGACTCGCATGGAAGTTTTCAGTAGTCGGTTTTCAGTAATCAGTTGCGAAACCGCAAGCGACCAATCTCTAATCCCTAATCCCTAATCCCTAATCCCTCCAATGTTCCCACCACCTCGGCGAGCGAGCCGGCGCCCAGTTTGGCCAGCGCGTCGGGCAGGGCGTCGAGTATCCGCATCGTCGCCGTGGGGTCGTAAAAACTGGCCGTGCCTACCTGGACCGCGGCGGCGCCGGCGAGGAAAAACTCCATCGCGTCGTCGATCGAGGCGATGCCGCCGACGCCGACCAAGGGGACATTCACCGCCCGAGCCGCTTGATACACGATCCGCAGCGCGATCGGTTTGATGGCTGGTCCGCTCAGTCCGCCGAGCACGTTTCCCAGCACGGGCCTTCGCCGCCGCCAATCGACGGCCATGCCCAGACAGGTGTTTATCAAGGTGATCGCGTCCGCCCCGGCCGCCTCCGCCGCGCGGGCGATATCGACCACGCTGGTCACGTTGGGCGTCAGTTTGGCCAGGATCGGATACGAGCAGGCGCGACGGACCGAGGCGACAACCCGCTCGCAGAGCGCGGCGTCGGCGCCGAAGTCCGTGCCGCCGCTGACGTTCGGACAGGAGACGTTCAACTCCAGCGAGTCGATCCCCTCGGCCTGCTGCAACCGCTCGGCCAGTCGGACGAACTCGTCGGCGTTCTTGCCGGCGATGCTGACAATCACCGCCGGCCCGAGCGAGGCCAGATAGGGCAACTGCCGGGCGACGAAAGTTTCCACGCCGTCGTTGTCCAGACCGATCGAGTTGAGCAATCCGGCGGCGGTTTCGACCGTCCGCGGGGGCGGATTTCCCTCGCGCGGCAGGAGGGTGATCGTCTTCGGCACGATCCCGCCCAGCCGGGCGAGATCGACCAGGCCGGCCATCTCTCGCGCATAGCCGAACGTGCCCGAGGCCGCGACGATCGGGTTGGTCAGGCGCAGTCGGCCGAGTTGCGTTTCGAGACGGACGCCGGTTTGATTATCGGGCATCGACTAGATTATACCGCCGTGCGTCCGATATGGCGACGTATGGTCCGGCTGGTCGAGGAACCATATCCGTTCCCACTCGTCGAGTACCTGGCGCAGTCCTTCGGACGTGTACAATAATTGTTGAGTGCGTTGGGCCGGATCGGCCGAATATGCCGGGATCATACACCCGGCGGTAGTGCCCAGCAGCAGTCCGCACGCCAAGACCAGTAGCAGGTTGCGCATCGAAAACTCCTCCGTGAAAAGACGACCAATCTTATTGGGAGTCGGGGCGGTAAGTGGTCGGCGGACCAAGCGTTTGCGGCGCGGGATGCTCCGCGGCGTCCTTAGCCGCCGTCTTCACCCGCGCGGCCTTGGCAGCGGCCGCCGCTTGACGTTCCAATTCCTTCACCCGCTCTTCCATCTCCTTGCCCGGTTTGAACGTGACAACATACTTTTCGGGCACGTACACTTTGTCGCCGGTACGGGGGTTTCGGGCCTTGCGGGGGGCCCGGCGCTTGACCTCGAAGACGCCGAAATTGCGAAGCTCGATACGCCGCTCCGCCACAAGGGTCTCGACGATCGCGTCGAAGGTCTTCTGCACGATCTCCTTCGTCTGCAACTGGGTCAGTCCAATCTCTTCGGAAATGGTCCGAACGATCTCTTTTTTGGTCACGACTCAGTTCTCCTCTCGAAGAAGTGTCGCCGCAGGTTGCCGCGACGCTGGACGCCGCTGGTTTCCGAACTGCTTTTCTGCTCCAAGTGTAGGTGCCGCAAAGAGTAGTGTCAAGGTCAATCATCCTAACTCGACGCTTCCGGCGGGCAAATACAACCTCATGGCCCTACCAAACTCGCCCAGCGAATTATCGCGATAAAAAATGCTAAATGCTTATGCGAAAAGATGTTACGCTAACATCTCCGCTCCCCGACGGCGCAACGACGCCAATCGACCCGTCGCGAGGGCTGAATCCTAGTATCGGTCCGTGCAACCGTCAAACTCCAGCCAGTCGTAATAATCCATACAGTTCGGGAGGTCAGTTCCGGATATCGGCTACCCCGTAAGGGTAGACGCCCCGTAACTGACGCGGGAAAATGACTCAAGCATTTTGTCGGGTTCGGGATACCCGACCTACTAATTTTCCCCATACTCGCAAAATCGACGGCAACTCCCCTTGTTTCAACCAGCCGTTTTGGGTATTTCTACGCGGTCTTTTCACCAGGCTGGGAGAACCCCTGCGCCATGTAGGGCGTAACGGAGACAATCGGAGCGATATTCACTCGCCGAGCCGTCACACTCGGAGCGGAGCCATAAACAATCATGCGGAAAGGGCCAAGGATGGCCGATTTGCATAAACTCAAGCACCTTTGCATTGCTTGCCGCTTCGGGCGATTGCCGTCGGCGGCTGTGGCGATGTTCGTCCTCGGATGGGTCTCGACGGCCGTCGCTCAGACGCTGCCCGAGCCGCCCGGGCAAGCGCCGACCGGGGCCGCAGCCGTCGATCAATCGGAGGAGCGGCCGGCCGACGCCGAGTCGGAGATGGTCGTCGACGTGCGAATCGCCGGCAACAAGTCCGTGCCGCTGGAAAAGATTCTCCCGCACATCAAAACCCGCGCCGGAAGACCTTACGACGGGGAACTGGTCGTCGAGGACGTCCGCCGATTGGATCGAACGGGCCTGTTCGTCGACATCAAGCCGAATCGGAAGCGGGTCATGGGCGGCTGGGCGGTGATCTTCGACGTCGTGGAACGGCCCTTGTTGCAGGAAGTGAAATTCATCGGCTGCAAGGAAATCCGCAAAAAAACGCTTCAGAAAGAGACGAACCTCAAGGCCGGCGACCCGATGGACGCCTTCGCCGTCGAGGAGGCCCGGCGAAAAATCGAGGAACTCTATCGCGAACGCGGCTACAGCGGCGCGCGGGCAACGATTATCGAAGGCGACAAGCCGGACGACCGCAGGGCGATCTTCGTTATCAACGAAGGAATAAAGCAAAAGGTCGGAGGGGTGAAATTCGTCGGCAACGAGGTCGCCGGCGACGACCGTTTGAAGAGCAAGATCAAGTCCAAGCCGCCGTTTCTCTATCTGTTCAAGGGCGAACTCGACCGCAAGGAACTGGAAGAGGACGTCAACCGCCTGACGGACTACTACCGCGGGCTGGGATTTTTCGCCGCGCGGATCAGCCGCGAATTGAGCTACAACGATGAGAAAAACTGGGTCACGATCACTTTTGTCATCGACGAGGGGCCGCGATATGAAATTCGCAACGTTTCCGTGATCGGAAACGAAAAATACTCCAGCGAGGAGTTGATGGCCGAATTGAAGCTCCGCGGCGGCGAGTTCTTCAACCGCGACAAAATGACCGCCGACATCGGCTCGCTCCGCGACAAGTACGGCAGCGTGGGTTACGTGTTCGCCGACGTAAAGGCCGATCCCCGGTTGCTCGAAGAGCCGGGCAAGCTCGACCTGGTCTACAACATCAAGGAGGGCGAGCCGTATCGGGTGGGCAAAATCAACATCCGCATCGAGGGCGAATATCCGCACACGCAACTGGCCACCATCCGCTCGCGGCTCTCGTTCAATCCCGGCGAAATCATCGACATCCGCGAAATCCGCGCCAGCGAGGTCCGCTTGCAGCGGAGCGGGCTGTTCGAGACCAATCCCGCTCAGGGACAGCCGCCAAAGATCGTTTTCCATCCCCCCGGCGAAGAGAGCGAAGAACGAGTCGCCGAGCGGCCGCAGCGGCCGGCGGCGGGCGACGATCGCGGGCGAGGACCACGCCCTCCGAGCGAACGGTCGGTGGACATTACCCTGGATTGCGGACCGTTGAAGGCAAAGGGGGTAGATCAGAGTGGCGAGGGAAGAGTAGAAGAAACGCCCCGCGATTGCGTCGCGGGGGCCAAGCGGACGGGGGTGGCCGGTCCGTCCGCCGTTGAGAAACCGAGGGATGAAGTATTGCTCGCCGCCGCCGAGTTTACCGACGTCCTTTCGCATCGCAATGGCCGGCGACGATCGCTCGACGGCGTGATCCACACGCAGTACACGCCCGATGCTGGCCGGGTCAATCCGGCTACCATGCCGCAAAGCGCAACCCAATCCACGCCCGCTACCGAACGCCAACCGGAATACGTCAGCCAGCGCTGGCCGCGCGAGGGCGCCACCCGCCCTGTCGAGACGCCGGAGGGAGCGACCGTGCCGGGGCCGATCTTCGACGAAAGCTCGCCGTTCATCGGCGGGCCGCCCGAGGGGGGCGACACGCTGCGAACGCTCGATTTCGAGGTCCTCGCCCACGAGGCGATGACCGGCCGGATGATGTTCGGCGTGGGCATCAACTCGGACGCCGGCCTGGTAGGCCAGATCGTCATCGACGAGCAGAACTTCGACTGGACCCGCTTTCCCCGCGGCTGGGAGGACATCCGCAACGCCACGGCCTTTCGCGGCAAGGGGCAGCGGTTCCGCATCGAGGCCATGCCCGGCACCGAGTTGCAACGGTACATGATCAACTTCCAGGAACCCTATCTGTTCTATAGCCAGATCAACCTCGGCCTGAGCGGCTACTACTACAACCGCAGCTATCGCGAATGGTACGAGCAGCGGATCGGCGGCCGGGTCGCCTTGGGCTACCAGTTTGCCCCCGACCTTTCCGGCAGCGTCGCCTACCGCGGGGCGAAAATCAACATCACCGACGTGATCGATCCGACGCTGCCGCAATTCGCGGAGGTCCTCGGCCGCGACCTGTCGATGCACGGTTTTCAGGCGGCCATCGCCCACGATAAACGCGACAGCGCCTTTCTGCCCACCCAGGGACACCTTATCGAGATGTCTTTCGAGCAGGTGATCGGCTCGTACGTTTATCCTCGGGCTGAGATCGACCTGCGCAAGTATTTCATGCTTCACGAGCACATCGACGGCGGCAGTCGGCATGTGTTGAGTCTGGCCGCCCGGGCCGGTTACAGCGGCGAAGACACGCCGATCTACGAGAACTTCTACGCCGGCGGATTCTCCAGCCTCCGCGGCTTCGAGTTCCGCGGGGTCGCGCCCCACGTCTACAGCGCCTACGCCGGCCAGGACGTGTTCGTCGGCGGAAAGTTCCAACTGCTCGCCTCGGCCGAATACATGTTTCCCATCACGGCCGACGACATGATCCGCGGGGTGGTCTTCTGCGACACCGGCGCGGTGCAGCCGACCATTTGCGACTGGGCCGACAACTATCGCGTGGCCCCCGGCTTCGGCCTGCGGATCGCCGTGCCGGCGATGGGTCCGGCGCCGATCGCCTTGGACTTCGCCTTCCCCGTTTCCTGGCAGCCGGGCGACCGCTTCGAGGTCTTCAGCTTCTTCGTCGGCTTCGGACGATGATAAACACTCTTCCTTTACCAGCAAGCGGGAAAAGGGGCGGGGGTGAGGGCGGTTGGAAATTTGTCTGGTGTCGAAATCTATTGTTGGGGTGGCAGTTGAACTGCCACCCCATTCTTTACTGCGCGACCAGCGGTCGCGGCTTTATACTAAAACTTCACCAGGCTGACAGTCTTGTATCGTTCGATTTTTTTCGCGCCGCCCAGTTCGGTCAACTCGATCAGAAAAGCGCAGCCGACCACCGCGCCGCCGACCTGCTCGACCAGCCGGCAACAGGCCTCGATCGTCCCGCCGGTCGCCAGCAGGTCGTCCACCACCAGCACCCTGGCCCCGGGCGGGATCGCGTCGGCGTGGATCTCCAGCGTGTCGCTGCCGTATTCCAGTTCGTAGGTGAGCGATTTGGTCTTGTAGGGCAGCTTGCCCGGCTTGCGGATCGGCGCCAATGCGGCGTTCAACCCCAGCGCCACCGGCGCGGCGAAGATGAATCCCCGCGCCTCGGCCGCCGCCACCACGTCGATCTTTTCATTCTTGAACGGCTCGGCCATTTCAATTACCGCCTGACGAAAGACGGCCGGCTCGGCCAGCAGCGTGGTGATGTCGCGGAACAATATGCCCGGCTTGGGAAAGTCGGGCACCGTGCGGATGTAGTCGGCCAGGTTCATTTTAGTGGTTAGTGGGTAGTAGGTGGTCAGTGGGTAGGGTGCGTGCTGGCACGCACCAATAGCTTTGTGCTTGTTGCCGCCGCATGGTGCGTGCCGGCACGCACCCTACTGTTCTGCGGTCGCCGGGGTGATCTGCGTGTTGGTCATCAAGATTGGAAATTTCCAGATTAATCCCCCGTGTTGTTTTCCCGTGGAAAATCGCCGCACAATCATTCACGCCTACCATGATGCGCTTCGCCGCGTCGTTTGTCCAGGTCAAGAATTGGGCCGCGGCGGCGTTCGATTATGTTGGGGCGGCAGTTCAACTGCCACCCCAACCAGGATAATTTGTCGCTCGCAACATCCCCGTCGCCGATGGCTCCGGGCTAAACGAACACTTCAATCACAAACCCACGCTGTTGCGGTAGGCGGCTTTTTGTTTTTCGAGGCCGAGGCGATTGGTGATCTCGCGCCATCGGTCGGCGGCGTGGTCGAGGGACTCTTTTGGCGATTTCTCGCCGCGGACGACCGCCGCGACGGCATCGTCCAAGGCGGCGAGATATTCCGCCCGGCCGGGGATCCGCGGGGCATAGAGCCATTGCTCGCGGCTGAAGGCGGCCAGCGCGGCCTCGCCGTATTGCACGGCGGCGGCCGGGGGCGTCGCCGCCTCGACCCACTGGTTAGGCGCGTCGAGGTTCGAGCGGCAAAACATGGTTGTAGCCGGAGATCGGGCGCTAATCTGCGGACTCATCCGCCCGTCGGAGAGCCACAGCAGCAACTGGAAGGCGGCCTCGCGGTGGGCCGAGCCTTTGATCACGACGCCCAAGCGGCCGGAGACGGTCAGCAGCGGCACGCGGCGCTCTTCTTCGCTGTAGCGATTGGTCCACTCATTTCTGGAGAAATTGAATACTTCCGTCGCGCCGGGAAGCTCGGCGAACCCGACGCGGAGAGAACCACCCGCCGCCGATGCGGCCGGCCCTACCAACTCTCCTCTCTCCTCTCTCCTTTCTCCTTTTTCATCGGCGGCGGTGGGCCAGGTGATCGCCATGCCGCACTCGCCCCGCCAAAAGGCCGCGCGGACTTTTTGAGGATCGTATTGGAGCGGATCGGCAGGCCCCAGCTTGGCGGCCGCCACCAGTTCTTCCAGGGCCTTGACCATCGGCTTGCCGGCGATCAGCGGTTCCATAGTATCCATGTCGAAGAGCGCCGAGTAGTAGTCGGGATGTTTTACGTAGGGCGCGGCTCGGGCCAGGAGGGTCAGGCCGGCCCAGCCGGGGGCGAGCGGTTCGATTGTTCCGCACCAACGCACCCTCACCCCCGGCCCCTCTCCCAAAGGGAGAGGGGAAATCGTTGCCAGCGACTCGGCCAACTCTTGATATTCATCCCAGGTTTGCGGCGGACGGCGGCCGAGTTTCTCTAATAGTTCCGCGCGATAGTAGCAGCAGAAGACCGGCGAGCCGAACGGCACGGCCACGACCCTGTCGCCCCAGGCGGCCTCGCGGAGTTTGGGCAAGTCGAACAGATCGCCCCACTGCGCGCCGGCGGCAACGTTTTCCGGGACCAGTTCGATCAACTCCCGTTCGGCCAGGATGCCCAGCGCGTGCGCGGGGCAGATCGCGGCGTCGGCCGGCGGCGCTCCGGCCCGTTCCAGTTCCTCGACCGCGATTTCCACGACCTCCAGCTCCGAGCCGGTCTGCGCGGTCCATTCGCCGCGCGCCCGAACGACCGCGGCGGCCAGCGCCGGGTCGTCGGCCACGGCCAGGCGCAGCGTCGCGCCCGCCAGCGGCAGCCTTTCGGGTTCCGTCTTTGGTTTGGTGGCCGACCGAGGACAGCCGGCCAGCAGAAGAAGCAAAGAAACCAAAGAGGCGAGTGTAAATTTTGATTTCATGGCGTGCTCACTTTACTTCCACGCATTAGACCAAATTGCGTTGTTCGGTCAATGGACCCGTTGCCCGATCGCGGCCGGCCCGGTTACAATTCGGTTATGGAAATATCGACAATTCATCCAATAATAATGTGAGCTTGCCATGAGCGCGTTCCTTGGCATCGACGTCGGCACATCCGGCACGAAGACCTTGGCGGTCGACGAAAGGGGAAAAGTTCTCGCGTCCGCCACCGAAACATACCCTTGCCGCTTTCCAAGGCCGCTGTGGAGCGAGCAGGACCCGGACGATTGGTGGCGGGCCGCGGTCCGCTCCGCGCGAAAAACCGTAGCCGGGGCGGGACTCAAACCGGCCGATGTCCGCTCGATCGGTCTGTCCGGCCAGATGCACGGCTCGGTCTTTCTCGACCGCAACGACAAGGTCATTCGCCCGGCGATACTCTGGAACGACCAGCGGACCGCCGCCGAGTGCGCCGAGATCGAGCGCCGCGCCGGCGGCCGGGCGAAGCTGATCAAAATGGTCGCCAATCCGGCCCTGACCGGATTCACGGCCCCGAAAATCCTCTGGCTGCGAAACCGCGAGCCGCGGCATTTCGACGCGCTGCGGAAGGTGCTGCTGCCGAAGGACGAGATCCGCCGCCGCCTGACCGGCGAGTATGCCACGGACGTGAGCGACGCCAGCGGCACGTTGCTGTTGGACGTTGCCCTGCGGCGATGGTCGAAAAAGCTGCTGGCGGCGCTGGAACTCGACGCCGACCTGCTGGCCGCGTGTTACGAATCGGAGGACGTCACCGGCCGGCTCACGCCCCAGGCGGCCAAGCTACTCGGGTTGACGACCGATTGCCTGGTGGTCGGCGGGGCGGGCGACTGCGCCGCCGGGGCCGTCGGCGGGGGGATCGTCGCCCAAGGAATACTCTCCGCCTCGATCGGCACCTCGGGCGTGATGTTCGTACACAGCGACGAGGTGAAGATCGACCCGCTGGGCCGAGTCCACACCTTCTGCCACGCCGTCCGCGGACGCTGGCACATGATGGGCGTTACGCTTTCGGCCGGCGGCTCGCTGCAATGGTTCCGCAACGCGCTGTGCCGGGCGGATGTTCTTGCGGCAAAACGCGCCAACCGCGACGTTTACGACCTGTTGACCGAAGAGGCCGCCGCCACGCCCGTCGGCGCCGAGGGATTGTTTTTCCTCCCCTATCTCTCCGGCGAGCGGACCCCGCACGCCGACCCCGACGCCCGCGGCTGCTTCGTCGGGCTGACCTCGGCGCACACTCGCGGCCACATGGTCCGGGCGATCATGGAGGGGGTCGCCTATTCGCTTCGCGACAGCCTGGCGATATTCGAGCAGTTGGACGTGCCGGTCCGGCGGATTCGCGCCACCGGCGGCGGCTCGCGCAGCCCGCTCTGGCGGCAAATCCAGGCCGACGTATTCGGCCGCAAAGTGGCCGCAATCAGTACCGAGGAAGGCTCGGCATACGGCGCGGCGCTGTTGGCCGCCGTCGGCGCCGGAGCGTTTACGAACGTCGAGGAAGCCTGCCGGGCAGTCATCCGCGAAGTCGATCGGACGTCGGTCAATCGAAAGACAAAGAGCTATTACGACCGCGCGTTTCCCGTGTATCAACAGCTATACCGCTCGTTGAAAGACGATTTCAAGAGCATTGCCGCGCTATGAGAGGCGAGAGATGAGAGGGGAGAAGGGAAAGGGGAGAGAAATTATTGGTTTTAACTGGACTTGTGCAAATTCAAAAATGAAAGTCCCCTCTCCCTCCGGGAGAGGGCTAGGGTGAGGGCTTGCGGCCCTGAAACGCCTCAACTTGTTTGCGCGATTCCCCCATGCCCTCACCCCCGACCCCTCGCCCAAAGGGAGAGGGGACAAATTTGCATAAGTCCAGTTTTAAGACACGAATCGGCAACACGAATCGGTAATATGTTAAAGTTGATAATTTCATTTTTTGTTTTTTTTGTCTTCGCCGTGCTGTTCATTGTATTCCCGTGGCCGGTGGCGTTGTTGGTTGCGTCAGGGATCAACGCGGTTATGTGTGTTGGATTCGGAATGGTCGGACAATTCAAGATTGCCGGTTTTTGCGGCGCTGCAACTGTTCTGATCTTGATGGCGCTGTTTTTTACCGATTGGGGGCTTTCCAGCATACATCCGGTTGTTCACATTGCATGGCCGTATCTTATTGCGGCAATCGTTGCAGAGGTGACGGCAGTCGTATGCTGGCTGAAAATCCTTCTTCCCTCTTCCCTCTCCTCTCTCCCCTAAAAGCCCATGTCTCGCCGGCAATCGATCATCGAGATCGCCCTGATTTTCGCGGTCTTTGCCGTTCAGGGAGGGTGGCCGCTGCCCGACAACAACGAAGCCTACTACCTTGGCAAGGCGATACATTATTGGAACCCGGATTGGCACGCGGGCGATTTCTTTCTGGAAACGGCCGATGCCCACCAGGTCTTTTATTTCACCTTCGGCTGGCTTTCGCTTTGGCTGACGCCGACCGCGTTGGCCTATGCGGGCAGGGCGATTTGCTGGCTCCTGCTGGCATGGGGGTGGAGACGATTGAGCTTCGCCGCCGTGCCGCGGGCGTGGACGGCGGTGCTGACGGCCGCCTTGTTCGTTTGTCTGAGGGAGCGGTTCAACATGGCCGGCGAATGGGTCGTCGGGGGCGTCGAGGCTAAGCCGTTTGCTTACGCGCTGGTATTTTTCTCGCTGGCCGAGATGCTCCGCAACCGCTGGAATCGGGGGCTGTTGCTGCTCGGCGCGGCGGCGGCCTTCCATCCGTTGGTCGGCGGCTGGTCGGCCCTGGCCGCCGGATTCGCATGGCTGAGAATAAGGGTCAACGCCGGTGTTGGGGTGGCAGTTCAACTGCCACCCCAACAATCGGAACTGCCACCCCAACAATCGTTAGATGCGACCGACGGCCGCGGCTTTATGGTCCCGACGCTGCGCTCGCTTTGGCCGGGGATCGTCGGCGGTCTGCTCATCTCGCTGCCGGGGGTGATACCTTCGTTGATGCTCGACTGGGGCATTGACCGGGAAACGGCCCGCGCGGCGCATCTGATCTACGTCTTTGAACGTCTGCCGCACCATCTGGTCCTTTCCGGCATGTATACGGAGTATATCCTCCGCATGGACCTGCTGCTGTGTTTTTGGCTCCTTCTGGGCATCTGGCGGAAGAGAATCAATTTATCCGACGATTATCGCGGTCCGCTGGACGTGCTGCGCGGGTTCGTCGCCGGGGCGGTCGCGATCGCCATGATCGGCGCGGCGATCCACGTGCTGGTTCTCTTCGACGAGGGCCTGGCGGCCGGACTGCTGAGGTTCTATTGGTTCCGGCTGGTCGACGCGGCCCTGCCGCTGGGCGTGGTGATTGAAAGCGCGTCGATAATTGCAGGGCTGAGTGCGGCACAGCCGCCCTCGGCCGTGAATGATGAAGGCGACAATCAAAATCAACAACGCAGCCGAGGGCGGCCGTGCTACGTATCGCGAGTTGGGCTGGCGCTGGCCATCGTGGTGGCCGCGTTTCACCTCGGCGACCGGGCCGTCGAGCGGATCGCGCCCGACGCGCCGCGAACGCACAAGCTGCCCGGCAACAAAGACCCGATCGGCCGGAGAAGAGATTTCGACGACTGGCGGGCCGCCTGCGAGTGGATAGCCGGCTCGGGCGAAATTCCGCCGGAGGCCGTGTTTCTCACGCCCCGGCTCACGCGCACCTTCCGCTGGTACGCCGGGCGCAGCGACGCGGTCTCCTGGAAGGACGTGCCCCAGGCCGCCGGCGACGTCGTCGAGTGGTGGCGGCGGGTGATGGATATTTACGGCACCGGATTACCTTTGCGGAGCCAACGCTGGCACGAGCCGCTGGCCGAAGCGGGCGAGGACCATCTCCGGCGACTTGGTGAAAAATACGCCGCCGATTACGCAATCACCGATCGCACCACCCCGCCGCTCGACCTGCCGGTCGTCTATTTCAACCGCACCTATATAATATATCGATTGAGATGAAGACACCCGAGAACCGTCCCCGCGCCGCCGTGTTCGACATGGACGGCTTGATGTTCAACACCGAGGACGTGTACGACGAAGTCGGCTCGAAGCTGCTGCGTCGTCGCGGGCACGAGTTTACGCCCGAACTGAAAAATCTGATGATGGGATTGCGACCCCAGCCGGCCTTCGAGGCGATGATCCGCCACTGCCGTCTGGCCGACGAGTGGCAGGCGCTGGCCGCCGAGTCGAACCGCCTATTTTTGCAAATTCTCGGCGGGCGATTGCGGCCCATGCCGGGACTGATGGAGTTGCTCGACGCCCTAGAGCGGGCCGACGTGCCGAAGGCGATTGGCACCAGCAGCAGCAGGGAATTGGTCGACGCTTGTCTGAATCCGTTCGCGCTGGCCGGGCGGTTCCGCTTCATTCTCGCCGCCGAGGACGTCGTCGACGGCAAACCGCATCCCGAGATCTATCTGACCGCCGCCCGGCGTTTCGCGGTTTCTCCAGGGGAGATGATCGTGTTGGAGGACAGCGAGAACGGCTGTCGCGCCGCGGCGGCCGCCGGCGCGCGGGTCGCGGCCGTGCCCGGCCAGCACAGCCGCTCGCAAGATTTCAGCGCGGCCTCGATGGTGGTCGATAATCTCGCCGATCCGAGGCTTTATTTGTTGTTGGGCCTTGCCGGGCACTAACCGGCCTTGCTGTGGATGGGCTGGGATCCGATCGCCGCGAAATGAGGGACGGCAAGAATGTGTTCGCGGGTTTTGGCCAGCGGGCCGACGGGACCGGAGTAAACGCCGTTCCAACAGTGTGCGTCGATGCGGGCGAGGATTTGACCGGCCACGGTCAAGGCGTCTCGTCCCGCCTCGCCGTCGACGATCGGACGCCGGCCGTCGCGGACCGAGGAGACGAAATCGTCCTGTTCCAAGGCCAAGGCGTCGGAGGCGTCGAACGATTTTATTTCACTGGGAAGGTGCTCCTCGGCAAAGCGCGCCCGATAGTGTTCGACCTGCTTGGGCGTAAGCCGGTCCGCGTCGAAGCGTCGGCGTCGGAGCGTCTCGCTGGGGCGAACGAACTTCACGCCCCTGGCGGCGAAGTCGATCGCCGCGAAACCGGCGGCCGACCAGACCTGCATGCGGCGCGTCTGTCCGTCGCTTACCCGCGAGGCGGAAAGCGAGGCCACGCAGCCGCACTCGAACTCCAGTCGTGCGTTGGCCACGTCCTCGTGGCCGCCGAGGACGGAGAAGCCCAGGGCGTCCACCTTGCGCAGCGGTCCGCGGACCATCGACAGCACTAGGTCGATGTCGTGGATCATCACGTCGAGGACCACGCCCACCTCGGTCGAACGGAAGGGGTACGCGCTGGCGCGGACGGCCTCGATGAACTTCGGCTCGGCGATTTCCTCGCGGGCGGCGCGGAAGGCGGGGTTGAACCGCTCGACGTGGCCCGCCTGCAAGACAACTTTATTTCGGGCGGCGATGGAGACCAGTTCGTCGGCCTCGGCGCGGGTGGCGCAGAGCGGTTTTTCGACCAGCAGGTGTATGCCGGCTTCGAGGAATTCCCGGGCGATGGAATAATGCAGGCTGGTTGGGGCGGCGATCACGGCCGCGTCGATTTTATCCAGCAGAGTGTAATAGTCGGGAAGCCCCTCGACGCCGCACGCTTCGGCGACGCGGTTGCGGTTTTCGGACGCGGGGTCGGCGACGGCCAGTAAATCGACGTCTTTTCGGGCGGCGAGTTTTTGGGCGTGGAAGGAACCCAAGCGCCCGGCCCCGACGACTGCCATGCGGAGTTTATTCATAGTTTTCGGCTTTCAGCGGTCAGCGTTCGGCTTTTCATCACGCCGCTTTTCGCCGCTCTCGTCCGCGTCCGTGGATGCCCTCGTGTTGGCCTTGGACGAAGGCCAAGAGGTGGTTCACTTGCGGAACGAGTTGTCCGTTGGCGCGGAGGATTTCCCAGGCGTTTTCCAGTCCGACCTTGGAGCGATAGAGCAGGCGGTGGGCCTCGGCCAGGGCATGGATGACCTGCGGCGAGAAATCGTTTCGTTTCAGTCCCACGGCGTTGATGCACCGCGGCCGCGCCGGATAGCCTTCGGCCAACATGTAGGGAGGCACGTCGTGCCTGACCGCGCTGAGGCCGGCGATGAAGCTGTAGCTGCCGATGGTGGCGAAGTGGTGCACGGCCACGGCGCCGGAGAGCGAGGCGAAGTCGTGAACGTGAACGTGTCCGGCCAGCAGCGTGCCGTTGGCCAGCACGATGTGGTTGCCCAGTTGGCAGTCGTGCGCCACATGGCTGCACGCCATGAGGAAGTTGTCGTCGCCGATGCGGGTAACGCCGTCCTCTTTTTCCGAGGCCCGATTGATCGTCACGCACTCGCGGATGATGTTGTTGTCGCCGATGACCACCTTGGTGTCGGAGCCGTTGTAGCTCACATCCTGCGGCTCTCCGCCGATGACGACGTTGGGATAGACGTGGTTGTTTTTTCCGATGGAGACGCTGCCCATCAGCGTGACGTTGTTTTCCAGCTTCGTGCCGCGGCCGATGCGAACCTTGGGACCGATGACGCAGTATTGTCCGATCTCGACGTCCTCTTCGATGATCGCTCGGGGATCGATCGAACTATTCTCGGCGAAGTAGTGGGCCATCTCCGCGGCTCCTTGAGGATTAAATAGTATCATGTGTCCGTGTTTCAAGCGCACAATTTTCGTTTGTTCTTTTCGTCTTCGGCGACGATGGCGCGGACCAGTTCGCCGTTGAGCCGATGTCCGCTTCGATAGGCGGAAAATCGGCCCGACAGCCGGCGGCCGGCCAGGGCCAGGTCTCCGACCATATCGACCATTTTGTGTCGGGCGCACTCGTCGGGAAAACGGAGTTGGTTGTCGATTGGCCCCTTGGCCCCGAAGACCAGCAGGTCCTTGCAGGTGGCCTTTTGGCCCATTCCGCGGGCCTTTATCTCGGCCGCCTCCGCTTCCAGCAGGAAGGTCCGGCTGGGAGCCAAGTTGAGATGGAAGTGTCGCGGCGAGAGAGAGATTTCCAAGAATTGGCGTCCGATCGGATTCCCCGCCCCGTAATCCAATTCGTATTGAAGGACGCACTTGCCCGAACGGCTGGGGCGGGCCTCGATCCAACTGGACCGGTCGCCCACGCGAATCACGCGCTCGACGGCCAGTTGTCGGCACGGGGCGTTTTGCGATGCGATGCCGACCTCTTGGATTGCCTCGACGAACGGCAGACAAGAGCCGTCGCAGCCGGGCATCTCCGGCCGGTCCACCCACAACTCGCAATTGTCGATTCCCAGCCCGGCCAAGGCCGCCATGACGTGCTCGATCATCTCCACCGAGGCGTCGCCCGATCGGAGCGACGTGCGGCGCGGCGTTTCCACGCGGTTGCCGATCAGAGCGGGGATCCGCGGGCAACCTGGTAGATCGCGTCTGACAAATACGATTCCCGTGTCGGCCGCCGCGGGTCGAAACTCGACCCGCACCTCGCGGTCGCTCCAATAGCCGACCCCTTCGACGGCGGCTGGCGCGGCGATCGTCCGCTGATTTCCTTGCGTGTTCATCCCTCGGCCGCAGGTCTTCCTTGACTTATAGTGGAAAAGAAACCGCTTTCCGAACTCTCCGCGCCGGCCGTCCGTGGCCAGCCCATCAATGTTTGCTGCTCTCTACCGGGGAGTGGGATTGAAAGGGACGGTCGGCGGCGCCGCGTTTCCGCGCCGATCGGCGGCTGACGGATTGATCGCCGTCCGGTTCAACTCTTCCAAAATATACGGAGTGATGTCCAATCCGACGTCGTACCAGATCACTTGCTTGTTGATGTGCTTCAATATTTCGTCCGGATTGGACGAATCGACCTCGTCGCCGTTGAAACGAAAGACCATGTCGATCTTGTGCTGTCGGGCGAAATAGTCGGTCGCTTGCCAGATTTCCTGATAGACGTTGTAATAGATCTTCGCCTCCCGCTGGAGAAACTCTTTCCGCTGCATGCGGATTTGAATTTCCAGGTCGGCCTGCCGCTTGGCGAGGTCCTTTTCCAAGGCTTGATACTCGCGCGCTCCCTTATCATAGGTCTGTAATTCCTCGACGAGTTTGCCAATGGCGAGGCGTTCGTTCTTTACCCAGTTCTCGGCCTGTTGAACGTCTTTCTTCATGTCTTCCATCATTCCCTTGAAGCGGGCGTGGTTCTTGAAGATTTTGGTGACGTCGATCAGGGCCAGTCTGGGTCCGGCCGCGGGCGGCATCTGCCCCGGACGCTGTGCTTGCGCGGCCGCCGGAGGGCCGTAAGCGCTCAGCGAGAGGAAAACGGCCAGCGCGGCCCAAGATAGCGATTTCTTCACGTCAGCACTCCTTGCTGTTGCGTCGGTTTATGTCGGGAAAGACGGCGTCGCACGCCGTCTTTCGCTCCCTTCCGACTGGATCCTTCCATTCGATCAGAATCGGTCCCCCGGGTCTCCAGGGAGGCGATATTTTGCCCGTTAAGGGCTTTCGGGTAAATAGCAGATATTTCATTTCCTCGCGGGGCGACACAAGTGTATGCCGCACAAGGAGTTATGGAAATCTATTCGGGCGGCGGCAATCGGCGGTAGTCGCAGGGCCGGTTGAAAACCCGGCGGTGGTTTCACGCCGGCCATCGACCCGGCTTACCATTCCGACATTTCTCGGCAGGCGCTGTTTTTTCAAATTCGCATTTCGAAATCTCGCCGGGTTACTATGTAGAAAGGAAGCGTGCTTCTCCGAATCGTCTTGTTTTATGCCGCCCGAGTGGGGCAAGGGATGCATTCGTGCAAAACCGAACGCCCAGCAGCGAATTCCTCGACCTGTTCACGAAAAGCCAACTGCGGCTCTACCGCTACATCGTCCTCTTAGTGGCCGATCGGGTCGGGGCCGAAGACGTCCTGCAAAACACCAACCTGGTGATGTTGCGGAAGTGCGATCAATTCCTGCCCGGCTCCAACTTCCACTCCTGGTCTACGCGAATCGCCTACCTGGAGGCGTTGAAATATCGCTCGTCGCGGAAGCGGCAATCGCCCGGGCTGAGCAAGGCCACCTTGGAGATGCTCTCGGCCGAGGCGGTGGAATACGAGTCGCTCTTGGATCGGCGCAACGCCGCCTTGCCGGAATGCATGGAGAAACTCGGCGTGGATGATTTGTCGCTGGTCAGCGACCATTATTTCCGCGGGCTGTCGTGGGAAAAGATAGCCGAGTCGCTGGGCCGCTCGTCCAGCTCGGTCCGCCATTCGATCTGCCGCATCCGCCGCGAACTGAAACGCTGCATCGACGCGGTGGTCGCCAGGGAGGAGGACGCATGACTCCCGCGAATAAAAAATGCGAGGATTTGTATTCCCTCTTGGACGACCTCTGCGACGGCACGATCTCCGTCGCCGACGCCGCGCGGCTCGACGTTCTGTTGCAGTCGGACCCGTCGGCGCGGCGGGAGTATTTGTCTTACCTCGAAGTCCACGCGGGACTGGGCTTGATCTCGGGAAAACGGCTTAACACGCCGTCGCCGCTTTCATATCCTTCCTTCGACTTGCTCTCCCCTTCCCCCTTCCCCCTTCCCCATCCGTTCATCGGCGGGCCGGTCTTTTCCTACATGGCCGCCTCGGTGATTGTGTGCTTGATGCTGCTGGGGGCCTGGGCTTACAAAATATCGCATCATCGCGATCTGGGTGTTGTTGCCGGTAGCCTGGGGTCAACGACCTCAGGTCCTTCGGATCAACCGGAATTAGTCTTCGTCGGCCGAATCACCGGCATGAAGGATTGCCATTGGGCCGACGCCGACACGCAGACGATCGTCGGCGCGTCGGTTCCGCTGGGACGCAAATATGCTTTGTCCTCCGGCCTGATGGAAATAACTTACCAATCCGGGGCGCGGGTGATTCTCGAAGGCCCTTGCACGTACAAACTCGAATCCTCCGCCGGCGGATTTTTAGAGCGGGGCAAGCTGACGGCTAATGTCAGAACTCAAAACTCAAAGCTCAAAACTCAAAGCGCGGAACCCTCTCTACTCTCCTCTCTTTCCTCTCCCCTTTTCTCAGTTCGCACTCCCACCGCCGTCGTCACCGACCTGGGCACCGAGTTCGGCGTCGAGGTGGCCGAGAACGGCGACACCACGTCGCATGTGTTCCAGGGTTCAGTGAAGGTGCAAGCAACCAACCTCCCCTCTCCCGCGAGCGGGAAAGGGGCCGGGGGTGAGGGCGGCACGATACTGCTTGCCGTCGGCGAGTCGGTCACGGTGAAGAAGGACGAAGCCGAAACGCTGCGTAT
>JAFGLH010000059.1 GCA_016928165.1 Pirellulales bacterium | reverse complement strand
CGTTCACAGGGGACTGTCCCAATTTTCGAGGTTTACAGCGAAAATGGGACTGTCCCCCTCGGCGGTGAAGGGGACAGGCACATTTTTTCGCCCTTGAAAGGGCGAAAAAACGAGCCAGTCCCCGGCCCGTGAACGGTTACGTAAAACACGTCGTTCCGAAGCAATCAAAATTCGGCAGCACCCCCAATTTGACCGTTGTTGAGTTTCGCGATAAGGCGCAAATTCCATGCCGGTCCGCAAACATAGTCCACGCCGTAAAATCGTTATTATCCATCCAGCAATTACCTTCGGTATTCGCGGAAATGCTAGTTCGCAAAATATTCTTCTGAACGGGTTATCCGGGTTGGCCGGAACGGGAAGATTGGGAAAATGGTGCGGGACCGAGCGACCCCGAAAGACGCGAGCGAGGAAAAGAAAAATGTAACCGTTCACGGGCCGGGGACTGGCTCGTTTTTTCGCCCTTTCAAGGGCGAAAAAATGTGCCTGTCCCCTTCACCGCCCGCCAGCAATCACCTTGCCCTATTCGGATGCGATTTTTGCACCTCCGCGTGGGTCAGTTCCATTTTCGCGGCGAACCGCGAAAATCGGGACGGGCCTCCGTGAACGGTTACGATAATAACGTACATGTAATATAATGCTAAAGCTATATAGTCGCTTGGACGATAACTGCATTACCGTGCGTTTTCTTCAACGTGTGCCGCTGCTCGTTCTCGCAGCGGCACACTGTTTCTTTTTCCCAAGCAGTGGATTATGACTACCTTCATCCTGACGGCAATGGTGCAGATCGCGGTCTTTGGGGCGGACCCACAGGATTTCAACCAAGCCTGCCAGCAAAGCATGGCGACTCGGCGCCCATTGGTCGTATTGGTCGGCGCAAACTGGTGCGGGGCCTGCCAAACCATGCATAATTCGATCATCCCCCAAGTTGAAAGAACCGGCGGACTCAAAAACGTCGTCTTCCTCTACGTGGATTTCGACCAGCAGCGGCAATTGGCCTCTCGGCTCACCGGAGGAGGATCGATTCCGCAGTTGATCCGCTTCGACCACACGCAAGCGGGTTGGACGAATAAACGCCTGATTGGGGCGCGAAGTCCCGGCGAAGTATACGGCTTTATCAACGCCGGGCTTATCGACATAAGCCGGCAATCCCCCCTAAATGTCCAGGAAACTTCCCGGCAATCGACGCCTCCCGCCGGTCCCATCTTGAAGAAAGCGGAGGTAAGCCGCACGCCAACGGTCGTGGAGCGGAATGAAGCCGCAAGGGCCGCTCAACCCCGATCGCACTCTCAGGCATCGGCTTCCGAGAAGGCCGCGACCCCGGCCGCCTCGCGGCCCTGGGTGGCCTCTCCCGTTAATCCCCCCGTGGGTCAACAGCGAGCGGTTGAGCCTTCCCGTAATACGGCAAAACCACAGACGCCTTCGGAACGAGCGCCGTTTTTCAAGAGGCTTCTTCAAGGTTTCAAGAAGCTGTTTCAGAAGAGCGAGAATCATCGGTAACCGTTCACGGGCCGGGGACAGGCCCCATTTTTCGCCCTGGACCGCCGGCCATGCGACGATGAAGGTCGGTTCGTCTCAGCCCCTCAAGTCAGTGCGGCGGCAGCTTTTCATAGGGCCACATGGTAAGGCCGCCGTCCATCACGCGGACCTTTTTCAGTCCGGCCGCCTTCAGGATCAACGCCGCTTCGTAGCCGCGCAGCGAGACCGTGCAAAAGGTGACGATTTCCTTGTCTTTCGGCAACTCGCCCAAGCGATCCCGCAACATTCCAAGGGGGATCGAAACGGCCCCGGGCAAACGAACCTCTTCATACTCGGCCGCGCTGCGGACGTCCAACAGAACAAACTCCTTTTTGGCCTCCATCCAGCGATGCACTTCCCGCGAGGAGATGCCGATCATTTTGCCGTCCAGTTTGTTCCTGGCGACATTGGCCGCGGTGATAATGTTGTCCATCGCCGGAGAGTAGGGCGGCGCATAGCACAAATCGACGTTGGCGAGCTGATCGACGGTCATTCCTGCGGTAATCGCCATGGCGGCCACGTCGATACGCTTGTCTCCCGCGCCACGCCCGATTGCCTGGGCGCCGAGCAACTTTCTAGTGTCTCGATCAACCACCAGCTTCAACAGCAAGGGGGCGGCGCCGGGCATATAATGGGCCCGATCCGGTCCGGGGGCCAGGGCCGTGGTCACTTCGTAGCCCAATTTCTCGGCGGCCGTCTCGGTGAGTCCGGTTCTGGCCACGCAAAAATCGAAAACCTTGCAGACCGTGCTGCCCAAGACGCCGGGGAAGCTGTCGCTGCCGCCGCAAACGTTTACGGCGACAACCCGTCCTTGTTTATTGGCCGTGGAGCCTAAGGGCACGAAGCAGGGCCGCCCCGTGAGCAGGTCCACGGACTGAACGCAGTCGCCGGCCGCGTAAATGTCCGGGTCCGAGGTTTGCATGTGCTCGTCGACTTTGATCGCGCCGGTAGACCCGATTTCCAGCCCCGCCGTTTTGGCAAGCCCGACGTTGGGACGAACACCGACGGCCATAACGACCATGTCGGCCGGAAGCTCGCCCCGATCGGTTGCCACCCGGCTGACTTTGCCGTTGCCCTGAAAAGAAACGACTTTCGTGCCGGTAAGCACCTTGACCCCGTGCGATTCCATGTGCTGCTCGACCAGTTCCGCCATCTCCCAGTCGAAGATGTTCAACACCTGGGGGAGCATCTCCACAATCGTCACCCGACAACCTTTATACGCCAACGCCTCGGTCGTCTCGACGCCGATCAACCCGCCGCCGACGATAACCACGTCCCGCGCCTTTTCCTCGGCTAGAATGGCCCGGATGCCCTCGGCGTCGCGTACGCCGGTGAGCGTGAAGATGTTTTTTAGCCGGACGTTGGGAATCGGAGGCACGACGGGCGTGCCGCCCGTGGCCAAAACCAGCTTGTCGTAGTTCAGCCAAGATTCCTTGCCGTCGGCCAAGGACCGAATCCGGACGCGTTTGCCCGCGCGGTCGATCTCCGCGGCCTCGGTCTCGTTCAGCACGTGAACGTTCTTGACCTTGCGAAAGAATATGGGATCGCGCACGACTCCGACGGGCGTCGACATTAGCTCCTTTTCCTCTTTGACGACGCCGGAGACGAAGTACGGAAGCCCGCAGCCGGCGTAAGATAGGAGCCTGCCTTTTTCTACGATCGTGACGTCAGCGTTCGGCATGAGGCGAATAATTTTGGAGGCTGCCTTCGGGCCGGCCGCAACGCCGCCGATAATAACGACTTTCATGGGTTTCTTCATAGTTGGATTATCCCTTTCTCGGTGCAAATCCTCGCTTTCCTCGCAACGATGCAATTTCCTCGTTCACTTCGTCCTGCCAGCCGTTTCGAGTGTCTTCGATCCGGTCGAACTTGGCCGTGTATGGCTTAATGTCGAGCAAGGGAGCGCCATCCAACACGTCGACGCCGTCGAGGTGGAGAGTGTTTTCCTCGCGGCGCAGCAATCTCACGATGCTCATGCCGATTGGGTTCGGCCGACACGGCGCGCGGGTGGCAAAAACGCCCCGCTCCACGTCTTGAAGAAACGGCTTTACGGTCAGGCTCGCCCGGCCCGCCCTGTGCATGTGATAGACAAGATAAATGTGCGAAAAGCCTTCCAGATCGCGCAACCCGTCGGCATACTCCGGGAACACCTCCGCTCGCCCCCGACAGCCTTTCGAGTAGACGGGTTGGATTGGCGTCCTTTCAGGATCAACGTGCTCGCTGCGGATAATGCCGATAGCACGATAAACTATGCTTTCACGCATGCTCTCTCTCGACAACACCCCATATATTGGGAGCGCAACCATTCACGGACCGGGGACTGGCTCATTTTTTCGTCCTTTCAAGGGCGAAAAATGTGCCTGTCCCCTTTACCCGGATCGCCCTTCATCTTAGCGACATTCCTTACATTAGGCAACCGGCACGCGTGGACCGTGCTCGGCGGGATTTGGCGCGTTGGATCTTAACCTCTTCTTGCCGGCGAGGCGCGCGACGATGTGTTCCTACCAATGAGCAAACAATCGTTCGCGGCAAAGACCGCTGAAAGAAACTCCTTGCGCCGACCCGAAAGCGCGCATTGAGAAGGTGTTTTGAAATGTGTCACAGCCGCCCTCGGCTGCGCGATTCAAGGTAAATTCTTGGCACACGCCGAGGACGAATCGTCTTGACTCATGGTCGTGAAACGGGACAATAACTTAGTATCTGTTGCGGAAAACCACTGTAGGGTGCGTGCTTGCACGCACCAGCTTGGTCTTGCCGCGAAATAAGGTGCGTGCTTGCACGCACCCTATGGATTTGGAGCTTTCCGCAACAGTAACAACTTAGTGGCTCTAACAATACTCCCCTCTCCCGCAAGTGATGAAAACGGGGACAGGCGCCGCAATCGTAACCGTTCACAGGGGACTGTCCCGATTTTCGCGGTTCACCGCGAAAATGGGGCTGTCCCCCTCGGCGGTGAAGGGGACAGGCACATTTTTCGCCCTTGAAAGGGCGAAAAAATGAGCCAGTCCCCGGTCCGTGAACGGT
>JAFGLH010000058.1 GCA_016928165.1 Pirellulales bacterium | reverse complement strand
TTGCACGCACCAGCTTGGTTTTGCCGCGAAATAAGGTGCGTGCAAGCACGCACCCTACGGATTTGGAGCTTTCCGCAACAGTAACTAGTTAGGAAGGAACACTTATCATCAGATTAGACCGATAGTATCAGTATTGCTATGTTGGAATAATCTTCACTCGACCTGCTTGATGAAGTTCGTACTCTCCGGGAGGCACCTAATTCGTGAAACCGGTCTTGCAAGCGCTAGTTGTGGCGGATCATGTGTATCGGGATGGAAATACCGGCAAGCATATCATTGCCGGAACATTTAATAGTTATAAATTCAGCCGAAAATCTCCGGTTGAACAAGTGGAAGCGCCGGATGGAACTAAACAAACGACAGTCGCGGGCGGAAAAGATACTGGTTCACCATATGCATACGTTTGTCTCACGGACGTGTGTGAAGGAACGACATTTCAACTTCATTTCGTCAATCTTAGCAAGAATGCAATTATATTCCGAACGGAAGCCGTTGTTGAAAATATCGATAGAATATCCACAATAGAAATTGCGTTTCCATTGCCTAGGTTGCCAATAACGGAATCCGGGGTGTATGCGATTGAAATTGTATGGGAGAACGAGGTTATCGGTTCTTGGCGGATAACGGTGGAGGATTTAGATCAAAATCAGGGACCACAAAATGGAATCGCTTAACTTGGAGTTTAGGCCTCTACCGACGGCAAATACGTCTTATCACGTGATTCCGAATTTTCAACGCCTTAGGAGGAAGGCTTATCGCTGTCACGTTTCCTTGGTCCATGAAGAAGATGATTCTTTATCGGCCATTGTCCTTAATCTTCCGGGGGCGGGAAGTTGCGGCAATACAGAAGAAGAGGTATTGGAAAATCTTCGCGAGGCCGTTCTTGGTGTAATAGAATCACACATCGAAGCCGGGGAAGATATTCCTTGGTTGGGATTGGACGAATATGAGGTTCCCGAAGGCACTAATACAAAATGGATTATTGTGAATGCCTAGCAAGGTGCCGCGCATATCCGGAGAAGAGGCCGTAAAGGCATTCCGCAAAGCCGGCTTCGAGGTGGATCGCATCCGCGGCAGCCACTACATTCTTCGCCACCCGCTGAAATGTTCGCGTCTTTCTATTCCCGTGCATAAGGGACGAACCGTCGGCATCGGGCTTTTGCGCACTCAAATCTCCGTCGCCGGCATGACAGTCGAGGAATTCATCGCTCTTTTGTGAATTCCGACTCCCCCCAGCCTCCGCATAACGGGAGTGAAAACCGCTTCGATACGGCTACCATCGCGACAACGAACGATTATACTGATGGATTCGACTGCATGAAAATATCCCCATCCGGGTAAATTTAAGCCCATGCGACGCGACGACATCCGCAACGTGGCCATCATCGCGCACGTCGACCACGGCAAGACAAGCCTGGTCGATTGCATGTTGCGTCAGAGCGGGCGGTTCCGCGAGTCGCAACTCGCCGGAGAGCAAATCCTCGACACCAACGAGCTGGAACGGGAACGCGGCATCACGATCCTCTCGAAAAACATCGCCATCCCGTATCGCGGCGTGCGAATCAACCTGATCGACACCCCCGGCCACGCCGATTTCGGCGGCGAAGTCGAGCGGGTGCTCCGCATGGCCGACGGCGCCCTGGTGCTGGTCGACGCCGCCGAGGGGCCGATGCCGCAAACCCGCTTCGTGCTCTCGAAGGCCTTCGAGTGCGGGCTGCGGCCGCTGGTCGTGATCAACAAGATCGACCGCCCCGACGCCCGGCCGCACGAAGTCCTCGACGAGGTGCTCGATCTGTTCCTGCAACTCGGCGCCGACGACCTGCTGGCCGATTTTCCCTATCTTTTCGCCAGCGCGAAATTGGGCTACGCCACCGCCGACCCTCACCACACGACCGACGGCGTGCGCCCCCTGATGGACATGATCCTCGAAAAAATACCCGGCCCCGAGGTCCAACTCGACGAGCCGCTGCAAATGCTGGTCACCACGCTCGACTGGTCGGACTACGTCGGGCGAATCGCCATCGGGCGCGTTCAATCCGGCACCTTGCGAAAAGGGCAAAACGTCGTCCTCATGCAGGCCGGCGACAAAATCACCCCGGCCAAGGCGGTTGCCGTCTATCTTTTCGAGGACCTCGGCCGCAAGGAAGTACACGAGATCGACGCCGGCGAAATCTGCGCGGTGGTCGGATTGGAAGGGGTCGAAATCGGCGACACCGTGGCCGCCCCGCAAGCGCCGAAGGCCCTGAAACGAGTCACAGTCGATGAACCGACGCTGCAAATGACCTTCGGCGTCAACACCTCGCCGCTGGCCGGCCGCGAGGGGAAATACCTAACGAGCCGCCACCTCCGCGAACGGTTGTTTCGAGAATTGGAGCGGAACGTCGCCTTGCAAGTAGAGCCGATACCCGGCACCGAGCAATTCGCCGTCGCCGGACGCGGCATCCTCCACCTCTCGATCCTAATTGAGACCATGCGCCGCGAGGGCTACGAGCTTTCGATCGGCAAGCCCCGGGTTATTTTCCGCGAAATCGACGGCCGGAAATGCGAGCCGTTCGAGACGCTCGTGGTCGAATCGCCCTGCGACAAGACCGGACCGGTTATGGAATTGGTCGGCGCCCGGCGGGCACAGTTGATCGAGATGTCCTCCCACAACGATTATAATTTCATGAACTTCTCGATTCCCGCGCGGGGGCTGATCGGCCTGCGGACCAGGCTGCTGAACGCCACCGCCGGCACTGCCGTGGTCCACCATCGCTACGAAAAATACGCGCCGGTTGTCGAGGCGATTCCCGACCGGCAGACCGGAGTGTTGGTCTCGATCGCCGCCGGGCAGGCCGTGGCCTTCGCGCTCGACGGGCTGCAAGAGCGGTCCGAGTTGCACGTCGCTCCCGGCGACGTGGTTTACGAAGGGATGATCGTCGGCGAGAACAGCCGCTCGGGCGACATGAACGTGAACCCGACGAAAGAGAAAAAGCTGACCAACATGCGCGCCGCCGGTCACGACCGGAACGTGCTGCTCAAACCCGCCCGACGCCTCTCGCTCGAAGAGGCCCTGGAGTTCATCGCCGACGACGAGTTGGTCGAAGTCACCCCGAGCCAAATCCGCTTGCGGAAGGTATTGCTGAAAGAGACCGACCGCCGCCGCGCCGCCCGGAAGGATGTTTAGCCGAGCCGCTTGCGGCCGGTGGCCTTTGCGATGAACACCGCGACGTTGCCGTAATGAAACATTGCCGCGCAAATCATCGATCTCAATGATCGCCGCAAGTCTTGCACCTATAAGGACATGCGACTTTTCGCAGGCATATAAAAAGTTCTGGAACGAGTCTTGCTTTCTTAGAACCCCATGCACGCTAAAGAGTTTGTAGAACTGGCCGGGATCGTGGCGGCGCACCACGCGGCGTTGACCGACGGATGCTGGCGGATACCCGAGCGGCGGCTGGAAGAGTATTGGGTCAACTCGAAAGTTCGCATGGACCGTTGGTCGCGGACGCTGAAGAACGACGAAATCTTTGGTCCGCAAGTGCGCGGCGCGATCGAGGAGATTTTCGCCGGCGAGGTGCTCGCCCGAACGTGGGCGGCGGTGTTGGCGGCCTACGACCGGCGGCGCGGCGGCGACGAGGCCGAGCCGGTCGCGCGGAGCGTAATGATCGGACTCGCCGAGGCGCGGAACCGGGCGCTGCGGTGGCTGATTCGGATTTCGGGAATCGACGCCCAGGCCGGCGTCGAACTGAACCGCCTCCGCCGCCGCGCGGAACGCTGGAGCGAACTGTTTGTCGAAGAGATCGAATCGCCTGAGACCTTTTACGCCAACCATCCCGAGGGACGCGCCGTCGAACGGTTCCAGGCGCCGTTTACGGCGTCTAGTCCGAACCCGGACCTGAACGCGCGGATCGCCGCCAGCGTCGTCGGTTCTTTTCCGGTCGAGGTGTTAGAGCGGGCCGGCATGAGCTTTCCGCTCTGGTTCGCCCAGGTGATGGACGCGGCCGATGAGGCGCAAACAATGATCGACGGCCTGCTGGCCGAGGCACGACATTGTAGGACAGGTTGACCATCTCCCCTCGCCCGCTGTGCGGGAGAGGGGTCGGGGGTGAGGGCGGACCGGCGGCAATGCCAAACTGGCCTCGCTACTGCCACCCCAAGAAAAGAAAAAACAGTTCGGGACAGGTTGACAACCTGTCCTACTTTATCTCGCGGATGTAGATGTTCTTGAACCAGAGCGTGTTGCCGTGGTTTTGCAGTTCGATCTGGCCGGTCGGATAGATCGGCTTGTCGCGCTGCCAGTAGTTTTCCATCACCACGTCGTCGACGACCAACTCGCCGTTGAGCCACACGCTGACCCGCTCGCCGACCATCTTGATGCGGAAGGTGTTCCATTGGCCGATTGGATTATCGGCGATTTTGCTGGGATTGGAAGGATTTTTCTTGTTGTTGTAGAGACCGCCGGAGCCGATTTTCCATACCCTGGCGTCCCAAATACCTACTTGCGGCGAACCGCGAAGGTAAATGCCGCTGTCGCCATTGGGGCCGATCTTCCAATCGACCAGCAGCTCGAAGTCGCCGTAATCCTTGACGGTGCAGAGGCTGCGCCCCTTGCCGTTGAAGATCAGCGCGCCGTCCTCGACGCGCCACGCTTGGCGCATCACCTCGTCGGCCTCGCGTTGGGCTTCGACGAGTTGCTCGGGCGTCAGTTTGGCCCGCTTCGCTGGGTTGTCCAACGGCGATTTGAGCAATCCCTTCCAGCCGGTCAAATCCTTTCCGTTGAACAGCGCGATAAAACCCGGCGGCGGTTGGTTGTCGGCCGCCGAAAGCGGCGTGGCGAGGGCAAGCATCATTAAACCGACAACAAACGCAATAAATGTTGTTTTCATAGCATGAATGTTGTTGCCTTGAATCAAACATGTTTAGCGGCCGGCGGCACGACGGCCTTTTTGGCATTTCAAGCCGGCGTGCCGGCGGCTGCTAAACGGATATTACAAGAAATAACGTTTTCGGGGATTTACGCGATTGCGTCGCGGCCGATCTCGAAGGCGCGAAAATTGTCCTCGTGCAGTTTAGGTTTCAAGTTTCGGCGGATGGCCTCTTTCCAAACTTCCGGTTCGATTTCCAAATGTTTACTCAACGCGCCGAGGATGGCGACGTTGCCGCTGCGGCGGTTGGGCAATGCGTCGGCGTCGATGCAGTCGGGCGCGATCAACACGCCCCCCTCGCGCAACCGAGGCCGATTGTTCTCGACCTGATCGTCGGCCAGCACGACCAGCACGTCGGCCTCGCCGGCCGGGATCATCGGGCTGTCGATATGCCCGCCGAAGCGGACGTCGCTGGCGACCGATCCACCCCGCTGGCTCATGCCGTGGATTTCAGATTTTTTCACGTCGTATCCGGCCAAGAAGGCGGCGTCGGCCAGAATGTCGGAGGCCTTCAGCACGCCCTGCCCGCCGAGGCCGGCGATTACAACGCTCGTCGGAGAGGGGAGAGAGGAGAGAGGAGAGGGGAGAGGGCCGGCGGTGGGTGATGTAGCACTGGTGCGTTCATTGCAGGTTCGACCGTAGTATTGATCGATAGCCTCTTTTATTGCAGAACGTGGAGCCAGTGCGATTTCGATCTGACGATTCAAGTGGAATCGCACTTTATCCAACTTATCGTAATCTGTTGGATCATCTACTACTATCGTCAGGATTCCATCATGTTCGGAAAAAGGAATGATCGTAGCCTCGCGAGCAACTTGGGGCGGGACTATCTCTAATATCGATTTTGGGATCACAGTCTCTTTCAAATTAACGTATTTCAAACCGTGTTGCTCAGCAACTTCCTTTACTCTTTCTTCCCTCTCCCCTCTCCCCTCTCCTCTCCCCCCTTCCTGTTGCTCTTTTTCGCGCTGCTTGATTTTTCCGGCGGCGAGGATGCAGGGACGGCGAGCGATAAACACGCTCAATTCATTGCTCGCCAACGCCTCGCGGAGCGTCCGCTCGAATTGCTCGGCCTCCGTGCTCGGATCGAAGACGTGCACGTTCTTGACGCCGACCGCTCGGGCGAGGTCCTCGAAAACGAGCTTGCCGGTCGGCTGGTGACCGAGCGTTCGGCCGGTGCCGGGGTGTTCTTGCAGGCCGGTCATCGCCGTGGTGCCGTTGTCGAGGATCAGCAGCACGTGGCCGGTCTTCGGCGGGTTGTAGACCATCTCGACCAGGCCCGTAATGCCGCCGTGGATGAAGGTGCTGTCGCCGATGACGCTGACCACGCGGCGGGCCTCGTTTTCGGGCAGCACGTGGCGCATCCCCAGGCCGACGCCGAGGCTCGCGCCCATGCAAATCTGCGAGTCCATCGCCTCCAGCGGCGGCAACGCGCCGAGTGTGTAGCAGCCGATGTCGCCCGAAACGATGCAGTCCAGCTTCTTGAGCAACTCGAAGGTGTGACGGTGCGGGCAACCGACGCACAGCGCCGGCGGCTTGCCGCGGGGCGGGGCCGGCTCCTCGGACGTGTCGCCGGAGAGGATCCGGCGCACGCGGCCTACGTCGAACTCGCCGAAGCGATACATCTCCGGCTTCTGCTCAACCTCGATGTCGGCCGCGCGAAGCTGCTCGAACAAATAGGGATCGTTCTCCTCGACGACCAGGCAGCGTTCGACGCCGGCGGCGAAGTCGCGGATTTTTTCCAGCGGCAGCGGATAGGTCACGCCAAGCTTCAGTATCGAGGCGTCCGGGGCGGCCTCGCGGGCGTGGGCGAAACAAACGCCCGCGGTGATTATGC
The DNA here is from genome assembly GCA_016928165.1 of Pirellulales bacterium. GTDB lineage: Bacteria > Planctomycetota > Planctomycetia > Pirellulales > Thermoguttaceae > JAHIKV01. The sequence continues at coordinate 1,627 of JAFGLH010000058.1, read as the reverse complement.
CCAACTTCTTGTCGCCCTCGATGATCTTGTTGTACGGACAGGTCTCGTTCCAAGCGGCGATTTCGGCCAGTTTTTGACGGAGTTTCCGATGTGCGGGCCGGGCGTGTGCCGGTATCATCACCCGACCCTGAATGTTCCGTTCAAAATGGGGGTCGGGCCGCGCGCTTGGCGCCGGCCGCGGACGCACCAACGTCTTGCTGTGGCAAATGCGCGTGGTCATCCGCAACATGACCGGCAATTTCCAGCGGGCCGAAAGCTCCAACGCGGCGCGGGTAAAATCATACGCCTCCTGCGAATCGGACGGCTCGAACATCGGCACGGCGGCCGCTACGGCGTAACGGCGATTGTCCTGCTCGTTCTGGCTGGAGGCCATGCCGGGATCGTCGGCCGACACGATCAACAGCGCGCCGCTGACCCCGCTATAAGCGGCGGTGAAGAGCACGTCGGCGGCGACGTTCAGCCCGACGTGCTTCATCGTGGCCATGGCCCAGCCGCCGGCGAAGGCCGCGCCGAGCGCGACTTCCAGCCCCACTTTCTCGTTCGGCGCCCATTGGGCGTTGCCGCCGATCTCGTCGAGATATTCGAGTATTTCGGTCGATGGCGTGCCGGGATAACCCGAACCTAGAGAAAGATTGCCGTGCTTCGCCGCCAAGGCCACCGCCTCGTTGCCGCTTAGCAGGAGGGAAGATTCGTTATCGCGCACCATTTGGCCTCCGAATTACAGATTTTGGTCATGCTCCAGTATAACAGAACAACGGGGTTTTGTATAAGAAGGTGTTTTGAAATTGAAAAATTAGTCCCTTCTCCCTTTGGGAGAGAGTTGGGGCGAGGGCCGATCGGCTGAAAAACATCGGAAGTTGACGATGCAATCCAAGCCGCCCTCACCCCTGGCCCCTCTCCCAAAGGGAGAGGGGAGATTTTCAAAACACGTTCTAAGGCGGGGTCATTCAATAGGCGCGGGTCGGGCGCGCCGCGTCCTACCCATGTCGAAACAAGGGCGGTGGGACGCGACATCCGCGTTTTTTCTTTATCCCGCGTCGCGCATCACAGCCGCTCGAAACGGGCCTGGAAGAAGCGCAGGTACTTCGGCTCGAAGACCATTTTCAATCCGCGGGCCTTCTGACGATGGTCGTATAGTTCGGCGACCGACTCGGCGGTCACGTCCATGTGCGCCTGGGTGTAAACCCGTCGCGGTATGGTCAGACGGACCAGTTCCAGCTTGGGATAGTAGTGGTCGCCGGTGGCTTTGTTTCTTCCGGCCGAGACGATCCCCCGTTCCATGCCGCGGACGCCCGAATCGGCGTATAGGTCGGCCGCCAGCGACTGGGCCGGAAATTCGTCTTGTTTGATGTGCGAATAAATCTTTTTCGCGTCGAGGAAAACGGCGTGTCCGCCGATGGGGTGGACCACGGGGACGCCCCAGTCGATCAGTTTTTGTCCGAGATATTCGACTTGCTTCACGCGGGCGCGAATGCTGTCGTCGTGGACCGCCTCGACGATGCCGCGAGCTATGGCCTCCATGTCTCGTCCGGCCAATCCGCCGTAAGTGTGCAGTCCCTCGTAAATCACGACCATGTTCCGCGCTTCCTCGAAGAAACCCGGATCGTTCATGGCCAGCCAGCCGCCG
>JAFGLH010000057.1 GCA_016928165.1 Pirellulales bacterium | reverse complement strand
CCTCCGCCTGAGACAATACCATTGTAACCATGAAAACCACCTAAATCACCCCTTGACCGCCCAAAGCGTTTCAGGGATAGGGTGCGTCCGCGACGCAGCAATATTTTCCATGTTCATTTCCTTGGTGCGTCAGGGACGCACCCTACATCTACATCTTTTCCCCTACATCTTTCAGCGACAGTGGCGAAAAGTTCTTCGCAGTTTGCACGCCTTGCGTAAACGGCCAAAGAGCAAGGGCGTGCCGGTCGCCAGAATAATCAGCGTCGATGGTTCCGGGACGGTTAGTTTTTCCGCATAGAGCAACCCCAAGTCGATTTGCCCCTGCGTTCCGTAGTGGCCCGGCACGGCCCCAATCTGAAGATCGTCGGTGCTAAACCAATCGGCTCGATCGTCCAGTTCGGCGACGGTTTGTTGGGCGAGCCGGACCTTGTTGTTGTCTTCGGGCGTCCCGTAAAAGGCGGTTATTCGCCCGATGACGAACGGCGCGCCGGACGCGCCAAAATCCTCCCGCACGGATTGAATAAAGTCGGTCAGGTTGGCTTGATAGGCCGTCGCGTAGCCGGAGTTCTGCGCGTCGCTTTCTCCTTGCATCCAGAGCATTCCGGCGACGGCGGGATCGCGGTTGTCGGCGCGGAGGTCGGCCAAGGCGGCGTCAACCGTCGATTTCAAGGCGTTGTAACACGGACCGCTGCCGTCCGGCTTCCAATCGACGGCCAGATTCGTGGCTCCCACGCCGTACTTGACCAGGTAGATATCGTCATCGGGAAAGGCTTCGGCAATGGCCCGGCCGAAACTCACCTCCGGCCCGAAATGGTCGGCGGTAAAACCGAATCCAGATCGCAGGGCGGTCCAGCTTCCATTGTTCCAGAAGTTCACCGCCGGCAGCGGATCGTCGTAGGGCGGATCGAGTTCCGCGCAGACTCCACGGCCGACCATGTTCGACTGGCCGGCCAATAGGTACACCTTGGTCGCTCCCGCGGCCGGCGCGGCCGAGGCAAAGGCGACAATCATCAACACAATGCTGCATATCCATCTATTTGCGGCTATCTGCACGGGAATTCTCCATGGACGGTATTTCAAGCAAGCATCATTAATATATCATTAATATATCCACATACCCTCAAAGGATGCAAAACAACGCGGAACCGACGAGCTTGGGTCATTTTTCGCCCCGCTCGACGGGTCGCGTTGGGGCGGCAGTTCAACTGCCGCCCCAACCTCTGTAATATCCCTTCTCCGAACGGGAGAGGGTAGCAGTTGTTACTTCCTCTTCCTCCAGGCGTAGGCCAGCAGGCCGACCAGGCCGCAGGCCAGCAGGGCCAACGTGGACGGTTCGGGGATTATGAGCATGAACGCGCGGGTGTAGCCGCCGTACGTTCCGTGACCGAGGATCACGCCGTCGTTGTTGACCTCCATCGCGTGGGTCAGCACCCATCCCGAGTCTGGGTCGATCAGCGTATTCAAGTCAACCCAACTACCTTCGCCGGGGGTGCCGACGTACATGGCGGCGTAGTAATTGGCGCCGTCCCTAATATGGCCCACAATCAACCCGTTGTCGTTAACGGCTTGTGCATAGCCGTCGCCAGTGTAGCCCAGGTCGATCATGCCGTCGTCTTCAGTCCACAGAAAACCATGAAATTTTGCGTCCGTGGACCTTGCTCGGCCCACCACGTCACCGTGTGAATTTATACCATAAGCCATGCTTTCGGTGCCGCCAAGGGTTCCCAGATGGGTCATGACGCCATCTTCGTAGAGATAGGCGCGCTCGTAAGTCGTAGCGCCGGTATAGCCTTTGGAAGAGCCGACTATTTGCCCATTGTCGTTGATGTCATAGGCATAGGACGCATAACTGGAACTGCTGCCGCCCAGGGTGCCCAGATCGACCATGCCGCCGTCTTGGGTCCACTTATAGGCGTGATACGTTGAGCTAGAGGCCATTTGCGACCAGCCGATGACGGTTTCGGAGGAATTGATGCCGACGGCGTAGCTGATTTTACTTGTCGGAGTACCCCAAGCATGGATGTTTTGCTTGGTTTGGGTATTTGGATCCCATACGAAGGCGTTGTATACCGAGCTAGTAACCTTTGAAAACCCAACAACGTATCCATCGCTATTGATGCCCCGGACGGCGCATTGGGGGTAGGTACTGCTAAAATATCCCAGATCCGTCCACACGCCGCCAATCTTGGTGAAACCGCGCGCCGCCGGGCTATCGGTCGAAAGCGCGTTCACCGTGGTGCCCGACAACAACAAGTGGCCGTAGACAAAGGTGGTGTTGTAACCCTCGGGCACGCCCGGGTCGATGATCGTCAAGAAATCCGCCGATGCAAGCCCGGCGATGGAAAGCACGATAGCCAAAACACAAAATGCCGATGAGAAGTAGCGCAACATGGTATTAGTCTCCAAAAAAGTGACACACTGATCGGACGAAATTTTTCATCCGGGCGGACCGCCCGCCCGAACAGGACGGATAGCGCGAAATAATCCGTCCCGGATTGCCTCGCGTCTTTACATACGTCGATTTCCTTTCTTTTTTTCTTGGTGGTTTACGAGTCATTTATTTGAATTGACTTCAGTCTTCTCCATCTCCAGCACGGGGTCGCCGAAGACTGCCCAGGGCCAACAACGCTTGCGTCCGCCGTCGGTAACCGCCAGGGTGAGGAAGCGGTTCGCCGGATCAAGCTCGACGTCGATCTCCGCCGGGCCGTCGGCGGGGCGAAGCTGAACTCGCTTCCACTTCAACGCGCCGTCGACGAAAATCCACAGGTCGGCCGAGCCGTCGGCCTCGGGGAATACGTGCCGGGCATCGGCCACTCCGGCGACGGCCTTGAACCGCCCTCGCTCCGCCGCCCGACCCGTTTTCCAGATTAGCGACAGATCGAACGTGATGCCGGTGTTGGCGTGCATGCAGAGCAACCCGCGGTCGTTGGGCATATACTGTCCGCCCCGCCCCAGCGCGTTAAACCAAACATTCGCATCCCTGTCGTTTTTATCCGGGGCGCGACTCGCCCGCGACCAGATCGAGCCGAAGCACGTGCCCGACGTGGCCGGGAAGCCGTTGAACGTATGACCGGCCGAATCGAGCCGGACCGGCCCGGCGCCGCCGCTGGGAACGAATACGCCATCGATGTAATAACTCCAGACGACCGACGCGTATGGACGATCCTCGATGCGAGATCCACCACGGGTATTTCTGGAAATCTCGAAATCAACCGCTCCCGTGCCGGGATTTATGCCATGTTCGCGGCGGTTGCCTAGGCCGTTGCCGCCGGCCACGATGTCCAACAGGTCGAGCATCTTCGGCGGCTCGTAAATCCGGCGGACAAACTCAGGCGGAGTCGTGGGGTGCGTGAAACGCAGCGTTTCGGTTGGGGTTGAGTTCTGGTGCGTGCCAGCACGCACCCTACTAAGCATAACTGACTCGCCGGCGGCAAGCTGCACAACGCCGCCCTCACCCCCGGCCCCTCTCCCGCTTGCAGGCGAGGGGAGCAGTTTTTTGCCTTCACTCCCGGCGGGAGAGGGGAGTATTTTCACTTGCACCGAACCTTTGAATACATGCGACGTGGTGTCGCCGTTCTCGGCCACCTCGACGCCGAACTCGGTGCCCAGGTCGGTGATGATGGCCGTGGGAGTGCGGACAACGAAGGGGTTGGGGGTTTGGGATTGGGGATTAGGGGATTTGGAGACTCGTTCCGTTCTCCCCCCTCTCCCCTCTCCTCGCTCCCCTATTCTTGCCGTTAATTTTCCCCGCGCGAGAAATCCGCCGGCGGAGGATTCGACCGTGTACGCGCACGGTCCTTCGAGAATCACTTTTGCGCCGGTTTTGTGAGTAATTTCGATCAGGCCCGAGGCCAAGGCGTACTTGCGATCAAGCGGGACCGACGCGCCGACGATTGTCCGCGTATCCGGATCGGCCCAACGGCAATCCTTCATTCCTGTGATCCGCCCGACGAAGATCGGATGCGGCCGTTCGCCGGGCGGGGAAAAATGCGCAATCGCGCCGTTTGCGGGCAGATCGTGCGAAACCTTGTAAGACCAGGCCCCCAACAGCATCACTGCCAGGGTTACCGTGGCTATCAGGTACGAGAGCGGCATGGTCTGCGAGAAGAACCCGACCGTGCCTTGCCAAACGTTGCCGAAAAGCCCGGCGGGAATGGGCGCGGGCGGCGAGGGCGGGGTCCGAACGATGGCCACCTGGTCCTGCCAGTGCCAGCAAAGCAGTCCGTGCATGCGGACGTATACGGCGTACGTCAGCGCGGCCTCCTCGTCGGCCTTCAACAGCGCGTTCAGCCTCGCGGATTGCTCGGGCGCGATCGAGCCGCTGCATACGGCCTCGGCCAACAAGCGTGCTTCGGCGATAGGGGCCGTTTCGTTTTCCATCGGATTCAACGAACGGTTACGAGTACCGTTCTTTCCCTCTTTCGATACATTCAAAAAGCGTCCTTCGTATCCGCCCCAAGCGCTTATAGAGCGCGTCGATTTCGATCCGCAGCCACCCGGCGAGTTCTTTCAACCGCCCGTGGTACGAGTAGGATTGCATCAGCAATTCGTGTTTGTCGGCCGGCAACTCCGCCAGACATTCCATCAGCAGGTCGAGTTGCGCCTCGATCTTTTTGGCCGACTTGAATTGGACGTTTGCCAACGCTTCAATCGCGGCGTCGTCCAGACGCACGCGCTCGCGGTAGTGGACGCGGCGGAAGCGGCGGACTTCGTTCAACGCGAATCCGCAGGCCCAGGGAAAGAACTCCTTGCCCAGGTCGAACTCGGATTGCTTTTCGAGCAACGCGAGACAGGTCTGTTGAAATACGTCTTCCGCGTCGTTCCGATCGGGGACCAGCGTGAGGATGTATGCATACACATCCTTCTGGTGTTTAAGAAACAGCTTGTGAACCGGATTCGACGCGGTTGCCATGGGAAATCGTCTTATTACTTACAAGGAGACGCTCCTCGGCGAAAAGCCTTCTCGAACCGTCCGCCACTTAATATCGCGCGGCGGGGCAAAAACCTGACATCGGGGCCGCATTTTTATATTACCCACGATGGAGGCAAGGGACGAAAAGACTGGCGGCAGGGCGTAAATCGTTGTGCTGAAACAAGTTGGACCGCCGAGGGGGATGGTCCCGTTTTCGCGGGGAGCCGCGAAAATCGGCACGATCCCCCGCAACCGTTGCCTGTCTGGATCGTCTAGCAACGGCAGACTTTGGCGAGAAATGCAGGCCGGAAATCATTCGCAGGCCGATGAAAACGGCACTCTACGTCCTCACCTACCCGCTTGTCAATGTCGGCGGCGCCTGCTACCATCGTGATAGGGTTGCGTTGGTCGCCGTGATATCACACTTTTGGGAGGCATTCGTGGGAACGAAGAAAACGGGAAAAGGACGACGGAAAATCGGCCGCAAGAAGCGCCGCAATCGGGCAAAAATCAGGCACCGTAAATAGTGATCGGTGGGTCAGGCCCTGCCTGACAGCCTTCTTGCATGGGCCGTGTCTGGCACGGCCCGACCTACGCACCACGATTATGTGTACGCCGTCGCGTTCAGCCCGGCGCGGCCGCGCACCGTCTTGGCGATTGCTTCAATTTCCTCGGCCGTCAGCGGAGCGGCCCACGACTCGGCCGGGGACCGGACGATCGTATGCACCTGCACCAGTATGATCCGGCCCCCGCCGGAGACGATCTCCCGAAGCCGATCGCAGAACGCCTCCAACTCGGCCGCCGGGGGCGGCTCGCCGCGGATCCGCGTCCAAAGCGATTGAACGACGATCGGCCGCGTCCGGGCGGCCTCCTGCAAGTTGTCGAGAATCCGCCGCCAAGGAACGTCCGAGCGGTTGACCATGCGGTAATATTCCTCCGTTCCGGCGTCTAGTTTGGCCCAAATCTCGCCATTGTTGGCGTCGAGCACCTCCAATGCCCGGCGGACCGAGGGCCGGTGGAACATGCTGGCGTTAGTGATTAAAACCAGTTTCGCGTTCTCCAGGCCGTGCCGTCGCCGCGCCTCGGCGCAAATTTCCACGACCTGTTCAAATTCGGGCGAGGCGGTCGGCTCGCCGTCGCCGCTCAGCGCGATGTCGTTTAACCGGCGCAACGGCGGAGGCGCGTCGCGGAATCGCGGCAGATCGAACAGCCCGCCCGAGACGACCAGCTCAATCGTCCGATCCAACTCGTCGGCCAGCCGGTCCAAGTCAACGGCGTTTTGAGATTGCGTGCCACTGCCGGCTTGTGCAGCAGTGTTGTCCCGGCGTTCGACCTGGCAGTAGATGCAATGGAAGTTGCAGACCTTGTCGAGGCTGAGATTGACGCCGATCGAGATTCCTTTCGCCCGCCGGCTCAGCACCGGATAGACGTAGCGATTGTCGGCGAAGCTGCGCGGGTGGAATTCGTGCAGCGGGCTTTCGGGGCGGGTGGATTGAGGCATACGCTTTCATGATGGGGTGGCAGTATAACTGCCACTCCAACGAAGATACCAGTAATTGACGGATCGGTGTGGTTCTACGCGCGGCGGATCGTCGTGAACTCGTCGAGCGTCAAAGTAGTCAACTCGCCGTCGGGCAACTCCAATAGGATCACGTCGCTGAATACCTTATCGTCCGGGCTGCGCTCGTCGTGCAGTCCGTGGCGACGGCGCTCCGTGCGGACGACGGTCCCGCACGTCTTGTCGGTCCAGCTCTTTTGCCCGACCGTGACCAGATGCTCCACTTCCACGCGATCGCCGATTTTCAGTTCGTCGAACTGCGCTAGCACTTGGCTATATTCGGAACTCATGGCAAGTCACCTTCGTTGCGTAGCGGTTCTTTGGAACGGCAACTCAACTATTCCCCCCGCTTCCCGCGATTGCATATTACGGGAAAAAAGCACTTCCCATCAAACTCAATCGGTCGTGGAAATTTCATTGTGTCAAATAAAAGAGATTAGGCAATACCACCCGGACGAAGAAATGTCGGAAAACGTTACTGGTTGTGCGGACTCAATCGTCAATCCGCATCATCTTCCTCATCCGACGGCCGATCTCTTCGATCGGATGTAATTGCCGCAGACGGCGCATTTCCTCGAAATTTCCGCCTTTTGAGCGGTTTTCGTCGGTCCACTCGCGGGCGAAACGGCCGTCGCGGACCTCATCGAGTATCCGACCCATCTCGGCCTTGGTCCGCTGGTCGATCAGCCGCGGGCCGCGGGTGTAGTCGCCGAATTCGGCCGTGTTCGAGATCATTCGCCGCATCTCGGCTAACCCGTGGCGGTAAATCAGATCGACGATTTGCTTCACCTCGTGGACGGAGACGACATAGGCGATTTCCTTCTGGTAGCCGGCCTCGACGAGCGTCTCGAAACCGGCCTGCATCAACGCGCATAGCCCTCCGCAGAGGACCGCCTGTTCGGCGAACAAGTCGGTTTCGGTCTCCTCGGCAAAGGTGGTTTCGATCGCCCCGGCGCGGGTCGAACCGATCCCTTTGGCATAAGCCAGGGCAACGGCTTTTGCATCCTTTGCGGAGCGTTCCGTCGTCGCGATCAGACACGGCACGCCTTTGCCTTGGACGTATTTCTCCCGCACTAGGCTGCCCGGTCCCAAAGGAGCGACCAGCAGGGCCGATACGCCTTCGGGCACGTCGATCAAGTTGTAGCGGACGTTAAATCCGTGGGCGAAGACCAACACATTGCCCGGAGAAAGGTT
>JAFGLH010000056.1 GCA_016928165.1 Pirellulales bacterium | reverse complement strand
TTGCACGCACCTTATTTCGCGGCAAAACCAAGCTGGTGCGTGCAAGCACGCACCCTACAGTGGTTTTCCGCAACAGAAACGAATTAAGAAACGATGATGAAACTAGAAATTGCTGGACCTCGAATTGAAAACCTGACGCCGCTTCGGCTGCTATTGTCCGGGCGATGAAGGGGACAGGCACATTATTCGCCCTTGAAAGGGCGGAAAAACGAGCCAGTCCCCGGCCTGAATCGGCCGCTTATTCATAAACGTTGCATATCTCATGGTTTCGCGAGCATCGACAGGCAACCCGATGTATGCCAGACAAGCCCCGCCGCGAACCCCCCCCTCGCCAAACGGGAAAGCTGTATTTTATACAAAATAAACGGCGAAGCAAAACATTTTCATCGAGAAATATCGGCGACGGCAAAAACTTAATTTCCGTTGCGGAAAGGTGTTTTTGCGAACATCCTGGCTCCGCTCCCGAAAAGCGGAAGAGGGGAAACTTTGAGATAGTCCCCTACTTTTGCACTCCCAGCAGCCAAGCCAACACGCCCTTCTCCACGTGCATGCGGTTGGCCGCCTGCTGGAAGACGACGCTCTGCGGGCCGTCGATCACCTCGTCGGTCACTTCGTCGCCGCGATGGGCGGGCAGACAGTGCATGAACACAGCGTCGCTCGGGGCGCGCTTCATTAGCGCGGCGTTGACCTGATAGGCGGCGAAGTCGCGCTTGCGGACCGCCTGCTCCGCCTCCTGGCCCATGCTCGCCCAAACGTCGGTGTAAATAGCGCCGGCCTCCTTCACCGCCTCGGCCGGGTCGGCCGTGACGGTCAGGTCCAGCTCGGGCACTTGCTCCCGGATCCAAGCCAGCGCCGGCTCGTCGAAGCGATAGCCTTCGGGCGTGGCCATGGTCATCCGCACGCTCAGCTTGCCGCAGATAATGGCGAGACTGCGGGCGACGTTGTTCGCGTCGCCGATCCAGGCCAGCGTCAGACCGGCCAACTTGCCGAACACCTCCCGCATCGTATACAGATCGGCCAGCGCCTGACAGGGGTGGCTGAAATCGGTTAGACCGTTAATGACCGGACAGGCGGCGTGTGCGGCCAGTTCTTCGACGGTCCGGTGCAGGAAGCCGCGAAACACGATCACGTCGGCGAATTTGTCGAGGTTTCGGGCGAAGTCGGCGATGGATTCGCGTTTACCCAAGCCGGCGTCGCCCAGGAAGACGGCGGTCCCGCCCAGGTGCGCCATGCCCGCCTCGAAACTGACCCGCGTTCGCAGCGAGGGCTTCTCGAAGAGCAGGACCATGACCCGGCCGGCCAGCAACGGTTCCCGCCGCCCCTGTTGGCATTGCCGCTTGAGTTCCTCCGAGATGGAAAAGAAGCGTTCGATTTCAGCCGTCGTGTAATCGGCCAACGTCAGTAGATGTCGCATAATATTGCGAAGCCGCGAGCGGCTTCCTCCTAAAATCGTAGGGTGGGTCGAGCGAAGCAAGCCCCGCCATAAAAAATGTGTTTCAAGGTGGTGGGGCTTCGCTTCGCTCGACCCACTCTACTCGTACTACTCGTACTACGCTTATCTTGCATCAGGCGAAGAGCCGTTTTTGGATCGCTTCTTCCAATAGTCCGAGACTACCTGGCAACGGTTTCAGGTCGTATCTGACCCTGACCACCGGTTTGTTGACCGAGATGATTCGGGTCAGGTCGATGGGCGTTCCGCTGAGGATCACGTCGGCGTCGATGGAATTGATCGTCGCTTGCAGGTCCAGCTTTTGCTGGTCGGAGTATCCCATGGCGGGCAGGATGCCTTGTCCGATTTTGGGGTATTTCAGGTACGTCTCGGCGATTTTGCCCACGGCGTGGTTTCGCGGCTCGACGATTTCCGCCGCGGCGAAGCGTTCGGCGGCGACCATCGCCGCGCCGATTTGCATCTCGCCGTGGGTGAGCGTCGGCCCGTCCTCGATCACCAGCACCCGCTTCCCCTTGATCTCTCCGTCGAGGCTCAGTTCGGAATCGGCCTCGACGACCACGGCCGCCGGGGCGATGCGGTGGATGTTGTCTCGCAGGATTTTCAGTTGTTCCGGCTTGGCGGAGTCCATTTTATTGACGACCACGACATCGGCCATCCGCAAATTGGCCTCGCCGGGGTAGTAGGCCACCTCGTGTCCGGCGCGAAGCGGATCGACGACCACGATTTTCAGGTCGGCCCGATAGAAGGGCATGTCGTTGTTGCCGCCGTCGAAGAGGACCGCATCGGGGTTGTCGCGCCGCTCGACCTCGCGAATTATCTCCTCGTAGTCCACGCCGGAGTAGACGACGTTTCCGGCGACGATGTGCGGCTCGTATTCCTCCATTTCCTCGATGGTGCAGTGGTGCCGATCGAGGTCCTCGATGGAGGAGAAGCGTTGTACTTTCTGCGCTTCCAGGTCACCATACGGCATGGGATGCCGGATGGCGACCACCCGCTTGTTGAACTTGCGGAAGATGTTGTAGACGTATCGAGTGGTCTGTGATTTGCCGCAACCTGTCCTCACGGCGCAGATCGAGATGACCGGCTTGGTCGATTCGATCATCGTGGTATTGCAGCCCATCAGCACGAAGTTCGCCCCCATGGCGTTGACCAGTGCGGAGAGCGACATCACGTGCGAGTAAGGGACGTCGCTGTAAGCGAAGACCACGTCGTCGACGCCGTGTTTTTTTATCAATTCGGCGAGCCGCGATTCCTTGAGGATGGGGATTCCGTCGGGATAGAGCTTTCCCGCCAGCGAGGGGGGGTATTTTCGGCCCTCGATGTCCGGGATTTGGGCCGCCGTGAAGGCCACCACATCGAACTGCTCGTTGTCTCGATAGTAGGTGTTGAAGTTGTGGAAATCCCTGCCCGCCGCGCCGACGATAATCACTTTCTTGCGAACCACTTTGTAAACCTCCGTCATACGAGTCAAGAGGCCATCAGAAAAGTCCCACTTTCCGCGCGGGAAAGAGGTGTGGGGGCGGGGGCCATGATGGTTTTTCTGAAAGGGCCGGACCGCTTGTCCGCCTGGCCGCCCCCGTCAACCCCCTCGTAGAGAGAGGGGACAATTTCGATCGCGTATCGGACCGCGTCCGACCATTTAATCATGTATATCCCGGCCGGGCGGTTCCGTCAACATCTCTCGCATGTCGCGCGATAAGGCCGCCGCTCCCGCGGCCGCTATTCGGCGGCGGCCGCGATGAGCAACCTTCCGGCCAAAACGGCCCCTTGACTATGTACAACCGTATATGATAACATGACTGCCGAAGCGGGCTGCCGTTGTTTTTTCCGACTTGCATCCGAAGGAACTCCCATGGGACTGTTCGACAATCTGACGCCGCGTCAACGAGAGGTCTACAAGTTCATCCGCGAGAAGATCCGCGGCCGGGGCTACGGCCCTACCGTCCGGGAGATCGCCGCCCGATTCAAGATCAACTCGCCGAATGGAGTGGTCTGCCACTTGAAGGCCTTGGTCAAAAAGGGGCTGATTACCCGGGAACCGAACATGTCTCGGGCGATCCGGCTGGTTGCCGAGCCGATCGAGGAGCGCGGCCTGCCGCTGGCCGGCGTGATCGCCGCCGGCGTGTTGCACGAGGCCATCGAGCAGGACGAGCGGATCGACTTTCAGGAGTTGCTCGCCCCCGGTCCGAAAAACCGCTTTGTCCTCCGCGTCGAGGGCGACTCGATGATCGACGACCAGATTGCCGACGGAGACTACGTGGTGGTCCAAAAGCAGCGCGCCGCGCGGAAAGGACAGATCGTCGTCGCCCTGACCGACGACGGCGAGGCCACGCTGAAACGCTGGTTCCCCGAGAAGAACCGCATCCGCCTCGAGCCGGCCAACGCGCAAATGAAGCCGATCTACGTCAAGAACGCCCGCGTGCTGGGCGTGGTGGTCGGAGTGGTGCGGAAAGTGGGGTGATGACGAGATTTAAGCCGTTTATTGTCACATTGTACACAAGTACGATGAGAAAATGGACAATCGGTAACCGTTCACAGGGGACTGTCCCGATTTTCGCGGTTCACCGCGAAAATGGGACTGTCCCCCTCGGCGGTGAAGGGGACAG
>JAFGLH010000055.1 GCA_016928165.1 Pirellulales bacterium | reverse complement strand
TTGCACGCACCTTATTTCGCGGCAAAACCAAGCTGGTGCGTGCAAGCACGCACCCTACAGTGGTTTTCCGCAACAGAAACGAATTAATCGAAATAATCGGGGTTTATTGGCAGTTCGGCCCTCACCCTCACCCTCTCCCAAAGGGAGAGGGGACTGAAAAAATCGAGAACGGCACGAGATGACGACAATCCCAATTATCGCCGCGCTTCCGCCGGGCATCGCCTTGATGGCGGCCGGCTGCGCCGCCGTCGGGGCGGCCGTCGCCGCGCTGGCCTGGTGGATCGCCGCCGTCTTGCGAAGCGAGGACCTCGAGCAAGGCGACGAGTGGCGATACGACGTCAGCCGCATCAACGAGCTGCGCCGCGCCGACTGGTTCTTCCGACTGCTGCAACCGGCAATTCAACTGCTGGCGATCGCCAATCGAAATATCTTTCGCGACAATCTGGCCGAGATTCATCGGGAAATCCAGGCGGCCGGCATGTCGCGATTCTGGCTGGCCGAGGAATACTTGGGCAAGATCGAGCTGATCGCCCTGCTCTGTTCGCCGTTTTACGTATATCTGTTTTTTGGTTGGTTCGGCGGCGGCGGATTGACGGTCGCCGCGCTGTTCGTCATTCTCACTGCTTGGCTGCTGCGGCGGCGGCTGGCGGGCAGGGCTAAAGCCAGACTGCACCGGATTAAACGACGCATGCCGTTTCTGTTGGACCTGTTGACGCTGCTGATGGAGGCCGGCTCGACTTTCCTGGCCGCCTTGCGCCAGGCGGTCGACGAGTTCCAGGGCCACCCGGTGGCCGAGGAGTTCGGCCGAATGCTGACCGACATGAATCTCGGCAAGACGCGGACCGAATCGCTCCAGGCGATGCGCGACCGGCTCGCCGACGACGAAATCACCAGCATCATCGGCTCGATCATCCAGGGCGAGCTGCTCGGCACGCCGCTGGCCAAGGTATTCCGCACCCAGGCCGACGTGTTGCGGATCAAGCGTACACAGCGGGCGGAATTGCTGGCCGGCGAGGCGGGCGTGAAAATGCTCCTCCCCGCCGTGCTGGTCATGGTCGCCACCGTGTTGATTATCATCGGACCATTCATGCTGAACTATTTGGAGTTCGGATTGGCGTTATAGAACATAGTATATTGATTTCAGTGTAGATAATGTCGCCGAAGAGGAAATTGGGCGCTATGGGTAATCGCAGCTTGCCCGTGACACCCGGCAAGAATATCAAACGCGGAATAAGGGACTCCAACAAGCTCAAACCGCCCTCGCCCCCGGCCCCTCTCCCGCAAGCGGTAGAGGGAGTATTGTTAGAGCCACTAAACAACAGTATCGCCATGCCGATTAAGTAGTGCCATGCCGATAAAGCTGAATTGTCCCCGCTGCAAGACGCCCCTGCAAGTGCCGAGCAAGCTGGCCGGCAGTTACGTAAACTGTCCGCACTGCAAGGGTCGATTGTGGGTCTCGAAGGAAGCTGCCGTCGAAAGGCCGCCCGCCGCCTCCGTGGCCGAGCCGCCTTCGGAAAAGGGTGCGTCGCCGGCCGGGCCTTCGCCCGCCGACCCGCCGCGGCCTCCGCCGCCGCGCAAGAAAGTCGCCCGCTTCATCGCGGCCGACGACGCCGACTCGAAGTTGCTGCCGGCTCAGGACGGAAAACTTCCCGGTCTGCGCCTCGACGAGGAAGCGATTAAAGACAAAAGGCCGCAAGAGAAAAAAACGTCGATGAATCCCCTGGTGTTGCTCGGCCTATTGAGCGCCAGCGTGGTTCTTTCGATCGTCCTGGCGCTGGTCGATCTAAATCCGCCGACCGGCTCCGGGAGCGAAACAAAGGACCAACAACGCTATTTGATCGAGCGAGACTATTTCGGCTCCGGCAACATCGACAACAGAGACCTGGAGCCGCATCAACTTTTGTTGCGCGAGGCGCAGCGGGCACATATTCGAGGAGACCGCGAAACCGAGCGGGACAACTACCGACGAGTGCTGAAAATGCTTCGCGCCGAACGCGCCCCCGGCGAAAGGGGATTGACCGGAAGCCGCCGGCGCGATAAGCAATTAGAGGATGCGATTACGGTTTTGTTGAGCGGTGATTAGTGCAACAGCGCCAAGTTGGCAGTCGAAAAAGGGGACTGGCTCATTTTTTCGTCCTTTCAAGGGCGAAAAATGTGTCTGTCCCCTTCACCGCGAGGGGGACGGCGCCATTTTCGCGGTGAACCGCGAAAATCGGGGAAGTCTCCTGTGAACGGTTGTGTTTTATTATATGGTGGGGTGGCGCTGCGATTGTCCCATCCTACTTCCGACCATTAGCCGCTAGGAAAAATGGACGCATCGCGTTACGAAATCGTCGATCAAATAGCGCGGGGCGATTTCGCCGTGGTCTATCGCGCCCGCGACCGCGAGCTGGGCCGGGAAGTGGCCGTCAAACAGATTCATAAGCAGTTTCTCGCCGACGATCGCCGCCTTGCCCGCTACTGGCAGGAGGCGCAATTGCTGGCCTCGCTGCAACACCCCAACATTCTGACGATTTACGACGTCGTCCGCAACAAGGGATGGCTGATTCTGGAGTTGATGCAGGGCAGCCTGCAACCGGCCGCCAAAAGCGAGGGGATCGACCTGGATTACCTTCGCGCCGTGATGGCCGATTGCCTGGCCGCATTGGATTTTCTCCACTCAAACGGCGTGGTCCACGGCGACGTCAAACCGAGCAACATGCTGGTCGACGCCCAGGGTCGGGTGAAGTTGGGCGACTTCGGGCTGGCCCGTCGCGCCAGCAACGAGGAAGGCAGCCTCTTGAAGGGGACGACCAAGTACATGGCCCCCGAGCTGGTTTCGGACAGTTTCGGCGCGGTCGGGCCGGCCAGCGATCTCTACTCGCTCGGATTCTCGGCCTATGAGTTGATGTGCGGCAACAGGTTCGAGACGTTGTTTCCGGGGCTGAGCGGCATGGGCCGCGACCGGCAGATCGCCTGGATGATGTGGCACTCGACGGCCGACCGCCACCTGCCGCCGATCGGTCGTGTGCTCGAGGGCGTGCCGCCTGAGTTGACCGGGGTGATCGAACATCTTGTGGTCAAGGACCAATCGAAGCGGTGCCGCTCGGCCAAGGAGGCGCTTTGGGAACTGCGCGTCGGTCCGCCGCAAGCCGCCGACCGTCCGACGCAAGCCGACGCCAAGGCCGAGGACGCCCGACTGGCCGAGGCCGGCAAGAAGCGGCGGATGCGCTACGCGGCCGTGGCGGCGATGGCCTTTTCGCTCGTCTTGAGCGCAATCATGCTCCTGCCGAAGAAAGAGGCGGAGCGCAAGCCCGCGGCTCCACCCGCTCCGACGCGCGGCGTCGTAACCAACGTCTACCCGGACGAGTCGCGGCTGGCGATCGCCGAGGCGGAGAACGGCCGGGCAAGGGAAATTCAACTCACCCGATACGACCGCATTTTCATCAACGAAAGATCGCGCCTGCTCCGCGATCTGAAGCCGCAAGACAAAGTCGTCGTTGCCGCCAAGCTGAACGACGAGGGGCGTCGGATAACGGAGGTTCGCGCCTTCCGGCCCGAACTGGTCCTCGGCCTGATAAAATCGGTCGACGCCGGCCAGCGGCGGGTTATCGTCGTCTTCGGCGAAGGCGAGGAACTGGAGATCGCCGTGCCGGAGGGGCTGGAGATCGCCTTCAACGGCCGGCTGCAACTGGACGGCCGCCCAGTGGCATTGTCCGACCTGCGGCCGGACGATCGGGTCGCGGTCCAGCACGTGGGCGGCGAAGCGGGACGCGAAGCCCGCGAACTTTCGGTCGAGCGGGAGGTGACGACCGAGGGTGTGGTCCGCGCCCTGGACGCGGAAAAAGGGGAAATCACCATTTCCGTCGGCGCCGACGAGAGTTTGCTCACCCTGCCGTTGGCCGAGAAGTGCGCGGTCACGCTCAACGGCCTCCGCTTCATCCGCGACAAACTGCTGGAACCGGACGATCTACGGGTCGGCGATAAAGTGTCCGTCGTCCACGACACCCGCGCGGCGCGCATCGACGCTTATCGCCAACTGGCTCAGGGGGGCGTAATCAGGGCCGTTCACTACGACGCGCGCACTATCGACGTAGCCGGCGACGGCGGCAAGCAGACGACGTACTTCATCGGCCCGAACTGTAAAACCACCCTCGGCGGCCGGCCGGCCGACGTGGGCGACTTGCGCAAGGGCGACGCGGTCGAGGTGGCCCACGACATGCCCGGCGCCGAGCGCCCCGAGGCGATTTCCGTTACCGCCCGGCGCCCCGCCGACCGCTCGCGTTGGGCGCTGTTGGCGGCCAACGAGAACTTCGACGATCGTTCGATCAGCCGGCCGGAACGCGCGGCCGCCGACGCCGCACTGCTCGGCGAGGCGTTGATCGCCCGATACAAAGTTCCTTCCGATCAGGTCTTGACCCTGACCGACGAGAGTCTGGTCCGGCTCGAGCAGAGCATCCCCGACTTCCTCGGCCGCTTGGACGCGGACGACGAGTTGTTGGTCTACCTTGCCGGCCGGGCATACAAGTCGGACGACGGCAAAGTCTACTTCGCACCGCGAAACTTCGACCGGAAGCGGAAAGACGTCACCGGGCTGCCGCTGCAATGGCTGGTCGATCGTTTGGAAGAATGTAGTGCCGGGAAAAAAATGCTTTTGCTGGATTGCGGCCGGGCGGGCGAAGGCGCCGACCTGGCCGAGGAACCCTCGTCGGCCGAGATGATCGAGACGCTCGAAGCCCCCCCGGGCCGCGCGCCCCTGCGGACCGTCGCCGCGATTGCAAGCACGAAAGCGGGCCGGCGCGGCGCCCTCGCGAGCGAAAAGGACCACGGCCTGTTCGCCGCCGTCGCCGCCCGGGGATACGCGGGCGCCGCCGACAAGGACCGCGACCTCCGCCTCGAGCCGACCGAGTTGTTCGGCTATCTGCAAGAGGCGATCTCGACCGCCGATCAATCGCCGCGGCTGTTCCTGCCCGACAATCGACCCCCAAGGTTGAGCGAGGAGGCGAAAACCGACATTCGCCGACTGGCCGCCTATCTGGAGCAAAGTCGGATCGACCTTGAAGCGGCCGAAAAAGACTATCGCGCGGCGCTGCGCTCGGCGGGAGAGGAAATCGAGCCGCGGCTGCTCTTCGGGTTGGTCTTGATGAAGCAGAAACAGCGCGACGCGGCGGCCAAACACTTCGAGGAAATTCACCTTCAACGCCCCGAACTGCTCCTGCCGGCGGAGGCTGTCGCCTGGATCCGTTTCGAGCGTCGAGACTATTCCGCCGGCGTGGACAAGCTGATCGAATTGGCCTCGAAAGCCCCGGAGCCAAGCAACAATCGCCAACCGTTTTTCGAAGACCCGCGAGAAATGTTTTTTTGGATCGGGCAACTTCGCGAGTTCGCGGCCGCGGCGGTCGATGAGCTTCGCCGTCCCCCGGCCGCTTCGCTTGCCGAGTCGGACGCCGCGGTGGCCGGGCGCGGCGACGAGGCCCGACGCCGTTATGAACAGGGTCGGGCGAAGTCACGCGGCATCTACGACGATTTTGGCAAGCGGCTGGCCGACGCGGCGGCCGGCGCCGAGGCGGCCAAGTTGAAGATTGAGCGCCGCCGGCTCGTCCACTACGTGGATTTTCCCTACGATCGGATCGTGCGGCGGATTCTGAACGGTTTGGATCAGTAGCATAGCCGCCCGCGGCTGCGTTCAAGCATTTCCGGTAAATCACACGGCCGGGAGCGGCCGTTCTACATCACGTAACCGTTCACGGGCCGGGGACAGGCACATTTTTTCGCCCTTGAAAGGGCGAAAAAATGAGCCTGTCCCCTTCACCGCGAGGGGGGCAGTCCCATTTTCGCGGTGAACCGCGAAAATCGAGACAGTCCCCTATGAACGCGTTGCCTCCGGCTGGTAGAACCCAAGCCCCTTCGGGACGATACAATCCCTTGATTCCCAAGAACAAATACCGGACGCAAAACGGCTATCACTGTAATATAGTTTTTAGCAATCCATCTCCGACCCCTTTCCCAAAGGGAGAGGGCAGATCGTTATTTTATCGTTCAAGCTCTTCCATCGCCGCGGCGAAGGCGCCGTAGGCTCCGGCGTCGAACAAAACGAAGCGGACCAACTCCGGCCGTCCGTGTTGTTTGAGGAAATCGGCCACCGCGGTTACGGCGATTCGCGCCGCCCGATCCATCGGAAAACGATACGCGCCGGCGCTCAGCGCGGGCAGGGCGATGCTATGGCAATCATGCTCGACGGCCAACTCCAAACAGCGTTGATATGCGTCTGCCAGCAGTTGCTCCTCACTCCGGGCGCCGCCGCTCCAGACCGGGCCCACGGCGTGGATCACGTATCGGGCGTCGAGCCGCCCGGCGTTGGAAATGACGGCCGACCCGGTGGGACACCCGTTGGGGTATCGGGCGAAAGTTTCTTGCATGATCTCCGGCCCGCCGCGGCGATGGATCGCGCCGTCCACGCCGCCTCCGCCGGCCAGGCGGCTGTTGGCGGCATTGACTATCGCGTCCACCCGCTGCTCGGCGATGTCGCCTTGGAGAAGTTCGACTGTTTGACCGTTGATAATGGCTTTCATGGCGATAAGCCGTTTACCGCAGAACGGATTACAATCCGTTCCGAATAACCGACGGTTTTCCCGAAGCGGAATAAATTCCGTTTTACAACGAATATGCTACAATTGATCGAAACGGATGAACACCCACCCGAACACCCACCGGGAGAGGATTATGCGGAAAATCTCGCTTAGCTGCCTATTGTTTGTTTTGTATATTACGGCTCCAGTCCACGGTCGGGAGATATACGTCGACAACCGCGCCGGCGACGATCGGTTCACCGGCGTCCAACAACAAAACACGCCCGAGCAAACCGGCCCGGTGCGAACGCTGGGCAAGGCCCTCTCGCTGGCCATGTCGGGCGACACGATCGTACTGAAAAACAACGACGTTCCCTACCGCGAGAGCGTCAGCCTGGTCGGCGGCCGCCACAGCGGGACCGCGGGTCAACCGTTCACGATCCGCGGCAACGGCGCGGTCCTCGACGGCTCGAAGCCCATCGACCCGAAAGCTTGGGAGCCTTGCCAAGGCGGCGTATTTATGTTTCGTCCGCGGCGGACTTCGTATCAGCAGTTGTTCATCGACGATCTGCCCGCCTCGCAGGTCGCAACTTCAACCGCGGCGCGCCGTCCGCCGAAACTCGGGCCGCTCCAGTGGTGCATGTTGAACAGCACGATCTATTTTTGCGTCGAAAAGGCGAAATTGCCGCAAGATTATTATCTCTCCTGCGCCGACCAGCAGACGGGCATAACGCTCTATCGCGTCGATTGCGTGCTCATCGACGGCTTGACCGTGCAGGGATTTCAACTGGACGGCGTCAACCTGGTAAACGGCGCCAGAAACGTAACGCTCTCCAATATCACGTGTCGCGGCAACGGCCGCAGCGGAATGTCGATCGGGGGCGCCTCGTCGGTCCAGATCGCGCGTTGCGCGCTGGGAAACAACGGGACGGCGCAGTTGCTGACTCTCCCCTATTCGAGAGCGTCCTTGCACGATACTTTGCTGCTCGACAACACCGCGCCCGGCTGGGTGGATCGCGGCGGAACGGTTTACGTGGAAGGCAAGGCGGTTGAAGGCGGACTGGAACGGCTCCCCGCTGAATGACGAAGGAAGAGGCGCTTACGGACCGTAGCCTTGATTGCCGTAGAACCCGCCGTAATTCATGTAATACTGCGGCGTGCCCACGCCCTGCAAGGTCCGTTCTCGCTGCTGCATTTGTTGGAGCGAATGCTGCTGGATGCGCGCCCTTCGTTCCAAACCGTAAATGTCCATGTTGAACTGCTGGTTGGCCGCGCGTTGTTCGAGCGCCGGTCGGACGAGCGTGGTGTAGTTGTCGATGGTTCCCGCGCTTGTATCGTTGCGGAAGAGGTTCATGTAGGGACTGACGCCGGAACTGTACGGGTTGACGGCGGAAAACGCCTTTTGCGTCGTTTGGCTTCCGCCCCCGAACGAAGAAAGCCCGCCGCCGGAACTCGGTTGTTGCATCGTGCTGCTATAACTTCTCCCGGGTGAATAAGAGGAAGGAGCGGGTCGGGCCGCGGCCGTGGGGGCCATCGGCATCTGAGTGCCCGCCGAACCGTATGCCTGATCCATTGCACCCGGTTGTGTTTGCCCCTGGGGCGGTTGCCTTGAAGCGGGATCGGCGGTCGGCGGCAGCGGCAACCCGCCCGCGCCCTGGAAGGAATCGGTCGGTGAAGCAGGCATGCCCGTGCCGCCGGGCTGCGCGTGTGCGGGTGGCTGATTGGCGCGGGGTCCATACCGCGATCCGTCTTCTTGCGATCTAAAGCCGCCGTATCCTTGATAGCCCAACCCTTGGAGGCCGCCATATTGATTTGCGTTCATCTCGCTTTGCGGAGCGGCCGCGATGGGTGGCGGCGTCGGCTGAATCGGCCGCAAGTTGTCCTCCTCGACCGGAGAGACCAATACCCAACTGCCCAACAACATCGTCCCAATTCCGATGGTGATATACATGATCTGCCGCCTATCTGAAAATGCGAACGAGGCTTAAAACCAATGCCTTTCCGTCCAATTATTTCCCCTTGACATTTTACCGCTTTTTATTGATTTAATCAATAGTTGATGCGCCGACGGGCGCCATATTTCCCCATCCGGCGGGTGGGTTTTTCGTGGAAATCATTGCCATTGCCGACCGGCCGATCATACTGCTTTCAGCAATTCGCTAGTATCGGTTTCGGTTGTAGTTTCGGCCCATGGTTTGCAGGCTCCGCATCGTCGAACTGCCCAGGGAGGTG
>JAFGLH010000054.1 GCA_016928165.1 Pirellulales bacterium | reverse complement strand
TTGCACGCACCTTATTTCGCGGCAAAACCAAGCTGGTGCGTGCAAGCACGCACCCTACAGTGGTTTTCCGCAACAGAAACTAAGTATATCAAAGGAACGGAATGAATTCCGTTCTACGGTAACAACCGTGGGAAATGAAAATATGAATTTATTTTTGCCGAAATCGGCCGACGAACGATACTACGGGGCTGCGGCGGCCTCGCTATCGACGAAGGTGATGGACCCATGCCGGCGGAACGTTAAGCCACACCGCGTCGCGGCGGATGCCATGATTTTGAAATACCCTTTTCATGGCCGCGTCGATCCCGCGCAGCCGCCGCCGTTCCGACCGGCCGCTTAATACGGCCCGCGCCTTGCGGATGGCGATGTACTCGAAGAACGAAAGCGTCCCGCCGGGCGAAAGCCGCGCGATCAGCGTCGCCAAGACGTCATCCACCTCGGCGACGGAAAAATTGTTCAACGGCAGGCCGGAAACAATCAGTTCGTAGCGCTGGTCGTCGGGCAACTCCTCGATCGGACAATGGTGGATTCGCGTTCGCTCGGCGACCGCCCGAAAGGCCGGCTCGGTGCTAAAACGGCGTTTTAGTAGTTCGACGAACGTCCCATTCAGCTCGACTAGATCGAGCCGGTCGTCGCCGCCCATCCGTTCGACAATCCGCCTGGTGACCGAGCCGGTGCCGGGTCCGACTTCGAGGATCGTTCGACCTGGCGAACCGTCGGTATGGTTGGATATGAATTGCGTCAGTGCCGCGGCCAGCGCACGACCGCTGGGGAGAATCGCGCCGGTGGCGTGAAAGTGGCGGATGTATTCCCGCAAAAACAGCGCGCTTTCGGTCAAAACGTGTTTTGGAGATCTCCCCTCTCCCTTTGGGAGAGGGGCCGGGAGTGAGGGCATCTCGGATTTCATCGTATATAATCCGCACTTTTGCGCAGTTTTGCCCTCGCCCTAACCTTCTCCCAAAAGGAGAAGAGACCGATCCTCAGACGAGCCGCCATCCGCCCAATTTTACAGCACGCGGATGATATTATCCATCCGCTCTGGCGAGATCGCACCGGCGGGCATTACCAAAGCCGAGTCCGGTCGAGCCGATGTTTGCGAGTTTGTCCGCATGGGCAGGACGGCCCCGGCGGGTATTACCAAACCAGAGACCGGTTTTTCCGGCTGACTCGCCTCTTGGTTTGTTTTTACCGGCGGTTTTTGACGGGGTTTTTCCGCGGTGCGCTTAGCGACGGACTTTTTCCGGGCCGGCAAAGCCCGGTCCAAGGCCTGCTGAAAAGCCCTGTACTCGTCGGGGTAGAGGATTTGCTTGGCCTCGAGAAGGATTTCGGAACGTTCGTAGGCGCTTAATTGTCCGTCGGCCATCGCAATGCACACCATGTCGCGGAGTTGTTGCCGGGCGGCCAGCGCCTCCAGGCGACTAGGTTTCATTCCCCACCCGGCGGCCGAACTGACTGCGCCCAGAGTAATCAATAAAGCCGCAAGACCCATCGGTATTCGTATTCGCATGTCACCCCCCATTGAATGCCCCATCACGATCCGAAAATCCACTAATCTCATCGGAACCGGATTGATCGGAACTTAACGCACACCTATCCCAGACAGGAAAGTTCGCCGATATTTGGCCGCAGAATCGGCATATCCGACAACATTTCGCCAAACACTCCAGTTTAACGCCGCTTTCAGGGGTAAAGGGGACAGATACAATTTTCGCCCTTGAAAGGGCGAAAAAATGAGCCAGTCCCCGACCTGAGGGCTACGGCACATCCTGACATACAATTTATTTGAGACCAAATAACCGAACGGGGGGCAATATGGCTAATCCGAATGACGTCCGTTATGCCGGCTTTTGGATTCGACTCGTGGCATTCACGATCGACATGGTCTTGTTGCTGATCATCGTCATTCCGCTGCTGTTCGCCGTCTTTTGGGAAGATCTTTCCCGGCTGGACCCGGCCAACCCGCCGTTGAAATTGCCGATTGGCGGCCCGATGTATTACCTGATTGTCTATGTTTTGCCGACCGTGGCGGTGCTGATTTTTTGGAAGTTCAAGTCGGCCACGCCGGGCAAGATGATCTTCTCGGCGCGGATCGTGGACGCACGATCAAACGGCCGTCCGTCGTTGAGTCAATTTGTCGTGAGATGTTTCGCCTACGTTGTTTCCACGATTCCGCTCTGTTTGGGATTTCTTTGGATCGCCTTCGACCGGCGGAAGCAGGGTTGGCACGACAAGCTGGCCGGCACGGTCGTGGTCCGGATGAATGCGGGCCGGGTATTTCATCCCGCTTTGCGATAGAACAGGGGGGCTTCCGTCTCCTGTTTCGCTTCGCCGTCGGCGCGGATGATCTTTTTTACCTGCCCGCCGGGAAGGACGTAATAGCGGATGCCGCGCCAATCGATCCAGCGTCCGACCGACGCGCTGGCCACGCCGATCCAGTGAAAAAGTTCCACCAACGGATTGGCCCAAACGTCGCATCGCTGGATCCGCCGCGAGGCCCTTTCCCAATGCGGGAAATAGGTCTTTACCAGGCTCTGCCGCAACGCGCCGCGATAGACCGTCACCAAATAAAGCGTCGCGGCGGCGGCCAGCGGAATCCACGGCGGCGGAGAGCCGGTCAACAGGCTCCAGGCCAATACGCCCAGGTTGCCGAGCCAAACGAGGTTCGTGAACGTGGCCGAGACCAGCGAAAAAAACCACCAGTTGAAAGTGTACAGTCTGGCGATTAGATATTGGCGACGGATGAACGAGAGCGACTTTCGCAGCGGTTGGTCCAACGGAGAAGCCACCACGCAGGCCGGCTCGAAGCGGACGGGCAGCCGATGGCGTTGCATCACCCGGCTGGCGACCAGATCGTCGCTGAGCGTTCCCTGCCACTCGTCGCGCATGCGGACGGCGTCGAAGACCTCGCGGCGGATGGCCCAGGAGCCGCCCCAGATCAAATAGTGGCTGCTGCGGGTAAGCAGCGAGAGGACGTCGCAATTCATGCTGTAGACCAAGGCGTTGGCGGCGCTTGCCCGATCGGGCGTAAACCAGCGATAGCCGGTCACCGCTCCCCAGCCTGGCTCGTTCAAGCGGGCGACCATCATCCGCAGCCACTCGGGCCGCGGTCGGGCGTCGGAATCGACGAAAGTCAGGTATTTTACCCGCCGAGAGATATGTTCCGTCGCCACGCGGAGATTATGCACCTTCTGGCCGCAATCGATCGCTTGGCCGGCGACCACCACTCGCGTCGGCACCCAGGGATGAGACGCCATCGCCCGACGAATGGCCGGGTAGGCCGGGTCGTCGGTGTTTTCGACGATGAACGTTGCCTCGTAATTGTCGTAGTCTTGTTCGAGCAGCGCGCGGAGATTCGTCTCCATCTCGAGGTCGAGACCTTTGCAAGGAGCGAAAAGCGCCACTCGCCCGATGGGCTGATGTCGCCCGATGTCGCGGATGCAACTGCGGACGTAGCGGCGGTGTTCCCAGGTCTGCAACGCTAGAAGCAGCGACCAAACGATCACCACTCCCGCCAAGACCAGATAGATCGTCAGCCCGTACGCGTCCATGCGATTCCCGGAGTTTTGCGCGGCACTTCCATGGACCTGAAAGCATACAACCTGAAAAAAAACGGGTCAATATCAGGGAATTGTCAAGTTGGGAGGTCTGGGGTGCGTGCAAAAAACCCGCGGACCGCGCAATACACGCCTAGTGAGCTTGACCCGCTCCATTTTGCCCCCCACAATTCAGTGCATGTACATCTTGACGCGGTACGTGGTTTGGGAAGTCATCAAATTTTTTCTGGCCGCGCTGGCGGTGTTGACCTTGATGACCACCATTGGCATGGGCGTTAAGGAGGGGTTAAAGGCAGGCTTTCCGCCACTGGTAATGCTGCGGACAATGCCCTATATGCTGCCGGAGATGCTCGGCATCACGATTCCGGCCGCCATGCTCTATGCGGTCAGCAGCGTATTCGGCCGAATGACCGGGGCGAACGAGATCGTGGCCTTGAAGTCGTCGGGGATCAGTCCGATGGCGGCCGTTTGGCCGGTGTTGGTGTTTGCCGCTTTCCTCAGCCTGGGAACGGTCTGGATGTACGAGATCGCCGCCACCTGGTGCCGGCCCAGCGTGCATGAGATCGGTTACGAGTCGCTCGAGGAAGTGGCCTACGGCATGTTGCAAAAAAAAAGCTCCTTTGACTGCGAGCAGTTGAACATCGTCGTCAAGCGCGTGGAAAACCGGCGGTTGATCCAGCCGACGATTATTCTCAAAGGAAAGCCGGGCCGGCCGCAGATCACAATCACCGCCGCCGAAGCGGAGCTGAGCACCGATTGGGACGCCAAAATGTTGCGGATCATTTGCATGCAAGGAGAGGTGGACGTCGAAGGACAGATGCGAATGTCGTTTCTCGACACGCAAGAATATTCCGTGCCGATCGTCGTGGCTCCCATCGACCCCTTTCATCGCGATTGGGTATCGCTGGGAAGCATACCCCGGCTGATCGAAATACTCGACAACAGTCGGGCCGAAGCCAAAGCCGAACTGCGACAGTTGGAAAACCTCCGCCGGGCGAACAAGGCTTTGGAAGCGCCCGGTTCCGAACAGGCCGACGCCGAAATCGAGGCCAAGAGAAACAAAATCGCCGATTACCGCTATCGAATCTTGCGGCTGAAAGCGGAACCCTACCGCCGCTGGTCGAACGGGTTCACCTGCCTCTGCTTTGCCTTGATCGGCACGCCGGTGGCCATGCTGCGGCGAAACGCCGATGCGCTGACCAACTTTTTCGTCTGCTTCCTGCCGATCCTGGCGGTCTACTATCCCCTGCTGATGTTCGGCGAGGACCTTTCCACCTCCGGCGCGCTGCCGCCGATCTCCTTTTGGACGGGCAACGTCGTGCTCTCGATTCCAGCGGTCTTCCTGTTGCGGAGAATTGTCCGACATTAACGAAAAAACAGGTTGTTCGCCGCGCCGATTTGTGGTGTAAAATTGACTATGAACACGGAATTCAACTTGCCCGAAATCGGCGAAAACGTCGCCGGTGGAGATGTCGTCAGCGTGCTGGTGCGCGAGGGGGATGTCATTTCTGCCAACGACGGGGTCGTCGAACTGGAAACCGACAAGGCCGTCTTGGAAATCCCCTGCCCGCTGGCCGGCAAAGTCGCCAAGGTACACGTCGCCAAGGGGCAAGCCGTCAAAGTTGGTCAACCGTTGTTGACCATTGATGCCGAGGACGCGGCCGACGCCGAGCCGCAAGCGTCTAAAAAGCCGCGACCATCGGTAGCGTTGGAAGAAGACGCCGCTACTTCGATCGCCCCCGCCGGTCCCGAGGCTCGCCGTCTGGCCCGCGAACTGGGCGTCGATCTGAGTCGGGTGCAAGGCGCCGGCAAACGGGGGCGGATCACCGTAGCGGACGTCCGCGCGGCGGGTGCCACTGCCGGCTTGTCCGGCAGCGAGACCGAAGAGCCTTCGACCGGGATACCCGCCCAGCGCGGCAGCCGCGAGCCGGCCGTCCCGCCGGGTGAATTGGGCGAAGACTCCTACGGCCACGTCCGCCGCGAGCGGATGTCGAAAATCCGCCGCACCATCGCCGCGCAGATGGTCAAGTCGGCGAGCACCATACCGCACGTCACCAACTTCGACGACGCCGACGTGACCGAGCTGGAGCGGATGCGAAAGACAATTCCGCCCGCTTACCTCGGCCCAACGATCAAGTTGACGGCGATGCCCTTCGTCATTCGCTCGGTGGCCTTGGCGCTACGTCAGCACCCTCTGTTGAACTCGAGCCTCGACGAGGAAAACGAGCAGATCGTCTACAAACAGTACGTCAACGTCGGCGTGGCGGTCGATACGCCCCGGGGGCTGGTCGTTCCGGTTCTGCGGAACGCCGACCGGATGAGCGTGTTGCACATCGCCCGCGAGCTGACGCTGCTGGCGGCCCGGGCCCGCTCGGCCGAGTTCACCGTCGATGAACTCCGCGGCGGCACCTTCACGATCAGCAACCTCGGCTCGGTTGGCGGCGCATACAGCACGCCGATTATCAATCACCCCGAGGTGGCCATCTTGCTGTTGGGCCGCTCGCGTTGGCAGTTCTCCGTCTTTGAGGGCAAGGTAGAAGGCCGCTTGAAAATGCCGCTGAGTCTCTCCTTCGATCACCGCGTCGTCGACGGCGCCGCCGCCGGTCGGTTCCTCAACGACGTGATTGATTTTCTCCAGTCGCCGGGTAAATTACTTCTTACGAAGTAGGGAGCATCCGTTCAGCGGGGCCGCTTGCGGCCCGTGTTTTTGTGATGAGAACGCAGGCCGCAAGCAGCCCCGCTAAACGGTTTGCCTCCAAACCAATACTTGACGCAACACCAGTTTTTTATTCTCTGGCCCCTCCCATGAAAACCCAACTCTGCGTCCTCGGCGGCGGACCCGGCGGTTACGCCGCCGCGTTCCTGGCCGCCGACCTGGGCATGAACGTCGCCTTGGTCGATCTCGAAACCCGCCTAGGCGGCGTCTGCTTGCTGAGAGGGTGCATACCCTCAAAAGCACTGTTGCACGTCGCCAAGTCGATCGCCGAAGCCGAACATCTTGGCCAATGGGGAATCGCGTTTCCCAAGCCGACAATCGACATCGACGCGCTCCGGGCGAGAAAAGAAAAGGTCATTGCCGCGCTAACCGGCGGTCTGAAACAACTCGCCGCCAAACGCAAGGTCGAAGTCGTCCATGCCCGGGCGTCGTTCGAGAACTCGCAAACGCTCAAACTCGAACCGCTCGACGGCAATCCGCCAGCTGACACGCGGATCGAGTTCGAGCATTGCATCGTGGCCACCGGTTCCAGCCCGGCGCGGATCCCGGCCTTCGATTTGCCCACGCCGCGGGTGATGGATTCAACCGGGGCCTTGGAGTTGCCCGACGTGCCCGAGTCGCTGTTGGTCGTCGGCGGCGGCTACATCGGCCTGGAAATGGGCACGATCTACGCCGCGCTGGGCGCCGCCGTGACGGTCGTCGAAATGACCGACGGACTGCTGCCCGGCGCGGACCGCGACTTGGTCCGACCGTTGCAAAAAAGGCTACAAGGCGTTTTCAAGGCGATCCATCTAAACGCCAAGGTGGCTTCGATGAGCGATCAAAAAGACTCGATCGAGGTCGTCTTCGAGGGCGATGTTTCCGCGCCGAGCCAGCGGTTCGACCGCGTGCTGCTCTCGGTCGGCCGTAGGCCGAACAGCAAGGGCATCGGCTTGGAAAAGACGCAAGTTAAAGTAGACGATGAGGGATTCATCGCGGTCGATGCCCAACGGCGGACAGCCGATCCGCACATCCTGGCGATCGGCGACGTGGCCGGTCAGCCGATGCTCGCCCACAAGGCGGCGCACGAAGGCAAAACGGCCGTCGAAGCGCTGGCCGGAAAATCGGTTTCCTTCGAGCCGAGGGCCATTCCCGCAGTGGTCTTCACCGATCCCGAAATCGCCTGGGCGGGTCTGACCGAAACCGAGGCGAAGGCCGCGGGACGCCCCATTGAAACGGCACAATTCCCCTGGGCGGCCAGCGGCCGCGCTCAGGCGGTCGGACGAACCGAGGGGATGACAAAATGGATTGTTGACCCGCAAACCAAGCGAGTCGTCGGCTGCGGCATCGTCGGCCCCAACGCGGGAGAATTGATCGGCGAGGCAGTGCTGGCGATCGAGATGGGCTGCTCTGTCCGCGACCTAGCCGAGACGATCCATCCCCACCCGACGCTCTGCGAGACGCTCGGCGCCGCGGCGGAGGTGAATCTCGGATTGGCCACCGACCTCTATCGGCCGAAGAGGGAACGAAAGTTATAATCGATAACGTATCGGTTCCCGCGCAGAGCATGGAAACCGGGGAACCGCATCGCAAAAAGCCCACGGGACGCAACCCGTGGGCTAAAATACGTTCAATTCTTCCCCTGTGCGACTCACCCGCCGCGGACTTGCGGTTGGCCCGGGGCCTGTCGGACTCGTTTCTGCACGTCCGTCTCCAACACGCCGAAGGCGGCTTCGTGCCGCTGGATGGTCAATTGCAGGGCGTGAAGCATTCTCTTGGCGGTATAGAAGTTGGTGATGATTCGCTGCGTCACGGGGATCGGATGGGCGGGAACGCCGAACGGCTGTGGATTCAGACCGAAGTCGATAATCAATTCTTCCGGCGTGCCGGTCACCCGACAAAAGTTGGCATACAACGCCATCACCTTGGAATCGTCGATTTCCACCTGGACCCGTTGCGGCTGTTGTGGAGTCGTTTGTCCACCCGGCCCGCCGCCCTTTTCGGGCGTTGGGGGAAGAGCGGGGGTTTCTTCTGGCTTATCGGACTTTGCCACGGAATGCTCCTCTCTCAAAAAACCAACGGTAAAAAACACTACAAGGCAATTATAGCACACGGTTGATTACCGAGTAGCCTATACGGATATACCTGCACCCGTAGTGGTCCGTCCAATGTGCGATGTCAGGCGAACCGTTTAGCAGGGCCGCCACACAAGACATAAATCGTTAGAAGACCACTACACGCGGCAATCGCACGCTTTTCCGCAAATCGAGGCAAAGTCTAGGGCCAACTTTGCCGATTATTCCGACGGCGTTATCTAGGTAG
>JAFGLH010000053.1 GCA_016928165.1 Pirellulales bacterium | reverse complement strand
TTGCACGCACCTTATTTCGCGGCAAAACCAAGCTGGTGCGTGCAAGCACGCACCCTACAGTGGTTTTCCGCAACAGAAACTAATTATGGATCGATTGAGCCTCGATCATAATTATTCAGCCGCCTAGCGGTCCCGTTTTTCGGCCATGTCTTGAAGGATTTTTACCTCCAGATCAGCTCGCGTTTTATGTGCCCACTGCTCTAATTTTGCACACCATTCGAGTGCTTTCTTGTCGTGCAATGGGAGATCGGCGATGCCTTTTTCTCGGCTTCGGTTGGCCATTTGACGCAAAATTGCGGCCAGATCGAGCAGGCGGAGCGAGAACTGATCGAGTTTTGATGGGTCGTAAGTCCTTAGTGTCATACCTGTTATTATATAAACAAATTGGTTGAGCGTCGACGGGGTGCTCTTTGTTGTCCGTCCTACTCCGCAGAATTGTGTGGCATAAATAGTACATATAATGTCCATAATAATGGTTGTAATAATACACTATATCTGCTAACCTATCCTCCGTGGATTCTCGTTTTTACTTTTCCAAAGAGGGCAACATGTCAAAACTGACTGAAAAACCGCATGACCCATGGGAGGCATTTGATCAGGACGACGAAATCGTGGAGCCGGCCCCCGAACCGGGCGACTTCTGGGGGGTACTCGACGATGATAGCGACCTCGTTGGCTGATGAAGTCCGTCGAATGTTGCAAGAAGGCCGGCTATCGCAGAGAAAAATCGCCGTGCGGTTGGGTATTAGCCGTGGCACGGTCAACGCCATCGCTCGGGGGAAACGGCCCGATTACTCCAAACGGCCTCAGAATGAGAACAACGGTTTTATCCCGCCGCAGGGACCGCTGGCTCGCTGTCCCGGCTGCGGGGGATTGGTGCGGATGCCCTGTCTGTTGTGTTATCTTCGCGGCAGGATGAAGGTACAGCGGGGGGCGGGACGGCGTGCTTACCCGCGATCCAATCTTGAAACCACCGCAGCAGCGTGCCGCGGTTGATCATCCCGGTGGGGCGGCCGCGGTCGGTTATTACCACGCCGCGGATCGAGACCCTGCTGAGAAACTCGTAGACCACGCTAGCGGGTGTGTCTTCTTCGTAGCAGATGACGTTTGATCGCATGATGCTCGAAAGGGGTTGCCCACGCCCTTCCGGCGAGACCATCGCCATTATCAAGTCCTTTTCGGAGACGAAACCGGCCAGCGCGCCATTGTCGTCCAGCACCGGGGCGGCCGGCGCCCCCTGACGAAGAAACGCGCGAGTGGCTTCCTCAACGGTGTCGGTCGCGCGCGGACAAATCGTTAGGGGGACCATTACGTCGCGGGCGAGTTGGTCCGCGAAAATCGTGTCGCGCTGTTTAGTGCCTACGAGATTTGGTTCCGCGGCATCGGCCAGCGAGGCGTAGCGGATGATGCGGTCGCGGCCCATCCGTTTCGCGCAGAGCAGCGCTTGATCGGCTAAATCGACGAGTTCTTCCCAATTTTGGGTGTCTTTACGGCATTGCGCCACGCCGAAGCTCCCGGTGACGTTCAAATAGCTTAATCCTACCGGGATGCGCAGCGAGGACAGCCGCGCTCGGGCGCGTTCGGCCCAAACCGCCGCGTCGTTCTCGGTGGTGTCCGGCAGCATGATGCAAAATTCCTCGCCTCCGTAGCGGCAGACCGTATCGCTTGCGCGGCAACAGTCGGCGAGCAATTCAGCCACGAACTTCAACACGGAATCGCCGGCCGGATGGCCGTGCACGTCGTTGACCCGTTTGAAGAAGTCCAGATCCATCATCACGCAACTTAACGGCGCGCGGGATCGCCGGGAGCGGTGCCACTCTTTCTCCAACAATTCGTAAAAACTACGCTGCGTCGACAGCCCGGTCAATGAATCAGTGTGGGCCATGAGGCTCAATTGACGTTCCAGTTCAAGAACCCTTGCGCTGGACTTCATGCGGGCGAGAAGTTCCCCTTCGCAGACTGGTTTGGTGAGGAAGTCGTCGGCCCCGTTTTCCAAGCCGGCTATCATTTCATTTGCCCCGGTCTGCACGGTCAGGAAGATGATGTAGACGTAATGCGGCAGGACCATTTCCCGCATCTTTTGGCACAATTTGAGACCGTCGATGTTCGGCATCAACCAGTCGGTGATGAGAAAGTCTGGACACTCCAACTCGACGGCGTCCAACGCTTCCTGACCGTCGGAGGCGGTGCGGACCGAATAGCCGGCGACGGTCAGCCAACGGGAAAGCAGCAGGAGCAGGGTGGGGTCGTCATCGACCAAAAGGACTTTATAGTCGGCAGGCGTCATTGCTCAATCTTGAGTAAATGCCGTGCCCCGCCGGCAAAAGACCGTATCGTGCCCTAATTATCCAAGAG
Source organism: Pirellulales bacterium (assembly GCA_016928165.1). Classification (GTDB taxonomy): domain Bacteria; phylum Planctomycetota; class Planctomycetia; order Pirellulales; family Thermoguttaceae; genus JAHIKV01. The sequence continues at coordinate 7,810 of JAFGLH010000053.1, read as the reverse complement.
TAGCTCGAATTTTCGATGCGAGCAAAAATCCCGCAATACAGTGTAACGGTGGACCATGCAAGGCAGGGGATTGAATGGACTTAACGATACCCACCAGTATGAAGGGCAATATGCGGTATAATTGATATTATTTGAACATGCCCCCCCAAACACGGATGATCGCACCGGTTCGCTTCCCACTACCCGCGATTCTTCCCCCCTGTGCAATAGTGCTGATTTTTGCTACCTTATCCGTCGTGGTTGCCTAGCAAGTATAAGGATTACAATATGAAAGTATTAATTGCCGACAAACTATCCAGTGAAGCCGTAACGTCGCTCGAAAAGTTGGGGTTGGAGGTAGAGGTTCGTAGCGAACTGACCGCGGACACGCTGCCAGACGCGGTCTCGGACGTAGGCATCCTCGTGGTTCGTTCGACCAAGGTTACGGCGGCTACCATTAAGGCGGCGCCGCAACTATCTTTAATCATCCGAGCCGGCGCGGGCTACGATACCATTGATCTGGCCGCCGCCAGTTCGCGGGGCATATACGTCGCCAACTGCCCAGGAAAAAACACGTTTGCCGTCGCCGAGTTGGCCATAGGTTTAATGGTGGCCGCCGATCGTCGTATCGTCAACGCCGCCGTCTCGATGCGGGAAGGAAAGTGGCAAAAGAAAGAATACGGCAAGTCGCGCGGTCTGGCGGGACGCACGCTGGGCATTTTGGGTTTCGGTCAGATCGGTCGGGCCGTTGCCCAACGCGCCCGCGGCCTAGGCATGAAAATCATTACTTGGTCTCCGTTGGATTTGACGCCCGAACAGGCGGAAGCCGAGGGGATCGGCTACTGCGACACGCCCGAGCAGCTCGCCGCCGAGGCCGACGCGGTGACGATTCACATGGCGTCGAATTCCGAGACGAAACACACGGTGGGTAAAAAATTCCTCGACGCCATGAAGCCGGGCGCAATCCTAATTAACACATCGCGGGGTCCGCTGGTCGATACCCAAGCGCTGCGTAAGGCCATCGCCGAGAAGGGCCTCCGCGTCGGTCTTGACGTGTATGAGGGCGAGCCGGCCGCCGGCGACAAAGAGTTTCCCGACGCGGAGTTGGCTTCCATGGCCACCTGCACGCCGCACATCGGCGCCTCGACCGACCAGGCCGCCGAGGCAATCGCCATCGAGGTGGTGCGGATCGTCGATCTGTTTCTCAAGACCGGCCATCCGGCCGGAACGGTCAACATTTGTGCCCGGTCGGCGGCAACCTATCGACTGGTGTTGCGGCACCTGAACCGCGTCGGCGTGCTGGCCTTCGTTTTGGACGGGCTTCGCGAAGAGGGGATTAACGTCGAAGAGATCGAAAACACCATTTTCGAAGGGGCAGAGGCCGGATGCTGTTCGATGTTGCTCGACCAAAAACCGTCGGAAAAACTCATCAAGCATTTTCGCGGCAACCAAAGCATCTTGTACGTGATGCTGAATCCCTGCACCACGTAAACGCGTTTTGCGCGATAGTTTATCCCATACGGTTTCGGGCCGCATAAGTCTCGCTCCGGCAGGGCGAAATTCTTGCATATCAGACATAACCGGCAAGCGTAATGCCCTGTGGGGGGGCGACCCGACTCAATTGCTTTTCTTTTCCTGAAAGGGCTGATTGTATGGGACCGATCGGCTATAATAACGGCATAAAATACTGGCAACCGTAATAGTCGTCAGATACGACGCGAAGGCGTTTCCGAAGGTCTTGCGGCGAGCTAAAATTCTTCGTGTATCGAAGGTGTTTGCGTCTCGAAACGACTCTTGGAAGGAAATAACTTATGTCCAGCATGGCTTTCCGCGCTTTGCTGACGACATTCTCGCATGTGTTGATCTGCGCGACTTGCCTGGCGCAGGGCGGCATCACGGCCGATTTGCACCCCTGGGGGCGGTTCGAGCCGGGGGCATGGAAACTGGTCCGGGTGCTGACCGAAACGCTTGACGAGAAGGGGCAGGTGGTCAGCACCACCACGACCGACACGAAAACCACGTTGATGAACATCGACGACGAAGGCGTTGCGCTGGAGGTGCAGGTTTGCATGGAAGTGGCCGGAAAAAAATTCCAGGCCGAGCCGCAAACCGTCAAGCAAAACTTCAACGGCGAACTGGCCGCCGCCGACGCGACTCTCAAGGAGTTGGAAGACGAGCATATTGTCGTCGAGGACCGAAAAATCGCCTGCAAGGTCCAGCAAATCGAGATCGCCGCGGCGAACGAAAAAACGGTTGTCAACATCTATTATTCGACCGAAGTCGCGCCTTACCTGCTCAAGAGGACGAGCATCGTCCGCGACGCCGAGAAAGAAACCGAACTAAGCTCGACCGTCTACGAGGCAATCGCGTCGGACATGCCGGTCAGGTTGCGCGGCGAGACACATGCGGGAGCTTTCGTCAGAACCGTTTGCAAAAACGCCAACGGAAAGACGACGACGTTGGCGGTGGTGCTGCCGGACGTTCCCGGCGGAGTTTTCCGGAACAGTTCCAAGGAAGTGGACAACCAGGGACGGATCGTACAACGAAGCACGTTGGAATTGGTCGACTACGGCACCGAGCCGGAGGAGGACCGGCTGGGCGTTTTTCTGCGAAAACGGGCCGCCCGAAGGGCCGCGAAGGCAATGTCGCGCAGAGGCCAATGAGATGCGCGGCCGCCTCCCGAAACGCTCAACGGGGCCTTCTTTCCGCCGATTGCCAAAACGGAAATCTTCCGCGGCTGTTGTTTCGACCGCTAACAGGTTATCATATATCTGACAGTTTCCTAACAGTTTTCTAACCTGCCGGTGTTACAAATGTCTCGTAAACGCCGGAGGTTGGCATGATTAGACAGTCAATTCTGATAGTTGAAGACGACGAAGACATCCGCGAGTTGGTAAGCTACAACTTGCTCAAGGAGGGGTATCAGGTTGCCGGCGTATCCTCGGGCGAGGAGGCATTGGCCGCCATCGAGGCCAAACCGCCCGACCTGATCTTGCTCGATCTGATGCTTCCCGGATTGGACGGTCTTAAAGTCTGTCGAAAACTGAAGGGCGATCCCCGGACCGAATCGTTGCCCATCGTCATGCTTACCGCCAAGGGGGAGGAGTCCGACGTGGTGGCCGGCTTGAACCTGGGCGCCGACGATTACATCTCGAAACCTTTTAGCCCGAAGGTCTTGCTGGCCAGGGTCCAGGCGGTGCTCCGCCGCGCGTCGGACGCGGAAGACCGGGAAGAAGATCTCTCGAACGGGGAGGAGATATCGCTCCGCGACTTGACGATCCATCCCGGCCGGCACGAAGTTTTTGCCCGCGGAAAACGCATCGACCTGACCGCCACGGAGTTCAAGCTGCTCCAACTGTTGGCGCGCCGCCCCGGTTGGGTCTTCACCCGCCAACAAATCCTCGACGGCGTCCACGGCGACAACTACGCGGTCACCGATCGCGCGGTTGACGTTCAGGTGGTCGGCCTGCGTCGAAAGCTCGGCCGCTGCGGCGATTCCATCGAAACGGTGCGCGGCGTCGGATACCGCTTCAAGGAATAGTCGATGCGTAAAAAACCTCTTTGGCGTAAACTATTCGTTGCCTATCTATGGGCGCCGGTCCTCTTGCTGTCGGCGCTGGGGTTGTTCGGCTCGCACCTCGTCACGCGCCTTTACGAGGAGCACCTCGTCGTCGACTTGGAAGATCGGGCCAAGCTCTGCGGCCAACAAATCGAAGCGCTTCTCGCCCGCGGCGAAAACGCCGAAATCGATCCGCTTTGCAAGCGACTGGGGCGCGCCACCGGCACGCGGATCACCGTTATTTTGCCCACGGGCGAGGTGGTCGGCGATTCCCATGCCGACCCGAGCGACATGGACAACCACCGGCTGCGGCCGGAGATGCAGACGGCGCTGGGCGGCCGAGTGGGACGCGAAAACCGCTATAGTTCCACCTTGCGCGAGCAGCGCATGTACACGGCCGTCCCGCTGATCGGCGACGGCGCGCCGGCGGCCGTGGTGCGAACCTCTTTTTCGGTGGCGGAGCTGAACCGCACGCTCGACGAGTTCCGCGACGATACGATCGCCGCCGTGCTGATCTGCGTCTTCCTCTCCGCGGCGGTGAGTCTGTTTATCTCGCGGCGGATGAGCCGGCCGCTGGAGGAGATACGCGCCGGCGCGGAGCGGTTCGCCGCCGGCGAACTCGACCATCGGCTGCCGATCGGCGGAGCGGACGAAATTGACGCGGTGACGAAGTCGCTCAACCGCATGGCGGAACAACTCGACGAACGGATACAAACCGTCTCGCGGCAACGCGAGGAACGCGAAGCAATGCTCTCCAGCATGGAGGAGGGAGTTTTGGCCATCGACAACGAAGGAACAATAATCAGTCTGAACCAGACCTGCGCTGACCTCTTGGACGGGACGCCGGACAAACTTCGCGGACGAACGATTTACGAGGTGATCCGCAAACCAGACCTGCTCAAACTGGTCGAGGCGGCGCTGGCCGGCCAATCGCCGGTCGAGGAGGAGGTCCAGCTCCGCGGTCCCAGCGACCGCTGGCTGACCGCCCACGGCACCGCGTTGCACGACCCCGAGCGCGGCACGATCGGCGTGCTGGTCGTGCTGCACGACATCACCCGGCTCCGCCACCTGGAACAGGTCCGCCGCGACTTCGTGGCCAACGTCTCGCACGAGCTGCGCACGCCCGTCACGTCGATCAAAGGCTTCATCGAAACCCTGCTCGACGGCGCCCTGGAAAGCAAGGAGGACTCGGTCCGCTTCCTGAATATCATGCTCCGCCAGGTCAACCGCCTCGAGGCTATCATCGCCGACCTGCTCGCGCTGTCGCGCGTCGAGCGGGGCGCCGACGAGTTGATGATCGAGGTCGGCCGGGAATCGATACCCGTCCTGCTCCAAGGCGCGGTCGAAACTTGCGAAAAAAAAGCCGCCGACAAGGGCGTCAAAATCGAGGTTTCTTGCCCCGAGGAGTTGACCTGGGAGGTAAACGGCGCGCTGCTCGAACAGGCGGTCATCAATCTGATCGACAACGCCGTGAAATACAGCGATGCCGGGTTGCCGGTCGAACTGACCGCTGAACAAGACGGTTCCGAGTTGGTCATTCAGGTCAAGGATCATGGTTGCGGCATAGAGTCGAAACATCTTTCCCGTCTCTTTGAGCGTTTCTATCGGGTCGACAAGGCCCGCAGCCGCGAATTGGGCGGCACCGGCCTCGGCTTGGCGATAGTCAAGCACATCGCCCTGGCCCATCGCGGCACGATCGAAGTCGACAGCGCGATCGGCGAGGGGAGCAGGTTCACGCTCCGCCTGCCAATTGCCCCAAGTGGTTCGCAATCGAGCTAAAAAGTAGGGTGGGTCGAGTAGTAGGGTGGGTCGAGCGCAGCGAGCCCCACCAAATGGGCGCATAAACAAAAGGTGGGGCTCGCTGCGCTCGACCCACCCTACGTAAAACTACGTAAAACTTCATAAGACGCAATATGAAAATCAAAATCCTTCTGACCGTTCTGCTAATTCTTTCAATTTCTCGCGTCGCCCCTGCCGGCAGCGACGAAACCATGGCATGGTGGCGGGACGCCAAGTTCGGACTGTTCGTCCACTGGGGTCCGATCAGCATTCTGGGCAAGGAGATCAGTTGGTGCAGAGGTTTACCCAGGCCTGGCGAGGAATACGCCACCTGGGACCGAAGCGTGCCGGCGGAGAAATACGATTCGCTCTATAAGGAGTTCAATCCGGTCAAGTTCGACGCCGAAGGCTGGGTGCGGATGATGAAAGACGCCGGCATGAAGTACATCGTTTTCACGACCAAGCATCACGACGGGTTCGTCAACTTCGACTCGAAATACACCGACTATAAAATCACGTCGAAGGATTGTCCCTTCGGATGCGACATAGTAGGCGAGTTGGCCGCCGCCTGTCACCGCGGCGGGATCGGACTGGGACTATACTATTCGCCGCCCGACTGGCATCACCCCGAATATCTCGGCCCGAACCACGACACGAAATACATCGAGTATTTCCACGGCCAGATCGAGGAGCTTTGCAAGAATTACGGGAAGGTGGACGTTTTTTGGTTCGATGGTCTGCGGGGCAACGCCGAGGATTGGCACGCCCACGAGGTCGTCGAGAAGATCAAACGCTGGCAGCCCGACGCCTTGATAAACAATCGGCTTGGCGTCGAGGGGAACATGGGCACGCCCGAGCAGAGCGTCGGCGGCTTCAATCGCACGAGGCCCTGGGAGAGCTGCGTCACGATCGGCACGCAATGGACCTGGGGGGGCAACGACAAGACGAAAAGCTACGAAGAGTGCATGAAGCTGCTGTTGAATACGGTCGGCCGCGACGGCAACCTGCTGCTGAACGTCGGTCCCCGGCCCGATGGCGCCTTCGAGCCGTCGCAAGTCGCTGTGATCAAGCGGATGGGCGATTGGCTAAAGCATTACGGCGATAGTATTTACGCCACCCGCGGCGGCCCGTTTCTGCCCGGGAAATTCGGCGTCAGCACGTGCAAGGGAAACAAAATCTACGTGCATGTACTGAGCTTCGACGGCGATAAGGTCCGGCTCGGCAAGCTGCCGGCGAAGATCACCGCCGCGAAAGTCCTAACCGGCGGCGAGTGCAAGGTCGAACAGAACGAAAACGGCGTCGAGATCGCGGTCGCCAAGGAGCATCAGCAACCGCTGAACACGCTGATCGAGTTGACCGTCGATACGGACGCGACCGGAATAGCGATGATTTCTCCGCTCGTCCCGCCGGAGCCGATCGATCTCGGCCATCATTCCCGGCCCGAAAAGGAATTGGTCGGCAAGACGCCGAAGGTCGTATTCCGCAACGGCGCCGACGAGTTGGTCCGTGTGCCGGCGGGCGAATACGTCAACCGCGACGGCGAAAAGATCGCGCTCGACGAGTTTTACATCCAAAAGCATGAAACGACCAACGCCATGTATTGCGAGTTTCTCAACGATTGTCCCGACGCCGCGCGGCATTACAACGGCAGGATGCAGATTAAAAAGAAAGACTCCGGCGGCAAGGCGACGTATTCTGTCGAGCCGGGCAAGGAAAACTATCCCATCGTTTTCGTCAGCTATCACGACGCCGAGGCCTACGCCTGCTGGATGAGCGAGAAGACGGGCGAGCGTTATTTGTTGCCGAGCGAGGCCCAATGGGAGAAGGCCGCCGGCTGGGACGACGCGAAAAAACATTTTTACGCATACGCGATCCAGACTGACGAGATTCGGCCCCATCTGTTTGCTTGTAGTTCGAGCATCCTTTTCGATATGGACATTTGGGGTTATGCTCCGATCGCGGTCGGCAGCTACGACGCGACCAGTCCGGTCGGTTGTTACGACATGAGCGGCAACGTCCGCGAGTGGACAAGCAGCGAGACGGACGGCAAGAAGATCACGAAGGGGGGTAGTTTCTGGAACTATCACACAAGTTGCCGGACTTTTTCGCGGTATCTGTTGCCCCCGGCCGCCGCCGGCGACGCCAACGGCTTCCGGCTGGTTTGCGTAGCGGTGAACAAAGGGAGAACGAAGGGGGGAGAACAAAGGGGCCATTCTACTTTGTCTGACAAAATAGGCGATATACCGAACCAAGAATAGTCAATAAAGTAGCCTGCCCCTTTCACCGTTGAGGGGGACAGTCCCATTTTCACGGTGAACCGCGGAAATCGGGACAGTCTCCTGTGAACGGTTGCATTATCCAAACAGTCTTTATATTCACAATCGGTTCGCAATGCCGGAGCCGATCTTCGTAACCGTTCACGGACCGGGGACTGGCTCATTTTTTCGCCCTTTCAAGGGCGAAAAATGTGCCTGTCCCCTTCACCGCCGAGGG
>JAFGLH010000052.1 GCA_016928165.1 Pirellulales bacterium | reverse complement strand
TTGCACGCACCTTATTTCGCGGCAAAACCAAGCTGGTGCGTGCAAGCACGCACCCTACAGTGGTTTTCCGCAACAGAAACTATTGAAGTAGCGAGTAAGCTCGATAGCAACGCGTTTTGTCGTTTTTCCTTTCCGCAACGCAACTACGGCATCTGGCCTTTCGGACCGTCTGAGATGAGAGATTTTATAGCCAAGTGAGGTACATATGAATTCCCGAATTAAGAATACTTCCACATCCTTCTTTGATCGATGAACTCTACTCATCCTTAAACCTCAATGCGTGAGTTGATTAGCATCGAACTTATCTCACGTTCATCGGCTCGGCGCTCAGCTTGATTCCCAACGCCTGAACCACCTTGAACACCGTGGCGAACTCGGGATTCCCCTCGGGCGAAAGGGCCTTATAAAGACTCTCGCGGCCGAGGCCCGTCTCTCGAGCGATCTGAGTCATGCCCCGCGCCCGGGCGATGTTGCCCAACGCAAGGACTACAACCGCCGGATCGCCGTCCTCCAGCGCGGCATGCAAATACGCCACCGTGTCTGCTTCGGTTTTTGTTGAATCAATGTTTCGTCCATCGCTTATTTATCTACCACTCTTCCGGCTTCATTGTAGTGCGGGCGGCGTGGCGAATGTGCAGGACATGCACTTCGCGGCCGTGAACGACAAACAACGCCCGATACCTTCCGCCGCGCCGGCCGTAAAGAAGCTGGCGAATCTCCCGGCCGATCTGCTCGCTCTCCGGGGCGACTATACAACGATTGGGAAATAGTACCAATGTTTGCAATGCTTCAACAAAACGATTGAACCAGCGGGCGGCGTTTTCGGGTGATCGCCGAGCGATCCACAGATATGCTTCGTCAAGGTCGGCCAAGGCCGATGGTTGAATGATGAGCTTGAACTTCATCATTGCTTTTTCGACATATTGTGCTTTTTTCGCAGTTTTTCGAACGCCTTTTCCGCCGGGATGCCCTCGCCGCACGCCATTGATTCGAGACCCTTGCGAATGCCCACCACCGCTTCCGCTCGATCGACCAGTTCGAGCATCCGTTGATATGACTTAGCGTCCTGAACGACGACCTCGGCCTTGCCATTGATGGTCAACACGACCGGCCGGCCCGTCTTTTTCAACCGGCCGATCAACGAAACGGAATCCCACTTGAAACTCGACAACGGCTGAATATCGTTGCTGATGTCCAACATGACTGAATCTCCTTGGTTTATCTGCACTATATTTGCATCATATATTATGCTGCTAAATCCGTCAATGCGTCGTGTTATTACCCATCCGCCAACATAAACGCCGAGCCGGTTATCACATCAACTTCTTCTTCAACTTCACCCTCGCTATCAACACCATCACGGCGGCGTAGACGGCCAGGAACAACGCCTCGACGCCGAGGATTTCCAACCCGACGCCCTTTAAGTAAATCCCTTTGAGAATCGTTACGAAATATCTGGCCGGCACGATGTAGGTTATGCCGCGAATCACCGCCGGCATGTTGGCGATCGTGAAGATAAAGCCCGACAGCAAAAACGCCGGCAGGAACGTCGCCACCACAGCCACCTGACAGGAAAGCAATTGGCTGCGGGTGACGATGCTGACGGTCATGCCCATTGCCAAGGCCCCGGCCAGAAAAACCGCCGAGAGGGCGAACAACAGCGCCACGTTCCCCCGCAACGGCACGCGAAAGACAAACTCGGCCATCAGCACCGCCAGCAGCACGTCGCACATGCCGATGACGAAATACGGGGTCAGCTTGCCGAGGATCAACTCGCCCGGGGCGACCGGCGTCGAGATCAACTGCTCCATCGTCCCCTGTTCCCACTCGCGGGCCACGGTCAGCGAGGTGAGCATCGCCGCGATGACCATCATTATCACAGCGATCAGCCCCGGGATGATGTAGTTGCGAGATTCCAACTCCTCGTTGAACCAGACCCTCGGCCGCACGTCGAGCGGCAGGCTCAGCGCCCGGCCGCCGCGGCGCCGGTTCATCTCGACGGTCAGGTCCAGGGCGTAGGTCTCGGCGATTACGCCGGCGTAGCCCAGCGCGATCGTGGCCCGGTTCGAGTCGCTCCCGTCGACGATCATTTGCAGCGGGGCGTTGCGCCCGGCGTCGATCAACTCGGCAAGCTCCTTGGGCACGACAAGTCCCATCATCGCCCGGGCGGAGTCGATCTCGAGGACTAAATCATCATAGTTGTCCACGTATTTTTGGATGGCGAAATACTTCGATCCGTCGAAGCGGGAGATCAATCTCCGGCTCCGGGGCGTGTTGCTCTGGTCCCAAACGATCAAGGGAATGTTGTCCACGTCCAACGTCAGCGCGAAGCCGAACAGCGCCAGCAGCATCACCGGCGTGGCTAGGGCCATTATCAGGCTCAGCGGATCGCGCAGCACGTGCAGGAATTCCTTGCGAGCCACTGCGCTTACTCGGCGGAGGTTCATTGCCGGGTCTCCCGCTGAGGTTGCTCGGCGCGGTCGTGGGCCTCGATTCGGGCGACGAAGACGTCTTCGAGCGTCGGCATACTATCCGCCCTCACCCCTGGCCCCTCTCCCGCAGGCGGGCGAGGGGAGAGAATGCTATCCGCCCTCACCTGCTCCTCGGCCAGCTCCGTTTTCAATTCGTGCGGCGTGCCCAGGGCGATCAGTTGACCGCGATAGATCAATCCGAGCCGGTTGCAGTATTCCGCCTCGTCCATGTAATGGGTGGTGACGAAGACGGTCACGCCCCGGCCGGAGAGGTCGTAGATCAGGTTCCAGAAGCGGCGGCGGCTAATCGGATCGACGCCCGAGGTCGGCTCGTCGAGGAAGACAATCGGCGGCTCGTGGAGGATCGCGCAGCCGAGAGCCAGGCGCTGTTTCCATCCGCCGGAAAGGATCGATGCCGGCCGGCGGCGATGTTCGGCCAGGCCGGCCATTTCGATCACCCATTCCTTGCGCCGGCGGAGTGTTTCGGCAGGAATGCAATATATTCCGCCGTAGAAGTCGATGTTCTCCTCGACCGTCAGGTCTTGATAGAGCGAGAACTTCTGGCTCATATAGCCGATGCGGGTTTTGACCATCTCGGGCTGGCGGCGGATGTCGAAGCCGGCGACCGTGCCCGACCCGCCGCTGGGGGCCAAAATGCCGCAGAGCATTCGGATCGTGGTCGATTTACCCGCCCCGTTCGGACCGAGGAAACCGAAGACCTCGCCCCGGGCAACCCGGAAGCTGACGCGATCGACGGCCACGAACGAGCCGAACCGCTTTTCCAGGTTATCGACCGCGACGGCGTAGTCGGTCATTGCGGCGAGTCCTCTTCTTTTCCTAGCACCGAAATGAACACGTCTTCCAGCGACGGCTCGGCGACACGCAAGCCGATCAACGTCAAACCGGCTTCCGTCAGGGCGTCCCTTGCGATCGAGGCCGTACGCTCGGTGTCGTCGCCGACCAGATGCAGCCGGTCGCCGAACAGTCCGACCGAGTCGGGCGGCAAATGTTGTTTCAACGCGGCGGCCGCCTCCCGGGGTTGGTCGGTGCGAATCTCCAGGATCGAACCGCGCATCAGCCGCTTCAATTCGGCGGGCGTGCCGCAGGCCAGCATTCGTCCGCGATGCATCAGGGCAACCCGGCCGCAGCGGTCGGCCTCGTCGAGATAGGCGGTGGAGACGAAGATCGTCGTCCCCTCTTGCAGCAGTTGATGCAGGATGCGCCAGAAATCGCGCCGCGAGACCGGATCGACTCCGTTGGTCGGCTCGTCGAGGAACAGCACCTTTGGCGTATGGATCAACGCGCAGGCCAGCCCCAGCTTCTGTTTCATCCCACCGGATAGATTACCGGCCAGCCGGCGGCGAAACGGGGTCAGGTTGCTGAAGGCCAGCAGCCTGTCGATCTTCTTGCCGCGTCCGCGCCGCGGTTCGTTGTAGATGTCGGCGTAGAAGTTGATGTTTTCCATCACCGTCAGGTCGGCGTAGAGTCCGAACCGCTGGCTCATGTAGCCGATCCGCCGCTTGATTTGCTCGGCGTCGTGGGCGACGTGGCATCCGGCGACCCAGGCGTCCCCGGCGTCGGGCGTCATGATCGCGGTCAACAGCCGCATGGCGGTCGTCTTGCCCGCCCCGTCGGGCCCGACCAGACCGAACAGTTCCCCCTCGCCCACCTCTAGCGTCAGCCCATCGACCGCCGTCAGCGAGCCAAATCGTTTTGTCAGTTGTTCGGTTTTTATTGCCGACATTTTCGTAGGTCAAGCTGTGCCTGACATAAACCAACGACATAAACCGTTGTCAGGCCCAGCCTGACCTACCTCACCGGCCACCGGCCACTGGCCACTGGCCACTGCCGCTTCACTCAATCACCGCGTCGGCCGGCATACCCGGCTTCAACTCCATGTCGGGACTGGTTATGTCGATCTTAATCCGATAGACCAGCTTGACTCGCTCCTTTTGCGTTTGCACGTTCTTGGGCGTGAACTCGGCCTCTTGCGAAATGAACGACACTCGTCCGGTGAACGTCTTGCCGCTGTCGATCGTGACGGTCGCTTTTTGGCCGGGCTTCACGCGGTCGAGGTCCGGCTCCTCGACGTATGCCCGCAACCATACGTTGACCAAATCGCCGACGGTGACGACCGGCGTGCCCGGCGCGACGTATTCGCCCGACTCGATGTTTTCCGAGAGGACCACGCCCGTAAGCGGCGAAACGACCTTGGCATAGTCGAGCTGTGTTTCGGCGTATTTCAGCGCGGCGGCGGCCTGTGCGACCCTTGCCCGGGCTTGGTCAATGTCCTCGCGTCGCGGACCGGCCACCACAAGATTGTATTGGGCCTTCGCCTGTTCGAGCGCCGCGCGGGCCTGCTCGATCCGCTCGCGGCGGGGGCCTTCCTTGACCAGTTTCAGTTGCTCTTCGGCCTCGCGGTGCCTCTGATCGGCCACGTCGAAAGCCGTCTCGACGCGGTCGAAATCCTCGCTGGAAATGGCCTTTCGTTGAAAAAGGGTTCTTGCCCGGGCAAGATCGGCCTGCCAGCGTTCTTTTTCCGCCGCGGCGGCGGCCACGGCGGCCTCGGCCGTGGCGATTTCTTGCGGCCGCGAGCCGGCCTCGAGGTCGGCCAGCGCATGGGCCGCCAGTTGCCAGGCCGCCCGAGCCGCTTCGATCTCCTCCGACCGGGAGCCGGCTAGCAACTCGGCCAGCGCGGCCTGGGCAACATCCAACTCCGCGCGGCGCAGGTCCGCGTTGCATTGCAGGTCGGCCGTTTCCAACTCCGCCACCAACTCGCCCTGGTTGATTTTCATTCCCTCGTCGAAGTATCGCCGCTCGACCCGTCCGGGAATTTTGAAGGCGATTTGCGTCTCGGTGGCCTCGATGTTGCCCGAGACGCGGATTCGCCCGTCGTTGGAGGCCCGTTGCCGACCCCAATACCAATAGACGATTACTCCACCGGCGATGAGTAGAGCAACAACGATCAGCAGCGGGAGTTTTGTCTTCATCCGGTCATTCCTTTGGCTGCGGTCGTTCCTTTGGCTGCGTTGGAATAGCAGTATAACTGCGTCATTTGTTGGGGTGGCAGTTAAACTGCCACCCCCTCTTCACTTGATTTAACTGCCGCCTTGTTTCCACAATCGTGAATTATTGTTCACAACGATGTCAAACGTGGTTATTTGCGTTATTTGCAACGGCGGCGACAAACAGTCGCCACGATTTTTCCGCGTGTCGAGTAACGTCGAATCCGCCATCGGTCATGTGCCACATTATCCCGGCGGGAATAACGACCCCGAATAACATCATGGCGATGGTCTGCACGGGTACGTCGCCGCGGATCACCCCCTGCTGTTGCCCCCGGGCGACGATGTCGGCCACCCGGGCGACGTAGCCGGAGAAGACTTCCACGACGTGCCGCTTTAATCGCGCGCCGTCGGTCCGGGCATCGTCGGCGAAGATCATCCGCGGCACCGCTCTACCCTCGCGAATAAAGCGAATATGCCGCATCAACACCCCCTTGAGCTGCTCCAATGGTTCGTCGGACTCGCAACAGGCGGCCCGGACGTTTTCGCTCAATCGCTCGGCCACCCGGTCGAGAACGGCGTGGATGATTTCGTCCTTGTTTTTGAAGTGCCGATAAATGCCCGAGGGTACCAGGCCCACGCGCCGGGCGACGGCGGCGATGCTCATTTTCCGCATCCCCTGCGCGGCGATCAGGTTCATCGCCGCCTCGGCTATCTGTTCGCGTCGGATTTCGGTGTCGAGTTTCGCTTCGGCCATGAGAAATGCCTCTATTGTGATTATATGTTCACAATATGGCAGGCGTCAACTCTTGGGCGATCCTCGGCATCATCGACCGACTGTGAAGCGAATGTATAACACCTTGCGTTGTAATGTTTTACGCCAAGAGTGGATTTCCTTTACAAGCCCCAAAAATTCTGTAACCGTTCACAGGGGACAGTCCCATTTTCGCGGTGAAGGGGTCAGGCACATTTTTCGCCCTTGAGACGAAAAAATGAACCAGTCCCCAGCCCGTGAACGGTTACCAAATTCTCCCCGCGCCCGCTCGCCGCCGGTGAGATATTGTCAATAGTAGTGTATGGAAGGTTACTACTGCGGCGACCCGGAGGCAATGTACGGCGTGCGGCGACGGAAACTAGCCGAGGCGCGGCACCAACGGCGGGAGAAGAACCTACAACTTCGGCTGCCCACGCCGCCATTAACCTGTGAGGAAATCGTTGCTTAACCGAAGCCGAGTTTTGTGCCAAACCCGTTGAAACAAAACGCCTTGTGTTATAAACTACCGTAAAACAACCGTTAAGAGGCCGCGCTAAAGGAAAGAATATTCACTGTAAATTATTGTTAAGCAAAGGTTTAGGGGTTGTAGCTCAGTTGGTAGAGCAACGGACTTTTAA
>JAFGLH010000051.1 GCA_016928165.1 Pirellulales bacterium | reverse complement strand
TCATGGCTGCCTCCTGGGGTCAAAACGGAGTGTTGTTTACTAACCACCCAGTTTAGCCCCGGCGAGGCAGCGTTTCATCCCATTACTCGATGTTTCCGCAATAACAACTAATTCCACCAATCCAACGGAGCGAGCGCGATGACGACTTCTCCCGATCCGGCCCCGGCGGCTCCCCGTTACAATATGAAATACGTCTGGTCGATCTCGCTGGCGGCCGCCTTGGGAGGCTTGATGTTCGGCTACGACTGGATCGTCATCGGCGGCACGAAGCCCTTTTATGAGCGGTATTTTCAACTCGACACGTCTTGGGAGGAAGGCTGGGCAATGGCCAGCGCGCTGCTCGGCTGCCTGATCGGGGCCGTGCTTTCGGGCATGTTGAGCGACCACTTCGGCCGCAAACGACTATTGATCGCGGCCGCTTTTGTATTCGTCGTTTCCGCGCTGGGGACCGCGCTGGTCGGAGAGTTTGGGGCATTTAACGCCTGGCGGATCGCCGGCGGGGTGGCCATCGGCCTGGCCTCGAACCTCTCGCCGATGTACATCGCCGAAGTCGCCCCGGCGGCCGTCCGCGGCAGATTGGTGGCCGCGAATCAACTGCTGATCGTCATCGGCATCCTGCTGGCGCAGGTGGTCAACTACGGCATCGATCAAATCGCCCGCGACATCGACCGGCGGATGTTGGCCGAGTCGCCTGCCGCCGAAGCGGGATGGGATCCGGCCCGAGTCGCCGGCGAGCTTGCTTGGCAGATCGAAAAACGGGAAGAGCGACCGCGCTTCATCGCCGATTTCATCCGCTTGGCAGCCGAACGCAAGGAAAAGTTGGATCACCGGGGCGCGGTCGCAATCGTGGCGGAGATTTTTAAGAACAAAAAAAATATCCCGGTCAATGCCGACGATCCGGACACCAAACAGGTGCTGGAAGTAGTCGGCCGGGGAATGGTCCCGTTAAACGTCGCCGGCGGTTGGCGGTGGATGTTTGGCGTGACCGCGCTGCCGGCCTGCCTGTTTTTCGTGCTCATGTTTTTCGTTCCCGAGAGTCCCCGCTGGCTGGTGAAAAACGGCCGTTCGGACGAAGCCCGCTCGGTGCTCGCAAGAATCGGCGGACGCGAGTTTGCCGAGAGCGAGACGGCCGGCATCGAGGAAACCCTGGTCGGCGAGATCGAGAAGGTCAATTTCCGCGACCTGTTGGAGCCGAAACTGTTGTGGATCGTTTCCGTCGGCGCGGTGTTCGCGATTCTGCAACAATGGTGCGGCATGAACGTGATCTTCTACTACGCCGCCGACCTGTTCGCCGCCGCCGGCTACACGGTCTCCGCGGCGCTGTTCAACATCGTGTGCATCGGCGCGGTGAACCTCACCTTCACGATAGTCGCGCTCGGTTGCGTCGATCGTTTCGGGCGGCGCGTGCTGATGCTGATCGGCTTCGCCGCCCTGGCGGTGCTGCACCTGCTGATCGGCGGCGGCTACGTCGTCGGTTTCACCGGGCTGTTTGTGCTCGTGTTGATGCTGGTTGCGATCGGCGTTTACGGCCTCTCCTTGGCCCCGGTGACTTGGGTCGTTCTCTCGGAAATTTTTCCCAACCGCATCCGCGGAGCGGCCATGTCAATTTCGGTGTTTTCGCTGTGGTCTGCCTGCTTCATCCTGACATTCACCTTTCCCTTGTTGAAAGAGGCCATCGGGCCGGGATGCACGTTCTGGATTTACGGCGCCATCTGCGTCGCGGGAGTGGCGTTTACCGCCAGATGCCTGCCGGAAACCAAGGGCAAATCGCTGGAACAAATCGAGAAGGAATTGGTGGACTGAGAATACAGCAGCCTTCGGAACAGTCGGCTTCGCCCGCCCCCCGACGGTTGTATTGCTCTCGCCCCATGCCCGCGTCGAGCTTTCTCGGCTGGAATTTTCGCTTGATTTATGGCATACTGCGTTTTGTCGGGACGGTATTCTGATCCAACATCGACAACGGCTTTTCTGTTGGAGGCACGGGCATGGCTGACAAAAGAGACGTATTTGACGATGATTTCCTCTCCCACAACAACGAACCCCAACTGTCTCATACGTTGGATAAGGGAGGATCCCCGAGCGGCATAGGAAAGGCGCCGATTGGGAAAAAGGAAGAGAAGGAAAAATCGAGACAAGGGCCGTGGCACAAAAACCCCGAAGCGATCAAGGTGGCGGTGGCCGTGGCGGTGGTTTTGGTTTTGGTCTTTGCCATATTGATTTTTCAATTCGATTTGTTCGGCTTTTTCGGCGGATCGAGCGGACCCGAAAAGCAGATGGCTGCTGCGCCTGCCGCCGCGCCGCAGCCCGCCGATCGGACGCCTTCCCCCTCGCCGCCAAAGGAAGCGGCAAAACCGCCCGCGAAACCCACCCAGCCAAAACCAGAAGAAAAACCGAAAGACAAAGGGGCCGACGAGAAACCGCCCGAGGAGAAAGAGCCGCCCTTGCCGGACGACGTAGCTAAATGGGATAGGGAACACTATTTTCGCGCACGTCGAGAAGGCGATCCAAAACTGCTCGAGGCGATCGCTTGTTTGTGCAAAAAATATCCCCACAAAGATACCGTTGCCAACGGATTGACCCAACTGCTCAAGCCGCTCGAGACCGAGGAGCCGGCCGAGAAGGCCGACGAGGAGAAGAAAACGCCGGACAATCCCGACGACCCTTCCTCCAAACCCGGCAAACCGTCGCCGAAGCCCCAGGCGCCGAAGCGCGACAAACTACCGGGCCTGGTCGAGGCGATCGTAGCCGCCCTGGGCAACAACGGCAGTCCGCCCGCCCGAAAAACGATCGAAGGCATACTCGCCGGCACGTTCAAGACGGAGGACGATAAAGCGGCGGTGGAGGCGGCGCTGAAGGCGTTGTCGGCTCACCCCTGCGAGGAGAACGACTCTTTGATGTGCCGCGTGCTGACCAAGTCGGCCGAGCTGCGCCCCTACGACCGCCAAGGGCCGTGGTCCGAAAAGGAATTCCAGGCCAAGGCCTTCGAGTTGGCCAAGAAATCGGCCTCCGGCAGACTCCGCCTCAAGTTGGCCCAAGCCGTGGTCGAGCTTGGCGTGGCGCTTAATCCGAAGGACCCGATGCACGAGTTTCTCCTGGCGTCCGATCCGTTGAATTGCTCGGCCCAGTTGGCGTTCTACGAAAAGGGCCGGCTCACCCCGGAACTCAAAACGCGGATAGAAGAGCAATTTCTGGAATACGGTTCGCTGGCAATGTCCGGCTACCTGGCGATACCCGAGAAGTTGGACCAGCCGCTCTCCCAGGCGGGCGCCCAGGACGCGCGCGCCGATAAGCCGGATGGATTGATCGGCGGCTTCGAGTTGCCCGACGATCCGCTGGGCAAGTCCAAACCCAAGCCCGACGATCCGGCCGACCCGGCCGTTAAGTCCGGCGTGGAGGAAAAAGGGCCTGAGAAAGAGGATCCCGCGCCGCAGATCGCCGCCGGATTGTGGTCGGCGAAGTTCCGTGCCTTGTTGGAGCCGAAACTGAGCGTCGGCGCGGCGGATTCGCTGGAAAAACAGGCGAAGCTGGTCCTGCTGGCCGGCACGATCCCTCAAGACTCCACCCGCGTCGCGCTGAACAAGCTGTTGCGGGAGCGTTGGAAAGAAGGGCCAAAGGCCCTGGAGACCGCCGGCCTGACCGACAAAGTCGTCGCCGATCCCGGCCTATTGACGCTGATCAAGATGTTGCCGCGCAGCGATCCCAAGTCGTCCGCGCAGGGAGCGAATCGAGCGACCCGCCCCACCGGGGGTAAGATCAATAAACGCATCGAAGAGGCACTGAAGGAGCAGAAACTCAAGGAAGAATGGATGGACTTCTCCGCCAAGCTGGTGCCCCTGTGGTGCAAGCGTTTTCATGCCGCCGCGGTCGTCCGGCAGAACGAGAGCGAAAATTCGGACGCCAAGACCGCCGCGCCGTTGAAGCTGCCCGAGGGATTCGAGTTGAGTCCCCATGCCCGAGTGAGCGCTTCTTATCGCCTTCGCTGGCCGGAAGAAGCCCCGCCCGAGATCGCCGCATTGAATGTGGGGCCGTTAGAGGTGTATTACATCCGCGTCGAGGAGATGAATACGCCGAGAAAGGCCACCGCCTATTACTGCCGCCAAGCCGAGCTGCGATCGTCGGACGCCCGGACCATCGACAAGGTTGTCTGGCTCGACAGCGTGCGCATAGGTTCGCAAAAGGACCGGCGCCGCTCTCTCGACGTGTTGATTACGCCGCCGGAACACTACGTGCCCGCCGACAATCCCCGCAAGGAAGACGAAACCGATTTGGTCGTCGAAATCATCTCGATAGAGATAAACGATCCCAATCGGTAATCCGGGGCAACAGCGGCTCCGGCAGATGATGCCACCTGCGGGTGGGGGAATATAGGACGACTAGTGGGGCAGTCCCCCGAGAGCGGTTAATCAAAGAGCTTTTCGCGTGCTTTTTCCAGGTTGTATTGTTATGATGGATAAGATGTAACAACCGCGCGCTTTTTGGGAAATTGCCGAACGCGTTCTACCTTTCAGCAATAGCTATACGGAGCCGCCAGGAGTCCAATCACGAGGACAATCGAAGATGCCAAGACCGATCCAACTAATTATTTTCTTGATCGCGGTAATTTGCTCGTGCGGTTCGCTCTCGGCGGTCGGCGGCGAATTGGTCCCCGAGACTGTCGCCGCCCGAGCGGGCCTGACTCGCGACTGGTTTGCCCAAGTGGAGTTGGACCGGGGTCGAGGACGGATTACAGACGTTATTTATCGCGACGGCGTCCTTTACGCCCAGACCAACGCGGCCGTGGTCCATGCAATCGACGCGGAAACGGGCAAGACGATTTGGTCGCAACAGATCGGACGGCCCGAGCACCCCAGCATGACCCCCGACGCCCTCGGCGGTTTGCTGGCCGTGGTTAATGGGTCGCGGTTATATCTCGTCGATAGTCTCGAAGGGAAGCTGCTTCGGGAGATTGACATTAAGGAAGCGCCGGGGGCCGGGCCAGCGGTCAGTTTCCAGCGAGTTTACGTGCCGATGGTATCCGGCATGGTGGTCGCTTACCCGCTCTCTTGGATTGACGAACCGAAACGGGAACCGGACGAGCAGCCCAGCGGCGAGGAAAAGAAAGAGGCGGCCGAGAAGAAAACCGCTCCGCAGTTGGACCGCCGCATCACCGATCCGCCGCTTTTTTGCCGCTCTCACGGCCGCGCCTTGGTGCAGCCCTTGGTCACCCGCGACGATCCCGGCGGAGAATACGTCGTCTGGCCCACCGATCGCGGTTACTTGTACTTCGGCCGCATCGACCGCGCCTTAATCAATGCTTTCGTAATCAAGTTTCGCTTGGAGACGGGCTCCGCGCTCGCCACCCGGCCCGGATATTTGCCTCCCGATCCCCAAGTTATCGGCGACGCGGGCCTGGTGTTCGGCGTCTCGGGAGACGGATTCGTGTATGCCGTAAATGAGGAAACCGGCAGCACCGTCTGGCGGTTTTCCACCGGCGAGCCGATCGTCGAAACCCCCGCGTTGATCGGCGACCGCCTCTATCTCGCCACGCAATTGGGCGGCATGTACTGCCTGGAGTCCAAAACCGGCAAGAACCTCTGGAAGACGCCGGCTGTTGTACAGTTTGTCGCGGCCTCCGCCCAACGCGTCTACGCCGTCGATCGACTCGGACGGCTGTTGATTATCGACGCCGGCGGCGGGGCCCAAATCGACGCCGTCCCCATCGAGAACGTCGCGGAGAAAATCGCCAATATCGACACCGATCGGATTTACCTCTACGGACGGAAAGGCCTGATCCAATGCCTCCGCGAAGTGGAGCAGGTCGAGCCGATCTTTCACGACAAGCAACGCAAGCAAGCGGCCAAAGTCGACAATAAGCCGGCCCCCAAGCCGGAAGCAAGCCCCTTCGGCGCGTCGGACGGGGACGAAACGGAAAAGGAAGACGCCGACAACCCGTTCGGCTAATCCGCATCGGCGACTCGTCGTTTATTGATTCCGCGATTGATTTTGTCGGGGGCGCCAATTATCCGGCGACATTATCCGCATCCGATTCAATGGTGGTTCGCGCCGAGTTTTCAACCCGGCCTTCTCTCTTCTCTGTGGATCGTCGGAGGTGCTTGACCCTGGACCGAGAAAACCTTACACAAATGGAATTAGTTTCTGTTGCGGAAAGCTCCAAATCCGTAGGGTGCGTGCTTGCACGCACCTTATTTCGCGGCAAAACCAAGCTGGTGCGTGC
>JAFGLH010000050.1 GCA_016928165.1 Pirellulales bacterium | reverse complement strand
CTGGCTCATTTTTTCGCCCTTTCAAGGGCGAAAAATGTGCCTGTCCCCTTCACCGCCAAGGGGGACAGTCCCATTTTCGCGGTGAACAGCGAAAATCGGGACAGTCCCCTGTGAACGGTTGCCAACTGAGATAACAGCTACGGGCAATGCCGGAAGGACGTGAAGAGGATCGGCCGCGGGACGCTACGTTCGCTTCAGTCCTGGCCGTAGTATGCCCCCGGCCCGTGCTTGCGGAGGAAGTGTTTGTTTAACAGGTAAGGCTCCAAGACAACCGCCTTGGCGTCGATTAGCCGCGTGCCGAGGGCCATCTCCGCCACGGCTTCCAATGCCACGGCGTTGTGGACCGCCTCGGAAACGTCGTTGCCCCAGGCGAAGGGGCCGTGGCCCGCCACAAGCGCCGCTGGCATCGACGTCGGGTCCAACTCCGCAAAGCGTTCGACTATCGCCCGGCCGGTGTTGACCTCGTAGTCTTCTTCCACCTCCGAAGGTGAAAGCGGCCGAGTTACCGGCACCGGACCGTGGAAATGATCGGCGTGGGTGGTCCCCAGGCAGGGGATCTCTTGCCGCGCTTGGGCGAACATCGTGGCGTGGCGGCTGTGGGTGTGGACTATGCCGCCGATGGAGGGCATATGGCGATACAAATATAGATGTGTGGGCGTGTCGCTGGAGGGGCGACCTTCTCCCTCGACCACGCGGCCCGCGAAATCGACCACGACGATCCGCTCCGGCGAAAGTTCATCGTAGGAGACGCCGCTAGGCTTGATCGCCGCCAGTTCCCGTTGCCGGTCGATGCCGCTGGCGTTGCCCCACGTCAGCGCGACCAATCCGTGGGCGACCAGTTCGCGGTTGGCGCGGCAGACGCGCTCTTTTAATGTTTCGAGCATTGTAAAGCCGCGACCGTTGGTCGCGCCGTTTGGCTGGCGTGGCGGTTAAACTGCCATCTCAATATAAAGCTGTGTCGTCTTACGGACTTTCAACCGGCTGCGGGCGGGCCGTCCGCGTCGCGGACGCCCCCGCAGACTCGGCCCCGACCGCATGCCAACCGGAGGCGGGCAACTCCTTCGCCGCGCCGGCCGCTACTTGACCGGAGGGAATATGGACCGGCTCCAGGTCGTCCGCCGCTTCGGGCGATGACCGTCTGTCGGGTTCCCGGTGGATCAAGTTCGGTTTGGGTCGCGGTCGGCGGCCATTGGAGGCGATCATCGTATCCGGCGCGGCGGGCCGGCCCTCCAGCGACCGCAGCGGCGGGCAGCCGCGCTTGACCCAGGCCAGCCACGTGTTTTGCAGGTTGCCCAAGTCGTCGATTCCGTAGTTTTTTCGCACGGCCCCGGCCCAATCGCCGCTCTTCAGTCCGTCGCCGACGAATTCGACGTACTTCCTCCGTCCGCTCGTTTGGATCAGATAGTCGGCCAGCGAATACCCTTGCGAGTAGAGCGACATCATTTGATTCATTCCCGGCGGGTAATCGCTCATGGCGAACATCCGGTTGAATGAAATGCCGTATCCGGTGCGGAGATAGACGTAAAGTCTCTGCAAGTATTTATTTTTTTCGCTTTGATGTTCCACGTTCGTGGCGCCCCCTTCGTCGGCCCATCGCGGCAACGGCTGGCGGAAGTGGCTGGCGAAGATCATGTGGGTGATTTCGTGCGGCAGGACCGAGTCGAGTATCCGTTCGCGGGAGCCTTGGATCGACATTCGCCAGCCGAAGACCTCGCCGTTTTGGAATTGGAACGAAGTTTGTCCGCCGTTGCCCAGGTTCGGCGCGGCCTGGACGGTCATCACGCAGGGCTGTGCCCAGTCGGGCATCGCACGGCCCAGCCATTCGACGGCCAGGTCGTGGCGGTACTTTTCCGCCGCCTGGGAGACCTGCCGGGCGAAGGCCGGATCGGGCGTCTCGACGATGAAGTTGGCGCTCCGCTGCCGGGCGCCCATCGAAACCAAAAGCACGACGGCTAAGAGCGCGAACCGTCGGGCGGCCGCCGGCAGGGCGGTCTTCAAGACGCGAGCTTCCATGCTCTACCTCGCTTCCTTGCGGTTGGGTGAAAGCAAAAATTTACCCGCTCGCGGCGGAACCTCCAAGGCCAGTTTATGCGTTTGCAAAGGTGCTAGCAGTCGTGCTATTAAAGAGGGGTTGTCGTTTTGGCGGGGTATCTTGTTTAATGTTGAAAACTTCAACTCTTCACGTCATGCAAGCAGGGAATGCTCATGAAAAAATGCAAGCGGAAAAAATTGGAAAAAAAACGCCGGCTAGAGCGGCAACGTCAACGCCGAAAGCCGGTTTCGCAAGCCTATTGCGGAAACAAATATCGCAACGAAGATTCGGTCCCTTTCCTGATGCAGACCGAAATCGGCATCTACGAGTCGTTTGTGATAACGGACCGCAAAATCACCGACCATCACGTTCGCAGGGTCTTGGAAGGGTTGATCCGCGACGTCCGCGGCGGCGTGGATGGCAATTCGTCGGGGCTGACGTCCCTCGACGACTCGTCGGCGGGAGATGAAGAACACCTGATCGCCTGGAGCATCCGCCAACATTGGGATGGATATGCCCAAGAGGCGCCGTTGCCCGGCAGGGGAACGATAATTGGAATACTTCAAACAATTCTCGCCTCGGTCGAGACCTGGGGAAACACCAGCCCTACGTCCCGCGGTTACCTCCGCTATTTGGAAGGATTTATGAATGACTTGGGCGTCCATTGTCGGCCGCTGCCGCCCGAGATAGGGGAATCGATATTCGACGCAGACGCCGATTATGAGTCGTTTCAAGACGAAGACGAGGAATATGAGGAAAACGTGCTTTTGGCGGCGGGGCGGGCTTGGGCCTCCGGCGAGAATTCCGCGCGGGTCGTGTTCAGTTCCTTGGCCGAGGAGATGATCGACAATGGGGAAGCCGAGCAAGTTGTCCAGACCGTCCAACAGATGCTCGAGGCCGATCCGCCAAAGCACGTCCGCAAAAAACTGCAAGAGTTGCTGAAGATGTCGCTCGAAACCCAACAACGCTCCCCGCCGCCACCAACGCGAGTTGGGCGCTTCCTCCACTGGTTGGTGGGCAAATAAAGACTTTCTCTTCGTTTGTCCAGTTTATGACGTAAACTTGCAATAGAGACGAAGTTCGCTCATCGTTTGCAGTTTTGTCAGCTTTTCAGCTTTTTGATAGCAGCCGATGACGCCGGTCGCGGGCCGCGGTCTCGACCCGCACGGTGTGGAAAACCACGGTGGCCATTATAATCCGCCGGGGTGGTCCGACGGCCGACGCCAAGGCAGACAGGAGCGTGCAATGATGTTACACCGCGACAATGTTTCCGGCTTTTTGGCGGTTCGCTGCCTTGCGGCGGCCGCTATTCTGGCGGCCGTGGCCTCCATCGCTTTGGCCGAAGAGCCTCAGATCACCCGCATCGAGGAGGATTGGGAATTGGTAATCGGCGAGCCGTCGCCGGACAGCGATGCCCCGCAGGTAACTTGCGCCATTTCGCCGATGAGCGGCATGGACTCGCACAGCGCGACGTTCGTAGTGAACCACCATGACGTGCCCGCCTTCGCCGCCGGAGGGCTGCAGTTGCAGGCCTGGAACGGCGAGGAACTGCTGGCCAGTCAGTTGGCGCCGAACCAAGCGGTGCTGGCCACCCCGGGCGAGACCATTCGTTGGACCCAGGTGATGCAAAAAACCGACGACGGTTTGGAGTACCAGGTGATCAACGGTTCCTCGACGACTTGGGGCGAATTTGGCGGGGAAGGCTCGATAAAATTGGCCGTTTCGGCCCCCATCGCGGACCTCAACGCATATAGCCCCGCGAACTCCGTGGAGCACTCGGGCGTCAGCTACGCGGGCCACCGCGTGCAATCGCTGGTGCTGAAGAAAATCAGGGCTTACACGGATGAGGGACTACTGGCCGAGGACGCCGATCCGCGCGTCGTCCATTCATCCGACGAGTAAGAAGTTTTTAGGGATTGTGGGAGGAACGGCGCGGGACGGACATACGAACGAAGCTCGCTTCCACCGCGCACCCTCCCGCAATCCCAGGGAGGGATATTTACAATGAAACCTCATCGCAAGCGTCGCCGCCGCGGCACAGTTTTGGTGCTGACGGCGGTGATGATGGTGGCCATGTTCGCCCTGGTGGCGATGGCCGTGGACCTCGGCTACGTTACGCTGGTCCGCACGCAGTTGCAATCGGCGGCCGACGCCGCCGCCCTGGCCGCCACCTGGGAATTATACGAAGCGCGGGCCTTCAACCTGCAGAATACGCCGGAGCAGATACAAAGTAATGCCTTGGAAAAGGCCCGCTATTACGCCCGCCGCAATCCGGTCGGCGGAATTGAACCGGAATTGGCCGACGCCGACGTGACCTTCGGAAGGCTCGATCCGGCCGACGGCCCGGACGCCGCGCTGGACACTACCGATCCGAGCACGTTCAACGCCGTCCGCGTCCGAGTAAGGCGGTCCGACGAGATCAACGGCGAAGTTCCCTCGTTCTTCGCCAGAGTAATCGGCGTCGATTCCACTCCCAACGCCGCCCAGGCGACGGCCGTTTTTCTCGACAACTTTTCCGGCGTCGTTTCGCCGCCTCTCGAAAAGGGAAACGTGAAAATGCTCCCCTTTGCGATGGATCGGCAAACTTGGCTGGAAATGCTTGACGGCCCCGCCGACGACCAGTGGAGTTGGGATGAGCAGAGCGGAGAGATTGCTCCCGGCCCCGACGGCGTGCCGGAAGGAAACCTCTTTCCGCAAGACACCGGCTCGCCCGGCAACCGCGGCACGGTCGACATCGGCGCGGATAACAACAGCACCGCCGATCTGCGCCGGCAGATCGTCGACGGCGTGAATGCATCTGACCTCGATCACATCGGCGGCAAGTTGGAACTCGGACCCGACGGATACGTGGAACTGAACGGCGACACGGGCATCAGCGCGGGCATGAAGAGCGAATTAGCTTCCATCCGCGGACAGCCGCGGATCGTTCCCTTGTTCGACTCGGTATCCGGCCCCGGCAACAGGGCCATGTACAAGATCGTCGGCTTCGCCGGCGTGAGGGTCATGGAGGTCAAGCTGACCGGGAACATGAGCGGCAAGCGAGTGATCGTCCAGCCCGCCCGTGTGCAAATTTACGGCGGCATACCCGCCCCCGGCGGCACGACGGCCAGCTATTATCTTTATTCGCCCGTTTGGCTGGTCCGCTGAGCCGGTTAATCGCTCACTGCGAGTTGCGGGCTTGCAGCGGTTGGGTCAGATTGCGGGCGGCCTCGGCGGCGGCGGCCAGCATCGCGTCCTCGCCGTCGGGCAAACGGCCGTTGATCGGCCGGGCGGCCGCGCGGACGATTATGTCCGGCTCGACGCCCACTCGGCTGAACGGCCGCCCAGAGGGCGAGTAGAACTTCGCCGTCGTCAAACGCACGCCGCAGTTCGCTTCCTCCAAGGGGAAAATGCCCTGCACCGATCCCTTGCCGAAGCTCTTGGCCCCGACGATCTTTCCTCGCATGTGGTCGCGGATGGCGCCGGCGAAAATCTCCGCCGCGCTGGCGCTGTCTTGGTCGATTATCACCACCAGCGGCATCCGCCATTTTCCGATGTCGTGAGCCGAGTATGTGAAGTCTTCGGCCGCGCTGCGGCCGCGGGTCGATACGATGATCCCCCGCTCGATGAACCGGTCGGCCACCTCGACGGCCGACATCAGCAATCCGCCCGGGTTGTTGCGAACGTCGATCACCAGGCTCCTCATGCCCTCGCGGTGCAGCTTCCAAAGCGCGGCGTCGAGGTCCCGCGCGGTGGTCTTTTGGAAGCAGGTCAACTGGATGTATCCGACGCCGTATCGTCGGTCGATGATGCCGACCCGATCCACGCTGGGCACTTCGACCACCCGCCGCACGACGGCGACTTTTCTGGCCGGCTGCTCGGGCGCGGCCAGGGTCAGCGCGACCGTGCTCCCTTCGGGGCCTTGCAGCAGATTGGCCGCCTGATCGGTGGACATCTCGGCGGTCGAGCGTCCGTCGACGGCGATGATGCGGTCGCCGACGCGGACCCCGGCCCGCTCGGCCGGGCTGCCGGAGATCACTCCCACGATCACCAATCCGCCGTCGCGAGCCTTCAACTCGACGCCCAGCCCGACGAAATTCCCTTCTATCTGCGCGTATACTTCATTGAGTTGGTTGGGCGTCAAATATGCGGAATATGGATCGAGCGCGTTGGTCGCCCCGCAAAGATACTCCAAAACGACCACGGTCGGGTTTATTTCCAACCGCTGCTGGGCCAGCCGGGCAACGGAGGAGACCGCCTGGCGGGCTTCGGCGCGGCTGACCACCGACCACGGCTCCACGGTCCTACGCAACTCGTCCTGAAACGCTTCCACGGCCAGCCGGTTGTGCCGAGGAACGTTCCGCTCAAAGAAGATCGGTTCGCTCAACGCCACGCGAAGGTTGTTCGTCCCTCGATCCAACATGTCTTTCCAACGCGGCGTTTCCACGTAGTGGGATTCTATCTTCAACAATACCTGGGCGTATAAGTTCAACGCCCGCTCGGTGGAAAGCCGGCTAAGCGAATCGAGGAAACTGCGATCGGCGTAGCGGCGTTCGACGTCGTAGTGGAGCCGCGCGCCGTCGAAACGTTCGTGCAACTCAGGCTCTTTGGGATACCGCCTAATCGCGTCTTCGTAGACGGCCAGGGCTTCTCCCCAACGGCGCTCGACTTCCAACTGCCGGCCGCGGCCGAGCAATTCCTCGATCTCGCCGTGAGGGTCCGAGATGGCGATGGTAGTGGTAAGCTGAGCGTGCGCGGCGGCGACGGTGGCAAACAGCAATGCAATGGCCGCCAAGGAAGCGCGAATTCCGACTGCATAGACCCGTTTTCGCATGATGTCGTCCGTGGTTGGTGGGGGCGACGCCACGGCCGGCAAGCGGCCGTGGGCGACGCGGTTAATCGTGGCTTAGCGGCGAGCAGGCCGGGAAACGGGTCCGATTTCCCGGCCTAAGCCAAGGGTACTTCACGTTTGACGCAGTGTCAAAAAATCCGTCGAAAAAAATCCGCCCGGCAACCGTTGCGATCCGCATATCCGGCCCCCAAAAATCGCCTGGCAACGAATGTCTATTACCCTACCGCGGATGCGTTACGCACCGATTGTGCCGGGTAAGACCGCACGCACTGATCAAACCGGACCCATGCCCTAAGAGAGGGCCTTCGGGGTTGTTTCAGGCGGTTGTTTTCCCTGCCGGAGGAAAAAACGCCGCCCGAAAACACAGATTTCTCTCCGCCGTCGGGATTACTATAGGAGGGAGAGGATTTCTCGATGTGAAAGATTGGAATTGTCCGTGTAGCGGGGCCGCTACACGGTTTATACCCAAATTAAAACTTGACGTAGCACTTGTCGACGGTGCAGATGGATACCACGCCTCCCGAAAACGTCGATCGCTTTATGAAGCTGTTGGTCGCCCATCAGGGCCGGCTCTATCAGTACGTGCGAATGTTGATGCCCCGCGCCCACGACGTGGACGACGTGTTGCAGCAGACCTTTCTGGTGATGTGGAAGAAATTCGACGAGAGCTACTCGGAAGCGAGTTTCTACGCCTGGGCCGCACGCATCGCGTATCTTGAAGTGCTTAAAATCCGCGAGAAAAGCTCGCGCGACGTGCCCGTGCTCGATCGAGCCGTTCTGGAGCAGATTGCCGCCGACGAGGCGCAAGAGCCGGAATTCCTGAAAAATCTAAAAACGTTTTTGGAGGCTTGCCTGGATAAACTCTCCCCCGGCGACCGCGAGTTGATCGAGCGCCGCTATCAGCCTGGGGCGTTGGTCGGCGCGTTGGCGGCCGAATTGGGACGCCCGGTCAACTCCGTCTCGAAATCCCTCGGCCGCATTCGCCGCGCCCTCTGGAAGTGCATCAATGAGGCGGCTGCCTTGGAAGCCGCTGAAGGAGGGCAAGATGGGTCGAAGTGACGATTGGACCGTCGAATTGGAGTCGCTGCTCGAACGACTGATCGACGGCGGGTTCGATGCGGCGAACCGCTCCCGGCTGAACGTCCTGCTCGCCCAAGGAACGGACCAACGCCGCTACTATCGCGGTTACATGCGGCTCCATCACGGTTTGGAATGGCGGCATGGCGCGGCCGGCATTAAGCCGATCGATCTGCCCATTCCCTTGAATGTAGAAGAAGTCGGCTTTCAATTACCCCTTTTATCCCTTTCCCCCATCTCCTCCCCTCTCTCCCCTTCATTCGTCGGCGGGCCGGTCTTTTCATACATGGTCGCCACGGTGGTCTTGTGTTTGATGTTGCTGGGGGGCTGG
>JAFGLH010000049.1 GCA_016928165.1 Pirellulales bacterium | reverse complement strand
TGCCTGTCCCCTTCACCGCCGAGGGGGACAGTCCCATTTTCGCGGTGAACCGCGAAAATCGGGACAGTCCCCTGTGAACGGTTACAAATTATCGCCGCGTGGACGGGGCGGCAAAACGCCGGGTTAATAATATTCAACCCCCAACCCCCAGTCCCCAGTCCCTAATCCCCCTCTTTCCACCGCAACACCGGTTTCCGCGCCGCTTGCACTTCGTCGGGCCGGGAGATCGGCAAATCGCGCGGGGCGTCGTGGAGCAATTCCGCCGGTTCCTCAACTATCTTCGCCAGCGCCTCGGCGAAGGCGTCCAATGTCGCCCGGCTTTCGCTCTCGGTCGGCTCGATCATCATCGCCTCGCGGACGACCAGCGGGAAATAGACCGTGGGGGCGTGGAAGCCGTAGTCCAACAGCCGCTTGGCGACGTCCATCGTCGAGACGCCCCGGTCGGACTTCAACTTCGCGCCGGAGGCGACAAACTCGTGCATGCAGCGGCCGCCGTGGGGGACCGGCACGAAGTCCTTTACCCGATGGAGCAGATAGTTGGCGTTCAGCACGGCGTCCTCGGCGATCCGCCGCAGACCCTCCGGCCCGTGCGAGCGGATGTAGCAGTACATGCGGACCAACACGCCGACGTTGCCGAAAAAGCTCCGCACCCGGCCGATCGACTTGGGCCGGTCGTAGTCCAAGCGGAATCCGCCGCCGTCCTTTGCCACGACCGGCGTCGGCAGGTATGGGGCAAGTCGCTCGGCCACGGCGATCGGTCCGGCGCCGGGGCCGCCGCCGCCGTGCGGGCTGCTGAAGGTTTTGTGCGGGTTGAAGTGCATCAGGTCGGCGCCGAAATCGCCCGGCCGGGCGACGCCGAGAATGGCGTTCATGTTGGCCCCGTCGAGGTAGACCAAACCGCCCGCCTCGTGGACCGTCCGGGCGATCCGCCCGATCCGCGGCTCGAAAAGCCCGAGCGTGTTCGGATTGGTAATCATGAAGACGGCCGTCTGCTCATTCACCTTCGCGGTCAGGTCGTCGAGGTTGACGAAACCCTCGGGCGTGCTTTTCACCGTAGCAACCGTGAAGCCGGCCATCGCCGCGCTGGCCGGGTTGGTGCCGTGGGCCGAGTCGGGGATCAGCACCGTGGTCCGCTTCTCGCCGCGATCGCGGAAGTAGGCGGCGGCCACGAGCATGGCGGTCATCTCGCCGTGCGCCCCGGCGGCCGGCTGCAGCGAAACGGCCGGCAGCCCGGCGATCTCGGCCAGCATGTGCTGGCACTGGTGCAGCAGGGCCAGCATCCCTTGCAGCGTCGATTCCGGCTGATAGGGGTGCAAGTCGGCCATGCCAGGCAGGGCCGCGAGCCGCTCGTTCCGTTTCGGGTTGTACTTCATCGTGCAGGAGCCGAGCGGATAGAAATGGGTATCGACGGAAAAATTCCGCGTCGAGAGGTTCGTGAAGTGTCTTACCACGTCCGGCTCGGAGAGTTCCGGCAGCGGCGGCGCGGTGTTGCTGAGACTATCTTTCGGCAGCAGTTGGTCGATCGGTTTTGTCGGCACGTCGCACTCGGGCAGTTGCGCCGCCCGGCAGCCGGGTTTCGAGAGTTCAAACAGCAGTTGGGTGGAGAGGGTGTTGTTCATGGTTTTTGAGGTTGTTTTTCGATGTTGTGCAATCTTGAGATAATTTTCTCGAAGGATGGACCGGCGCGTTGCTCCGGGGGCAAATTATTGATGATCCCGCGAACCTTTTCCGTTTGGCGAACGTGAAAAACGCCTTCCTCAATTAAGGTCAGGCAACATCCGGCCGTATCCAGCAAGAATGAATACCGACTCGTATATGAAAATGAACGTCCGGATCGTTTCTGTCAGGATCGAGGCCGGTGAATCTCGGTCCTTTGCCGTACCTCGGATGCTCGACGTATGAGGAATATATTTCGACGTTCATCACGGCCGTCTATCGTGTTGCCAGGCCCGTTGACGGGCGTTGTCCGCCGCGGGCGGTCATAGGTCCGGCGTTTAGGGAGCGTCCGTTAACGGACCTCCCGCACCAAAACAGAATAGCACGGATCGCCACCGTCCGACAGGCCGCCGGGGGGAGATATTTTTCGAGGAGAGAATGGCAAGAGGAGAGCAACAAAAGTCAGTTGGGGCGGCAGGCGAACCGCCACCCCAACGTAGAAGGCGGAATTCCATCCACTATCCACTATTCGCTATCCACATTGCACCCGCGGTTCGGGTTCGTACTCAATCCGCGCCGGGCGGCCGTCTTGAAGGATCGACAGCCGGGCGGCCTCGACGACCAACTCGTTGATAAAGCTGTTGGCCGGCGTGGCCAATATGCCCCGCCGGTCGATCTCGGCCAACGCCTCGCGACGCTTGACCGGGTCGTCGCCGGCGTTGTTCACCGATCGGGCCGTCTCGACCAACGCCTCGACCGATTCGTAGCCGTAGCCGACCGGCTTGCGCCCCTCGCCCTGCCAGGGGACGAGCCGGAAATAATCGGGGCTGACGAACCGGAAGGCGGTCGGCTGGCGGCCGTCGGCGTAGCCGTGGCTGACGCCGCGATACTGATCGTCGTGGCGGATGATGCCCCCGCAATCGTCCCCCTCGCAGAACATGCATAGGCCCTGGTCGTTTGTTCCGGCCCCCGCGTCGGGATAGCCCAGCCCGTTGAGCACGCTGAGTACCGCGCCGTTCTCCCACACGACCTGCCCGGTCGACCACATATAGCCGACCTTCCCGTTGGGAAAAGTCCCTTCCACGCCGCGGACGGAGACCTCGACCGGGCGCAGGCCGGTGATGAAGTAGACCAGATCGACGTAGTGGCAGCCGATGTAGGTGAACGGGTCGCTGTTTTCCTTGGTGAACCAGTTTTGGAAGTTGGAGTGGCGATAGTAGTACGGCTCGACCAGCTTGGCCTCGCCGCAGCGGAACTCGCCGAACCGCCCGGCGCGGTACAGTCCCCGGGCGTCGAGCGAGCGGCGGTCGAACCGCTTGTGATATTCCACGCCGACGAACAAGCCGCGCTCGCGGGCAGCGTCCTCGATCCGCTTCGCCTCCGCGCAGCTTAGGACCAGCGGCTTGACGCAAAGGACGTGCTGATCGCGTTCGATGGCCGCCCGGATCACTTCGCCGTGGAAATTGTCGGGCACGGCGACGAACACGATATTGCCCGGCGGCAGGTCGGCTATCGTTTGGCGAAACAAATCGGGGAAGTTTTTCTCCGGCGGCTCGTCCAATCCAGGGAGCGCTCGAAATGTTTGGCCCGAAAAAGCCTCCTTGAAAGCCGGCTCGTCGGCCAGCGCCCGCAGCGGGGCGGAATTGAGCGCGCAGACGGAGATCGGCCCGATGCGCCCCAGCCGTTGCAGATGATAGAGCGAGGGGAGCAGTTGGTCGTGGGTAATCATGCCGCCGCCGACGATCAGCACCTGCGGTTTTTGGGTATTTGGATTCATTTCAACACTTAATCAATGATTGTGTTATACAACGGTTGTAACCGTTCACAGGGGACTGTCCCGATTTTCGCGGTTCACCGCGAAAATGGGACTGTCCCCCTTGGCGGTGAAGGGGACAGGCACATTTTTCGCCCTTGAAAGGGCGAAAAAATGAGCCAG
>JAFGLH010000048.1 GCA_016928165.1 Pirellulales bacterium | reverse complement strand
TTCAATCGCTTCCGAAGCCGCTCGGCGTCATGGCCTGCAACGACGTTCGCGGCCGACAGATCATCGAAGCCTGCGCCCTCGGCGGATTATCCGTGCCGCACGATGTGGCGGTCGTCGGCGTCGATGAGGATCCCCTGCTCTCGGAACTCTCCAATCCGCCCTTGTCCAGCGTGGCCCTCAATGCCGAACAAGGCGGCTATCAAGCCGCGAAATTGTTGGACGATCTGATGTCCGGAAGGCAAAAACGGCGGCAGACGCTCTTCGTCGAACCCCTCTGGGTCGTCACGCGCCTCTCGACCGACGTCTTCGCCGTCGAAGACCGCGAGGTGGCGGCGGCGGTCGCCTATATCCGCAACCATGCAAAGCATCCCATCGGCGTGGGAGACGTCGTGAAACAGATCGCTCTGTCCCGCCGCGCATTGGAAATTCGTTTCCATCGTATCCTGGGACGATCTCCACGCGAAGAAATCGAAAGAGTCCGGTTGGATTGGACCAAACGCTTGCTGGTCGAGACCGATTTGCCCTTCGAAAAAGTCGCCGACTGCGCCGGCTTCGGGAGCCTCAGCTATTTAAGCAAAGTTTTTCATCGTGTCGTGGGCGCGACCTTGTCTCACTATCGCCGCGAACATCGGATCACCTGATCGGCGCCGAGACGATGGATTTCGTGATCATCGAGGACTCGATCACCGGGAAGAATCGCTCCACGGCGATCAGTCCCCGGATTGTCCCTGCTGCCTGGTGGACCGACCGACCCGGAGTGAGAGGTTGGAGGTTATGCTTCAGCATAACAAAAATCGCTGCATGCCAAAGTGTTATGCTAAAGCATAACCTGCACTCGTCCCGTCAATTCAGGTCGGTTGAGACACGAGGCCCTGTTGACATTCACCCGGCGGACGATCCACCCCCCAGCCGCTCCAAATCGACGTGAAAAATCCATCCGGTCTGAAAAAACCTCTTGCAAATGGGCCACCCCGCTGATATAATGTACATCAGTTCATTATCGCTCCTTGGCAATCCGATCCGAACACACCGCCTTTGCGTGGAAAATAGGCGCCGACCCCAACGGCTCGTTCCGAAACTCCAGTTTCGGAACGAGAAAAACGGTCCCCCTAAAAAAACGTGGAAAATTGCATTTTTGTTGAGTAACTAAGTCCACTAAAAAAACGGAAAAAACCACCCGACTGGGGACCCGACCGTGCATTTTTCGACTTTTGATGACCAACTGAGAAACACCCAATCCCTAATCCCCAATCCCTTTCAAATGATCCCCATTTTTTGCACCCTGCGGAGCCTCCGTTTCAGCACACCCCTTTCGCACCTCAGGAATTTTTGTGTTTTACAATTCGCGGAAAACTCGGAAAAACACGGTTCAAAAGACCCCCTCTTGTGTAAAAAATCGAAAAACAGGCGATGGATGCAAAGTGCCATTCGCCGACTCCCCAAAACACCGTAAAAACATGGCTCTCTCGAACCGCGGAGAAAAGTGAAATGATTCCCCGGGAAAAAAAGAAAATAGAGCGCGTCGTTAAAGAGCGTCGAACTGCTAGCCGGCGGCTAACAGCCGCCGAGAGATCCGTGGATGTCCCCGCGGCGGCTGTTAGCCGCCGACGACCGGATGCGACTCAAATCCTCTGATCCTCATCCAAGACGGAACGCCCCGCAAACCGGAATGCGCAAAATTGCACGAAAGTTGCGCAAATTTTCAAGCGTAAACAAATCGAAACAGTTACACTAAGTGAAGTACGATTCTGGAAAGTCTCCCCGACGGCGCCGACGAGAAAACGTTGTTCCCTGCATCCGAGGAGTCCCACATGAATTTCGACGGACGTGGAATTCGCCTGCAACGATTGATGGGCGACGGGCGGGCGGTGATCGTCGCCATCGATCACGGCCTGTTCGACGGTCCGATCCCGGGCATGGAGAATCTGCCGGCCACGGCGGCGAAGATCAATCCGGCGATCGACGCGGTCCTGCTCGCCCCGGGCATGATTCGGCATTGCGCGGGCGTTTTCGCCGGAGCGAAGCGGCCGTTGGCCGTGGTGCGGCTCAATTGGAACACCGTCTACTGCTTCCATTTCGGATACTTGGGAGCGAAGAGCGTCAACGCCTACGGCGTGCAGGATGCCCTGCGCGAAGGCATGGATCTCGCGCTGGTATCGCTTACGCTGCAAACCGGCGACGAGCAGCGGGACGCCGCCAACGTGGAGATTTTCGCCAGGCTGACCAACGAATGTCACGCGCTGGGGATCCCGGTCATCGGCGAATATTTTCCCGCCGGCCACGCCGGCATGACGCCTCCCCAATTGCACGAGAACGTGTTGATCGGCAGCCGTGTCGTCGCGGAGCTTGGCGCGGATGCCATAAAAACTTTCCATACGTGCGATTTCCCAGCCGTCTCGTCGGCCGTTCCCGTTCCCGTGTTCGGCCTCGGCGCGGAAAAACTGCCGACCGAGCGCGAGGCGCTCCGGCTGGCCCAGCGCGAGGTGGAGGACGGCGCGGAAGGCGTGGTTTTCGGCCGCAATGCAATCCAAGTGCCCGATCCCTTAAAATTCCAGGCGGCCCTGTGCGACGTGGTGAAACGCGGCATGACGGCAGACGACGCTTGCCGAGAACATCAACTGCAATAACCGATCGACGGCGGCGGAAAGAACAGGATATGACCTCCTCGATACCGACAAAACCGCGGGTAGGCGTGCTGGCCGTGACGTTGGAGTTGTACGAGCGGCTCGCGCCGTCGCTCCGCCGCGAGCGCGAAGCGTGGTTCCGGATTCGAGCCGTTCCCGCCTTGGAATCGATCGCGGAAGTGCGGTTTTCAAATGCCGTCTATCGCCGGGAAGATCTCGAGGCCCTGGCGGCCGAGCATGAAACGGCCGGCTGCGACGCCTTGCTGGTCGTGTGCTTGACCTACGCGCCGAGCCAAATGCTGCTGCCGGCGCTGCGGCGCACCCGCTTGCCGATCTTCCTCTGGAACACGCAGGAGCTTTTCGCGGTCGACGACGCCTTCGACGGGGACCGGATCATCCACAACCACGGCGTTCACGGAACGCAGGATCTGGCGAACGTGCTGCTGCGCAGCGGCGTGCCCTTTCACTACGCGACGTCGCATCTTTCCGACCGGGACGCCCTGCGGGATCTCGACGGATTCCTCTCCGCCGCGGCGGCGGTTTCCAGCTTGCGGCGCTGCCGTTTGGGTTTGCTGGGATATCCCTTTCCCGGCATGGGCGATTTCGCCATCGATACGACGCATCTGGCCGCCACCTTGGGCTGTTGTTGGCAGCCGCTGCCGGTTGAGGAATACATCCACCGCGCCCGGGCGGCTCCGAAAGCCGACGTCGACCGGCTCAAGGAGGAATATCGCCGGTCATACGCCGTGGCGGCCGACGTGGGCGACGCCGATCTCGACGGCACGGCCCGCGCGGAAGCCTCGTTGCGCTCGATGGTCGCCGAGTATCGCCTGGACGCCCTGAGTTTCCAATTCCTCGCCTTGGGCGAAGACGAGCGGACCGAAACCCTGCCTTTCGTCGCCGTCAGCCGGATGATGGCCGAGGGAATCGGCTTTGCCGGCGAGGGCGATCTGGTCGGCGCCGCGGGCGTTTGGTTCCTCAACCGGCTGAGGCCGCCCGCGAGTTTCAGCGAGATTTTCACCATCGATTTCGCCGGCGACGGCGTGTTGCTGAGCCACATGGGGGAAGCCAATATCGCCATGGCCCGCAAGGACGGCCAGACGCCCCTGGCGGCGCGTTCGACGCCCATCGCCAGAACGCGCGGCAGGCAGCTTGCGTTGATCACCAGGTTTGCCCCCGGCCCCGCAACCTTGTGCGCTCTGGCGCTGGGACCGCGCAATCGCTGGAGGCTGATCGTCAGTTTGATGGAGATTCCGGATTGTGGCGAACTTCGAGCAATGCAGGTTCCCTACGGAAAAATCCGGAACCGCCGAAACGTCCGCGATTGGCTGACGGCCTACGCCTTGGCCGGCGGCCCGCATCATCAGGCAATTTGCTTCGGCGACGCGCGGCCGCGATTGAAAATCGCCGCGGCGCTTTTGGATGCCGATTACATCGAGGTCTAGTCCATGTACCTGGGCGTCGATTTGGGAACGACGAACGTCAAGGCCGTGGTCGTCGACGAGCACGGGGCCACGCTGGGGACCGGCAGCGCGCCGGTCGAACGGTTCCCTGCGCCCGACGGCGGAGTCGAACAGGACCTCGACCAGATTTGGGAGGGCCTGCGGACCGCGATCCGCTCCGCCACGCGAGAACTCGCGGTCCGGTCCCTGCGGGCGATCGGCGTGTCGAGCCAGGGCGGCGCGCTGCAGTTGTTCGATGCGGACGACCATCCTCTCGGACCCGTAATCAGTTGGCTCGACCGTCGCGGGCAGCCCTACGACGCCGAACTGACCGCGGAATTGGGATCGGATTTCTTCGCCCGGCGCATCGGCCACGGCGGAAGCGGCCTGGCCATCGGCCAGATTCTCCGCCTTTGCCGCCAATCGCCCGCCGCGCTCGCCCCGCCGCGCCGTCTCGGTTTCGTGGGCGACGCGATCGTCGGCAGGCTCTGCGGGCGGCGCGCCCACGACGCCACCTCGCTGGGAATCGCCCTGCTCTATAATCCCTGGCAAGGAGCGGCCGACCGCGATCTCCTGGCCCGGCTCGGACTTCGCGAGGATCAATTGCCGTGTTTATTGCCCGCGACCGTCGCGGCAGGCGCGCTCCACGGCCCCGCGGCGGAAGCTCTCGGCCTGCCCGAGGGCATTTCCGTCTCCCCGGCGATCCACGATCAGTACGCGGCCTCGCTCGGCGCCGCTTCCGTGGAGCGAGGCGACGTCAACTTCGGCGCAGGTACGGCATGGGTGCTGCTGGCGAACACGGAGAAACTGGCGCCGCCCTGCGTCAAGGAAGGATTCGTCTGCTCTCATCCCGTCGAGGGACTTTACGGCCAGATGATTTCCTTGAGAAACGGCGGATCGGCCATCGAATGGGCCATGTCCCTGCTCGGAGAGAAGTCGTTCGGCGTCGAGCGCTTGGATGCGGCCTGTGCAGCCGTTCCGCCCGGCAGCGAGGGACTTCGTTTCTGGCCGTTCCTGGCGGGTTGTCCGAATGCCGACGGTTTCAATCCCGGCGGGGGACGCCTGGACGGCATCACGTTCTCCCATTCACGCGACCATCTGGTGCGGGCGGTGATTGAAGGTCTGGCGTGCGAATTGCTGCGGCACATCCGCTTGTTGGTCGACGCCGGTTTTCCCGTTTGCCGCCTGACGATGTGCGGCAGCGCCGCCGCAAGCCGCTTGACGCCGCAGATCATCGCCGATATCGCGAATTTGCCCCTAAGCTGCGTCAAGACGAGCGACGTCGGCGCGTTCGGCGCGGCCATGATCGCCCGAAAACTCGTGGAACCACGCGTCGGCCTGGCCGAAATCGCCCGGCTTTGGGCGCCTCCGTGCCGCAGGGTTTTACCCGGCGAAGGGAAATCGGCCTACAACGGCTTGCTGCGCGATTATTTCGCGGGCTTCGATCGTTCGGCAGCGTAACCGTCGAAGCGGAAAACGAACCACTATCCCCTGCAGAAAGCGACCTTGGTCCGGCCGCATAGCGAATCATGCTTCCCACGCCCCTCTATTACGTTTGGCAATATACCGACGTCGATCGGGCGTTCTGGTCCGAACATCTCGATCCGTGGCTTCCCCGGCGGATTTTCGACGCTCACACGCACGTCAGCGAACCGCATTTTCGGCTGGCGAGCATGAGCGAGGAAAAGCGGCGGCAGTATTGGGTCAACGAAGTCATGGAGCCGATCGGCGCGGACGACGCCGACCGCTGCCACCGCTTGATCTTTCCCGGCCGGGAATTTTCCTGCCTCTGTTTCGGATCGGTAAGCCTCGATTTTGACATCGAAGGCGAGAACGCCCGGCTCCAGGACGAATGCGTGCGGCGGGGCTGGTATCGGCTCGCAGTGATCCGGCCGCAATGGTCCGCCGAGCAAGTCGCCAGGGAGTTGGATCAACCGCATGTCCTCGGAGTGAAGGTTTATTACGCCCTGATCAGCAACGATCCGACGAGCCGGGACAGGCACTTGGAGGCAAGCATTTTCGATTTTCTGCCCCGTCACCAACTTGAACTGCTCGACGAGCGGCGCGCCTGGGTGACGCTGCACGTTCCCAAGGCCGGACGGCTGGGGCATCCGGAGAATATCGCCGAAATCCGGGAGATCCGCCGGAGATACCCGAACCTCCTTCTGGTGGTCGCCCATCTTGGGCGCTGCTACACGCTGCCTCATGCCCAGGAAGCCTTTCCGCATTTTGCCGAGGATGAAGGGCTCTACTTCGATAGTTCGGCCGTGCTCAACCCGGACGTGCATCGCCTGGCTTTGCAGACGTTCGGTTCCCGCCGCATCCTCTACGGCAGCGATAATCCCGTCTTTTATATGCGCGGCCGACGGCGTTTCGAGGGTCGGGAATACGTCAACCATACGAACTATCCTTTTTTCTTCAACCGCCGTCGTGAGCCCCCGGAGGTCGAAGCGAAATATACCCTCTATATTTATGAAGAATTGCGGGCGATTCGCACGGCATGTGAGCAACTCGGCCTCGATCAGAAAGCCATTGAAGCCGTCTTCCACGACAATGCTTTTCGACTGATCCAAGCTATTCGTCCTTCCTAAGGCAGCACTCCCCGGCCTCGAGTGCTTGGAGAACTGAGAGATGGATGGAGAGGCGGCTCATCCGAGGACATCGGAAAAATCGGAATATTTCAGGGAATATTTTAAGGGGGATTGGAATCTGTAGATATTGGAAGGGAAATTTCCGAAAAAATAATGTGAACCTTGCGAAACCTTTCTGCGTCTGATATGTTAGAGTAGGTAGTAACCTGTGTATGCAGGTATTAAGAGCCTTTAAAAGCCATTTTTAGAACTGCCATGATGTTTTTACGACTGAGTTCGATACAAGAACGCAAAGGGACGGGTTATTCTGCACCAGCGGCGGATAATACCCCGTGCCATCCTTTGCGCTTGTGACGCTCGGTCGTAATCCTGCGGGAATACCAAAACCCGGTGTCACAAACGACATCGGGTTTTTTTATTATCTGGACCGGTAGCTGAGATGGTATAGCACCTGGCTGAAAACCAGGAGACGAGGATTCGAGCGCCTCCCGGCCCACTGCGCAAAGACCGCGCGCCGATGCGGCTCGTTCGTCTATCGGTTAGAGGATCGCGCCCTTTCAAGGCTCAGAGGCGGGTTCGACTCCCGCACGAGCCACTGCAAACAGAACGTAGCGAAGCCTGGCTATCGCGCTTGGCTGGGGGCCAAGAGATCGCCGGTTCAAATCCGGCCGTTCTGACTGAAAGACGGGATGTAGGGTAGCGGCGAACCCGTCGGGCACCGCCGCGAAGCGGTGGTCGTTGGGAACACAAGATCGCAGGTTCGAATCCTGCCATCCCGACTGTCGGTAGCCGAGGGCCGGTTGCCCAAACCCGGCTGATAACCGAGTGGCGCTGAGTTCGACTCTCAGGGCTACCACTAATGACAACTGAACAGAGTGATGAAATGACACAACAAACTCGCTTGAAACGAATACGCCCGACCGACTGGAGGGTCGTGGTGTAACGGCAGCATACCGGACTTTTAATCCGGGACGACCACCGCTTCGCGGCGGTGCCCGGGGTTCGAGTCCCGCCGGCCCTACTCGTCGCGATGGCGCGTAGCTCAGCGGTAAGAGCAGGATCCTTATAAGATCCAGGCCGAGGGTTCGACTCCCTCCGCGCCGATTATTCGACACAACTGGGATCAAGGCGGGCACCGACCGAAGGTTGGTCGGCGGCAGCATACCCGGCTCTTACCCGGGAAGTGAGGGTTCAAGTCCCTCTGGTCCCACTGAAATCGGCACTGGTCGTCCAGTGGCAAAGATACCGCACCCCGGGCACCGCCGCGTAGCGGTGGTCGGCGGGGACGCGGGTTCGAGTCCCGCCCGGTGCTCTATGTTCTTTTACAATTCGGCACACGATGTTTAGCGCCCATGATGTAGTGGCAGCCTACCTGCTTGCCATGCAGGAAGCGCGGGTTCAATTCCCGCTGGGCGCTCTCGATGAACAGGACGTAGGAAAGCCTGGTATTCCGCGTGCCCCGGGCGCACGAGATCGCCGGTTCAAATCCGGCCGTCCTGACTGATCCATTGCGGTGGGGCCTGTGCTGGTACGGGCGGGCGCCTGTTAAGCGTCACGTCGCAGGTTCGATTCCTGCCACCGCAGCCTTTAGGGAAGGTCAAGCCAACTGGCGATGGCAGCCGCATCGAAAGCGGTCGAGCGATGAGCCTTGGGAGTTCGACTCTCCCACCTTCCGCTTTGTGCGCCCTTGGCCGATCGGTGCGAGGCATCAGCCTTCCAAGCTGAACAGGCGGGTTCGATTCCCGCAGGGCGCTCTGAGAACGATGATCGGGGATCGGCTAGTGGTAGGCCGTCTGGCTTTGAACCAGGAAACGGAGGTTCGACCCCTCCTCCCCGAACTTGCCTTGAGGGACCGGTGTCTCCAGGGGGAACCGATGCGGAGTCATCTAACGGTAGGATGAGACGCTCTGAACGTCTTCATGTTGGTTCGATTCCAGCCTCCGCAGCTTGAATACGGAAGTCATCCGGCCGGATGAGGAGCCTGTCTTGAAAACAGGTGGCGGC
>JAFGLH010000047.1 GCA_016928165.1 Pirellulales bacterium | reverse complement strand
CTGGCTCATTTTTTCGCCCTTTCAAGGGCGAAAAATGTGCCTGTCCCCTTCACCGCCGAGGGAGACAGTCCCATTTTCGCGGTGAACCGCGAAAATCGGGACAGTCCCCTGTGAACGATTACGAAGACGACGTGTTCGTCGTCGCGGGCGATTTCCTCAACGCCAGCACCCAAAACACCGCCTGGAACACCGATCTGGCCGAATTGGAGTTTTCCGCCAGCGTGGAACACGTCATGGCTATGGCAGGCAGCAACTTGGGCGCGTCCTGGAGCGGGCTATACGGACAACTTTTCCTGGGGCCTGCTGAGCCTCGGGGCGGAAGCATCGCTGGTTTTGCAAGACGGCAACGGCACACCCGGCGGCGCGCAATACGTGCGCGAAGTGCTGCTGGCCGACGGACTCGACCAAATCGCCGACATCGCCGGCAACGGGTTGAACCTTTACTACGGCCCGACGCGGCCGGAGAACGCTTACCTGCGCGGCCAATCATACTCGCTGATTGGCGGCGGGATGCTCATTCCCGTGCCGGAACTCGGCACACTCGCGCTGCTGGCGGCCGCCTTGCTCTGCTTGGCGGGATTCGTCAAACGAGGGGTGAGAAAAAAATAGACGAAAAGCAAACAACCGTAAATTATTTTTATTCGTCGTGTCCCCCTTGTTTCCGCGACGCAATTCCGATATGGATAAAAGCATGCGTCGCATCCGGCATATAGCACCTTCGATATTGCTGCTGCTGTTATCGGTCGCGGCTGCGCGGGCGGAAGAGCCGAGGGTCTTCGACGAAGCCCGCTCCGGCGGCGGCGAGTTGAAGTACATCAACGATCTGCCCGTGCTTTCCGTCTCCGGCACCCCCGCCGAGATCGGCCGCCAAAAGGGGATCCTTACCGCGGCGGCCTGCCGGCAGCTGGCCGACTATCCGCGTCGGTTGCTGGAGCGCTCCGGGCGAAAAGATCGGCTGGAACAGTATCGCAAGATGGCCGCCGCCCTGGCCGAGCAGTTGCCCGACGATCATCGCGAGGAGCTGCGCGAGGCGGCCAAACACCTGGGTATCGATCCCCATCAAGGGTTGCTTGCCAACATGCTGCCCGACGTCTATCGCGGCGGCTTTGCCTGCTCGTCGCTGATCGTCGACGGCGAACGCAGCAAGACCGGCGGACCGCTGTTCGGCCGGAACCTCGATTTTTACACCCTGGAAATGCTCGATAATTACAGCCTCGTCACCGTCCATCGCCCCAAGGGCAAGCACGCCTTTGTATCCATCGGGTTTCCGGGCATGTTCGGCTGCCTCTCGGGAATGAACGACGCCGGGCTGGCGGTGGCCGTCCACGAGGTGTTTCTTGCCCGCGACGGCGCGCCGATCTTCAATCCCAAGGGCGTTCCCTACACCTTTGCCTTTCGCCGCGTGCTCGAGCAGTGCAAGTCGATCGCGGAGGCGGAGAAGATGCTCCGCGATACCGAACGATCGACGATCCTCTCCCTTGCGTTGTGCGACGCGAAAGACGGGATGGTGTTGGAGATGACGCCCAAGACGGTGGTCGCCCGGCACTCTATCGAAGGCGTCTGCGCCTGCACCAACCACTTCCGCAGCAGCGAGCTGGCCATGTTCGCTCTTTGCGGGCGCTATCGCCGACTGGTCCACAGCCGCGCGATGGGCCGGCTTGGCCTGCCCGAGATGGCCGAAAAACTCCACCAGGTGAATCTCGGCAAGTTGACCGTGCAGACGATGGTTTTCGAGCCGGCGGAGTTGAAATTGCATTTGGCGATCGGCTCTTGTCCCTCCTCCGCCCTGCCGCTGAAGCCGTTGGAGTTGAAGCCGCTGTTCTCGCCGTAAAACGGCGGCTGTCGCCGCGCGCGGCCGCTTTGCCGAAACTTTACTTCCACCTCCGGCCGCGATATACTGAGTGGTTCGATAATGGACGGTTCTACCCACTCCCCTCGGGCCTCGACCGGATGGCGTCGGAAAAACGAGCAACCGCCGACGAGTGCGTCCGCATCCGCGGTGCGCGGACGCACAACCTGCAAAACATTGACCTCGACATTCCTCGCGACCGTTTGGTCGTCCTCACCGGTCCGAGCGGATCGGGCAAAAGCTCGCTGGCCTTCGACACACTCTACGCCGAAGGGCAGCGGCAGTACATCGAGAGTCTGTCCGCCTACGCCCGGCAATTTCTCCATCAGCTCGAACGGCCCGACGTCGATCTGATCGAGGGGCTCCAGCCGACGATCTCCATTGACCAGCGCGCCGCCAGCCACAACCCACGGAGCACG
Organism: Pirellulales bacterium; assembly: GCA_016928165.1. Lineage (GTDB taxonomy): Bacteria > Planctomycetota > Planctomycetia > Pirellulales > Thermoguttaceae > JAHIKV01. The sequence continues at coordinate 2,315 of JAFGLH010000047.1, read as the reverse complement.
GTGGCCACGGTCACGGAGATATACGATTATCTTCGGCTGCTTTACGCCCGCGCGGGCCGGCCACATTGCCACCGTTGCGGAGAGCCGATCAGCCAGCAATCGCCGCAAGACGTTCTCGACGCCGTAATGGCCCTAGAGCAAGGCGCGAGGGTGATGATCCTCGCCCCGATGGTCCGCGGGCGAAAGGGGGAGCACAAGGAGGTTTTCGCCGCGATCCGCAAGGCCGGCCTGCTGAGGGCGCGGGTCGACGGCGAGGTGGTCGACGTCGAAAATCCGCCCGAGCTGGCCCCGCGAAAAACGCACCACGTCGAGGCCGTCGTCGATCGCGTGGTGGTCCGCGATGGCGCCCGCGGACGCATCGCCGAGTCGATCGACCTGGCGATACGTCACGGCGACGGAGTAGTGGTGGCCGCCCACGAACGCAAGCGGGCCGGAGAGACGCAGTGGCAGGATCGTCTATTCAGCACCCGCTACGCTTGTCCCAACTGCGGGACCGGCTTCGAGGAATTGGAGCCGCGGACCTTCAGCTTCAACAGCCCCTACGGCGCTTGTCCCCGGTGCGGGGGAATGGGCTCCCGCGAGGCGTTCGACCCGGAATTGGTCGTACCCGATTGGTCGCTTTCGCTCACCGACGGGGCCGTCGCGCCGTGGCGGGGCGAGTCGGCGGCCGCCGCGAGCAAACGCGAAAAATACTTGCTACCCTTCTTGTCCAAAGAGGGTATCGACCGCTCCACGCCGCTCGATGAGCTGACGCCGAAACGCCGCGAGCGCTTTTTGCACGGCTCGAGCAAGCAATACCCCGGCCTGCTGGCGATACTGGAAAAGGAATACTCTTCGACCGGCAGCGAACAGAAGCGGCGTCGGCTGGACGCCTTTCGCGGCCGGCTCAAGTGTCCCGAATGCGGCGGCGCCCGGCTCCGCGCCGAGGCCCGCTGCGTCACTGTCGGCGGCCGGGCGATCCACGAACTGACGGCCCTCTCGGTGGCCGAGGCGCAACAATTCTTCGCCGCGGGCAATCGACAAGGGGCCGGCGATTCATCGCCCGGTGAAATGTTTTCCGAGAATCAGTTGCCCATCGCCCGGCCGATCGTCGCCGAAATTGTCGCCCGACTCGATTTTCTCCAGCACGTCGGACTGGACTATCCGACGCTCGACCGGCCGGCCGCGACGCTCAGCGGCGGCGAGCTGCAACGCGTGCGATTGGCTGCCGGAATCGGCTCAGGGCTGGTCGGCGTATGTTACGTGTTGGACGAGCCGTCGGTGGGGTTGCACGCCCGCGACAACGACCGCCTGATCGCCGCCCTGCGGGAACTGCAAGCGCGCGGCAACACGGTGGTCGTGGTCGAACACGACGAGGCGATAATGCGCCGCGCAGATTGGATCGCGGACCTCGGACCGGGAGCGGGCCGGCGCGGCGGCCGCGTCGTCGCGCAAGGCGCGCCGGAGAAAATCGCCGAATGCCCGGATTCGATTACCGGACGTTTTCTCGCCGGTGCGGAACGGATTCATTTGCCCCGGCGGCGGCGGCGCGTGGCGAAGACCCGTTCGATCACCGTCGAAGGCGCGACGACCAACAACCTCAAGGACCTGACCGTGTCCTTCCCGCTCTCCGCGTTTGTCTGCGTGACCGGCGTGAGCGGATCGGGGAAAAGTTCGCTGGTCGACGAGACCTTGGCCAGGACGTTGATCCGCCGGTTGGGAGGCGTGGGACCAAAACCGGGGCCGCACCGCGGTCTGCGCGGAGTAAGCCGAATAGACAAAGTTGTGCCGGTCGACCAGTCGCCCATCGGACGCACCCCGCGCAGCAACCCGGCCACCTACACCGGACTGTTCGACGAGGTCCGCAAGGTGTTCGCCAACACCCGCGACGCCCGCCGACTCGGCTACAAGGCCGGACGGTTCAGCTTCAACGTCAAGGGCGGCCGCTGCGAGGAGTGTCAAGGACACGGACAGCGGCGGATCGAAATGAACTTTCTGCCCGACCTCTATGTCGATTGCCCGGTCTGCAAGGGAAAACGGTTCAACTGCCAGACGTTGCAGATCCGCTACCGCGATCGTTCGATCGCCGACGTGCTCGACATGCGGGTGGAAGAAGCGGCCGAGTTCTTCGAGAATTTTCCCATCATCGCCCGGCTGTTGAACGGCCTGCAAGAAGTGGGACTCGGCTACATGGCGCTCGGCCAGCCCTCGAACACGCTCTCGGGAGGCGAGTCGCAGCGGGTGAAACTGGCCGCCGAACTGGCCCGCGTCAATACCGGCAAGACCCTCTATATCCTCGACGAACCGACCACCGGCCTGCATTTCGACGACGTGCG
>JAFGLH010000046.1 GCA_016928165.1 Pirellulales bacterium | reverse complement strand
CTTGCACGCACCTTATTTCGCGGCAAAACCAAGCTGGTGCGTGCAAGCACGCACCCTACAGTGGTTTTCCGCAACAGAAACTTCTTAGAAGAAATTGATCCGGTCCTCTTCGTCCAAAGTAACAATTGCCTTTTTCCAGGCGTTTGTGGTTCCCTTGCGGAACCGCGCCTGACGCGGTTTTCCCTTGCGGTTCTGGATGTTTACCCGCACCACTTTCACGTCGAACAAGTCCTCGACGGCCCGTCGAACGTCGTCCTTGCCCGCCATGCGGCTGACCTCGAAGGCGTAGGCGTTGCAGCGGTTTGCCTTGTGCATCCCTTTTTCGGTTACCAGGGGCCGCAGGATGATCTGGTGCGGCTCCAACTTCAAGGCGGTGTTGGTGGCGTCTCGGGCCATCGTTTGTTTCCTCGTTTAGCTCATTCGGCCGCCGGGCTTGATGTTTCGCTTTCTTCCGCGCGACCACCGATCGCGGCTTCCTCGAACGCCTTCAAGGCCGAGGCGGTCATCAACAACCGTTTCGGCGACAATACGCTAAGAGCGTTCAACTCCGCCACCGGAGCGACCGACACGCCGGCCAGGTTGCGGAGGCTTCGGTACGTGTTTACGTCGTGGTCGGGCAGCGCCACCAACACCGTCGTGCCGTTCAACTTCAGCGCCTCGAGTATCGAGGCCGCTTCACTGGTTCTTGGCTGCTCGAAGGCGAGTTTGTCGATCAGGGTCACTTCCTCGTCGGCGATCCGCGCTGCCAACGCCATTCGCGTGGCCGCGCGCAGCGCCTTTTTCGGCAGCCGGTAGGACCAATCGCGGGGCTGCCGGGCGTGGATGTGGCCGCCGCCGCGGCGGACTCCGCTGCGGCGCGTGCCGGCACGCGCCCGGCCGGTGCCCTTCTGGCGATACATCTTCTGCGACGTGCCCGATATTTCCGAACGGGTCTTGGTCTTCACAGAGCCTTGCCGCAGATTGTTCCGGTACATCACCACCGCGTCGTGCAGCAGTTGCTTGCTGATGCGAGGGGCCAATCGGGCGGGGTCGATCTCGTACTGGCCGACCTCGGCGCCGGTTCGATCGTATATCGGTAAGCTGACCATCCCAATAATAACGGCCGGTGGGCCGGCCGTCCCTCGTTTATAACTTATTTGTTTCTCGGATAATTAGGTAGCCGCCGTTTGGTCCGGGCACCGCCCCGCGGACGATCAGCAGGTTGTTTTCCGCGTCCACCCCCACGACCTTCAAGTTCCTCACGGTGCGGCGTTCGGCGCCGTGGCGGCCGGCCATCCGACGCCCCTTGAAGATGCGGTGTGGATCGGTGTTGCAGCCGGTCGAGCCGGGGTGGCGGTGAACCTTTTTCACGCCGTGCGAGGCCCGCTGGCCGGAGAAGCCGTGACGCTTCATCACGCCGGCGGTGCCCCGGCCCTTGCTCTCGCCGGTGACGTCGACCGCCTTGATCTCCGAAAAAATATCGACCTTCAATTCCTGGCCGACTTCCAGGCCGTCGGTGGCCCCGCGGAACTCGCGGATGAAGCGTTTCGGCTCGCAGCCGGGCTTGGGAAGCATCTCGAGGCCGGCGGCGGCGAGTCGCTTTTGACGCTTGCTCTCCAACTTGGCGACGTGTCCGCGGACGGAGCGGGAGGCAAGGCGACGGGGCTTGTCGAGATAGCCCAACTGGAAGGCTTCGTAGCCGTCGCGATCGACCGAACGCAACTGAAGAACGCAGCAAGGGCCGGCCTCTATCACGGTGGCCGGGACCACTTGGCCCAAGGTGTCGAAAATCTGCGTCATCCCGACCTTGCGGCCGAGCAATCCTGCTGCCATGGCTCGATGCCCTTGCGTGTTGCGTCGCCGACGGGAACGGCCGACCCAAAAGTGGCCGGCATTACCCGCCGCGATTCCAATTCATGCTTAAAATTCCGCTAGTGGCTGGTGGCCTTGATCTTGATGTCCACGCCCGCCGGCAAACTCAATTTGTTCAGCGCCTCGATGGTCTTGGCCGTCGCCTGCATGATGTCGATCAGCCGCTTGTGCGTGCGGATTTCGAATTGCTGGCGGGCCTTCTTGTCCACGTGCGGACTAGATTGGACCGTGTAACGCTCGATGCGCGTCGGCAGCGGAATCGGACCGTGGACCACCGATCCAGTCCGTTTGGCCGTATCCACAATTTCCATCGCGCTCTGGTCCAGGATGGCGTGGTCGTACGCCTCCATCCGAATGCGGATTACTTCGCTCGTGTGACCGGACACGGTTGTCCTCCGGGTGATTCCACCGCCGAAATGCCAAACAACGCTCCGCCCAAATAGCGGAAAACTACAGATATTAGCATTGTCGCCGAAAAGCGTCAATGGGCTAAGCAAGAAAAAATCGGGATAAACCTTGGGAGGGCATGATTTTTGCCGGAAAGCCCCCGATAAGTCAGCGCGGATTGACTAGATTACCATTGCCGGACCGTAGCTTGAACTACTGAAAGTAGCCCGTAGGTCAGGCGCCCCCGTACCTGACAACCCATATTGTCACGCTGTTTGATGTCAGGTACGGGGTACCTGACCTACGTGGGGAGGGGTTTGCCTCAACAAATTCGCGGCATCTGCTCGCCCGAAAGAAGATCGAGCACTCGGCCCGGGCCGAAGAGGCCGCGAAGCTCGACTATTCCACGATGTTCGGCGGTAACGATGCCTATACTTGCCGGGCCGATTGCGGACGGATGGGCCTGCATCGCCGCCAACACCCGATCCGCCGCCGAGGGGGAAACAAACGCCACGAGCCGCCCCTCGTTGGCCACGTAAAACGGATCGAGGCCCAGCAGTTCACAGGCCGAGGCGACCGGCTCGATGACCGGGACGGCCGACTCTTCTAGCTCTACGCCGACGCCAACATCCTGGGCGATTTCGTTTAGCGCCGCGGCCAGTCCGCCGCGCGTAAGGTCGCGTAGGCAATGGACTTGCGTCCCGCCGGCGTCGATCATCGCCTCGACCAATTCGGCCAGCGGGGCACAGTCGCTCTCCAGGACCGACTCGAACCGAAGCCCCTCGCGGACCGACATCACGGCCATGCCATGCCGGCCCAGGTCGCCGCTGAGAAGAACCACATCGCCATGTTGCACTCGCTCCGGCGCAATATCGACCCCATCGGGCACGAATCCGACGCCCGCCGTGTTGATAAACACACCGTCGGCCTTGCCGCGATCGACGACTTTCGTGTCGCCGGTGACGATTCGCACGCCGGCCGTCCGGGCGGCCGCGGCCATCGAGGCGACAATCTTTTTTAATGACTCGATCGAAAACCCCTCTTCGATGATGAAGCCCGTGCTGAGCCAGGCCGGTTTGGCCCCGGCCATGGCCAGGTCGTTTACGGTCCCGTATACGGCCAATTCTCCGATGTCGCCGCCGGGGAAAAACAACGGATTGACGACGAAGCTGTCGGTGGTGAAGGCGAGCCGGCCTGCGTTGGTTGGCAGGACGGCGGCGTCGTGTGGCGGGGAGGCTGGAGGCCGGAGGCTGGGGGTTGGAGAGTTAGCCGATTGAGGGCTGGCCGCTTCAGCGGCCGGTTTTTCCGCCCCGAAAGCCCTCAAAAAGACCTCCTCGATTAGTTTTTTCATCAGCCGCCCCCCGCCGCCGTGGGCCATTTGCACGGTCGCGTGGTCGCCGAGCGGAACGGGACAGTTGAGGTTGAAGCCTTCGTTCATAATCGTAGGTCAGGCTATGCCTGACGACGTTAAATAGAAGATTGTGTCAGGCACAGCCTGACCTTCGTTAATCATCCGCGGCCGGCACTCGCACGATAATATCGTCGCGATACTTCCCTGTTTCCTCGTCGAGTTCATTCTTTCCACCGCCATCGTCGCGGCCGTTGTGGCCGACGCTGTAGAGCAAGTATCCGTCGCCTTCGCGCGTGTAATGCAAATCGGCGTCGTTGTTGAAAACGTCCTTCGGAACGGCGGCAAGGTATTTTGGCGCGAGGTCGGCGAGTTGCGACGGATACGAGTCGTTGTCGGCCTTGTATTTCGCCAAGGCGAAGGCGACTCGCGTCAAATCCGTCCGTATTGAATCGACGTCCAAAACCGTTTGATACATCGTGAACGACGGCACGGCGTTGCACACAAAAGCATCAGCCAATTTTCTGGAGCCTGCCTTGCTCAACTCATTTGGAGGCACCGTTTTAAGCGACTCGAAGTCTTCGGCCGATTTCTGCAACGCCTTGAGGTCTTTGTCGAGTTTTTCGAGGATCGCAAGACGCTCGCGGCGATCGGTCATTCTGAACGCCGCCACCATCCGGTCTTGCCATGAGTTTTGCTCGCGAAGGACAACGTTCCAATCGATCGGCGTATTGCCCATTATGTCGAAAATCTTTATGACCTCAGGTGTTTCGTCAGTCGCCAGTCCCACAAATATCGTTTTCAGTAGTTTATCTCGATCGGTGGGTAATTTACCCACAACCGCGACGGAATAGCTAAGAGAAAACAGCCGTTCCCCAAAGTCGAAAACTTCGGCTATTTTCAAAATCGGCGGCAATGCGTTCAATTCGCGTTCTATGTCGGCGATTTGCCGCGTCGGCAGCTTTGCATGGCCGATCAAAGCCCTATCGCCCGCCAGGGCCCTCGAATCGATTGTTATCCCCACAAGCAATTCAACAAACATCGGACCTTGACCGACGAGTCGGGCCAGGCGGTGGCAGTTCATCAGGTCTTCCCGGGCCTCGGCGATTTTCCCTTCGTGGGCGCGCAACATTGCTCGGGCGAGAAAAGCTCGGGCAATGTCGCGGTATTCCGTACATGCGAGCGAGATGTCCATGGCGCGATTTTCTTCTTTATCGGCGAACCACGGATCGAAACGACGGGGACGCTTCGAGGCTTCGGTCAGCAACTCCATCGGCTTTTTGTTTACGTCCAGCCACTCCGCCCAGACGGGAAACTCCTCGCGCGACCAAGGACGATGCGTGATTTTGTCGAATTCTTCGTAGAGCGGGTCTAGATAATATTCGTTGGTCTCCTGTTCGTTGTCTTTTTTGGGAGTTTCATGCAATGCGACTTGTTGTTCAGCCGTGCGGAAATACTCGCCTTTTTCCGGCAACGGGTCGATGCCGAGGAGCTTGAAATACTGCTCGCGGCGGTCGGCGTCGATGCTTTTCGGGCCGAGCGCCCGCCATACGAGCACCGCCGCGTTGTTCTCGGGCGTCACGCCTCGGCTGCAATGTCGGTTCAACGCGGCGACGTAGTCTGGGTAGCCGTCGGCGTCGAGCGGCTCGGTGATGAAGGTCGTTTCTTTCGAGATCGTTATTTTGGGTTTGGTCGGCGTGTCGTCGGCGGACGTTTCGGAAACAAATGCGAAAGACAAGCAGAGCAGGGAAATCGCTATCGAGATGTGATGCGTCATTCGTAAACCCTTGTGATTGATTGGTTTAGATGAATTGTGCCATGCACAGCCTGACCTGCGCGCCAATAACGGACGCGGAGCGTCCGGGCAGTGTGTTCCCATGCGGAGCATGGGAACAAGTACTTTTTCTCTGCCCTCTCCTCTCTCATCTCTCCCCTCTTCCCCGATAGCGAAAATACGCCGCGCAGGCACCTTCGGTCGAGACCATCGGGGCGCCCAACGGATGGTCGGGCGTGCAAAGCGTGCCGAACGCCGGACAGTCCAACGGCTGCTTGTGCCCCTGCAAAATCTCGCCGGCAATGCAAACGGTTGATTCGTCGGCCGTAATGTCGGCGACGGGAAACCGCCGCTCGGCGTCGAACGCCGCGTATTTTTCCCGCAACGCCAGCCCGCTGGCCGGTATCTCGCCGATCCCCCGCCACTTTCGCGGCACGACCTCAAAAACCTCGTCGATCTGTTTTAATGCCACAAGGTTTCCCTCGGGGCGGACGACCCGGGCGTACTCGTTTTCGACTTCGTTGCGGCCCTGTTCCAACTGTTGCACGCATTTCAATACGCCGCGGAGAATATCGACCGGCTCGAAACCGGTCACGACGATCGGCACGCGGTATTTTTCGGCGATAGGGCGATATTGGTCCATGCCGGTAATGGCGCAGACGTGTCCGGCGGCGAGGAATCCTTGCACCCGGTTCGCCGGCGAATCGAGCACCGCCCGCATCGCCGGCGGGACCAATACGTGGGATACCAGCAGCGAGAAGTTTTCCAGGCCGAGGCTGGCCGCCTGATGGGCCGTCATCGCATTGGCCGGGGCGGTCGTCTCGAACCCGACGGCGAAGAATACCACCTGTCGAGCGGGATTGTCCCGCGCTAGGGTTACGGCGTCCATCGGCGAATAGACCAGCCGCACGTCGCCACCTTCAGATTTGACCGTGAAGAGGTCTTTCCGCGAGCCGGGCACGCGGAGCATGTCGCCGAACGAGCAAAAAATGACCTCCGGCCGGCCGGCGACGGCCACCGCCCGGTCGATGATTTCGATCGGCGTAACGCAGACAGGGCAGCCAGGGCCGTGGATCAAGGTTATCCCCTCGGGCAACATCCGATCCAGCCCGTAGCGGACGATCGTATGCGTCTGCCCGCCGCAAATCTCCATGATGTTCCACGCCCGGGTGACGATCGCTCGAATGGCGTCGGCCAGCCGTCGGGTCGCGTCGGCGTCGCGGTATTCGTCGAGATACTTCACGGGGGTTCGGGGATTCGGGGATTCGGGGATACGGGGTCCGATTGGGCAATTTCGCGGATAAAAGCCAAGGTTTCGGCGGCCTCGGACTGGTCGATAACACTAATGGCGAAGCCGACGTGGACCAGGACGTAGTCGCCCGCGGCGGCCTCGGGCGTGTAGGCCAGGCATACGTCCTTGACAATGCCACCGAACTCGACTCGGCCCATCGGCACGTCGTTTTGGAGTTTGATTTCCAGGACTTTTCCGGGTATTCCGAGGCACATGGGATATTCTTAATGGAGCGGAATTTATTCCGTTCAGAGCATCGTGTGTTTATTCGGGGGGGAACGGATTAAAATCCGTTCTACGCTAGTGCGACGGCCGCTTGTCCCAGGGCGACGCAACCATCGCCGGGGGGGGTCTGAAAGTGATTATATACCGAGAAGCCGTCGGCGGACAGGCGGCGATTCACCCGCTCCGAGAGCAGCGCGTTTTGGAAACAGCCGCCGCTGAGGACGATCGGCAGGCCGTTGGGGCGGCAGTTGAAGTGTCGCCCCAGCAATAGAACCACTTCGGCCAGTGTGTTGTGGAATCGGGCGCTGATCGACTCGACTGGAACGCCCGCCGCCCGGTCGGACAATATGGCTCTGATCAGCGGTTCCCAGTCGATAATGTCGCTTCCTTCAAGTGTGAAATCATAGGAATCTTCTACCTTCTCATCGGCGGCGAACTCGAGCGCCATGGCGGCCTGGCCCTCGAAGGTTGTCACGGTCGGCAGTCCGCAGAGGGCGGCCGCGGCGTCGAACAGCCGACCCATGCTGCTGGTCCGAGGCGAGTTGATCCGTTTGTCCAGGATCGAGAGCAGCCCTTCCAATTCGCGCGGCTCGAACCACTCGGCGGCGTAGCGGGCCGCTTCTCGACCGAACAGTTCGAATAGCACGCCGAGGGCCGAGCGACGCGGCTCGCGGACGGCCCGGTCGCCGCCGGGCAACGGGAAAGTCCGCAGACGGGCCACTCGCCTGTAATCCGCTCCTTCGCAAAGCAAAGTTTCGCCGCCCCAGACGGTCCCGTCCGGTCCGTAGCCGGTGCCGTCCCAGGTGAAGGCCAGCGCCGGACCGGAAAGCCCGTGTTCGGCCATGCAGGCAGCGGCGTGGGCGTGGTGGTGCTGTACCCGCAGAAGCGGAACGCCAAACCGCTCGGCAACCTGCTCGGCATGTCGGGTCGAGGCGTAATCGGGATGCAGGTCGCAGGCGATTATTTCGGGCGCGGTTTGATAGAACTCCAGCAGGTCGTCAATCGCGCGGCGAAACACTTCGACGCTCAGCGCGCTTTCCAAGTCGCCGACGTGGGCGCTAAGTATCACTTGGACGCTTCGGCGGTTGGGGCGGCAGTTGAACTGCCGCCCCTGGGATGGCGGTTCAGCGTTGAGTTGGGACGGCAGTTCAACTGCCACCCCAACATTCAGCGTCAACGCGACGGTGTTTTTCAGGTGTCCGCCCACGGCCAAAACCGCCGGAGGATTTTGCATGTTGGTCTTAATTTCGATGGGCAGCGGGGCAAACCCCCGTGCGCGGCGGAGCACCTGCGGCCCGGCGGGGCCGATCCGCACGATCGAGTCGTCCACCGGGCGGACGATCGGCCGGTCGTGGGTCAGCATAAGGTCGGCGATCGGACCGAGCCGCCGCAGCGCGTCGTCGGTCTCTATCGCCATCGGCTCCTCGGAGAGGTTTCCGCTGGTGCAGACGATCGGCCGGCCGACGGCGCGCATCAACAGATGATGCAACGGCGTATAGGGGAGCATGACGCCGAGGTATGGATTGCCCGGAGCGAGGGGAGAGAGAAGAGAGGAGAGGGGGGAGCATTGAGGGCTGGCCGCTTCAGCGGCCTGTCGCTTCAGGAGCACGATCGGCGCCTGATGCGAGGTCAACTGCCGGGCCTCTTCCTCCGAAACCCGGCAATACTTCCGCACTTCCTCCAACGATGCCATCATCAGGGCGAAGGGGCGGTCGGGACGCCGTTTGCGATCCCGCAGCCGGGCGACCGCCTCGGCGTTTGTCGCGTCGACCAATAGTTGGAATCCCCCAAGTCCCTTCAGGGCAACGATTTTCCCCGCGCGGATTGCCTCTGCGGTTTTACATAGAGCATCCTCGCCGACGGCCAGTTCTTTTCCTCGGTTATCGAGCAGTTGCAGCCGAGGGCCGCAGCGGGGGCAGGCGATCGGCTGGGCGTGAAAGCGCCGGTCGGCCGGGTTTTCGTATTCCGCCCGGCAGGCCGCACACATCTCGAACGAGGCCATCGAAGTACGCGGCCGGTCGTAGGGGATCCGCTCGACGATCGACCAGCGCGGACCGCAGTTTGTGCAGTTGGTGAACGGGTAATTGTGCCGCCGCTCGGCGGGATCGAAAATCTCCTCAAGGCAATCGCGGCAAGTGGCCAGATCGGCGGGGATCGCCGGCCGCGGCGGCAGTTCGCCTTCGCTCGAAAGAATGACGAAAGAAGTCGATTCGGCGGCCGGATCGAGCGGCATGTCTTCGATGTCGAGCGATTCGATGCGCGATTGAGGCGGCGGCGAGTCGCGCAGAGCGTCGATAAAGGAATCGACGGCGGCCGGATCGCCTTGGAGTTCGATCCGCACCGTGCCGGAGAGATTGCGGACCGAACCGCTTAGCCCGCGGGATCGGGCCGCGTTGTAGACGAACGGCCGGAAGCCGACGCCCTGCACGACTCCGCGAACGGCGATCGCCACGCGGCGGACGTTTAGTTTTGAAAAAGGTGAAGGTCTCATAGTGAAGGGCTCAATCCCTCGCCGGCAGTTCAGGGGCATCAACTATAATGCAATCGTTCATAGGAGACTGTCCCGATTTTTAGCGGTTCACCGCGGCGGTGAAGGGGACAGGCACATTTTTCGCCCTTGAAAGGGCAAAAAATGAGCCAGTCCCCGGCCCGCGAACGGTTACGATTCTTTTAATCATGGCCGACCTCCACTGGAAACGAGTGATAAGACAAACGCGAACAGCAGCCCCGACTCCCATTGGGGAAGAGGAATCTTTTTTAAACCGCGCCCGGACCACGGACGGGGCCGCCGAGCCGGATCGTTTGATCGACCGGAAGAACGAATATCTTGCCGTCGCCGAGCGTGCCCTCCGCCCCGGTCCGCGCCGTGTCGGAGATCGTCTTGATCGTGCGGTCGAGAAAATCGTCGTTGACGACGATTTCCAGGACCACCTTCCGCAAGGGGGCGATGGTCGATTTCCGGCCGCGGAACATCTCTGTCAATTCCGGCCGCCGCCCGAAGGTCTGGCCGTCGCAAACGGTGATCCGTTCGACGTCGGTTTTCTCCAGGGCCTCGCGGACTGCCTCGAGTTTCGTCGGCTGAATGATGGCGATGACCAGTTTCACGGCGGCGTGGATCAGGGTGTCTTTCGGGACGCAAGAAATGCTTGAGAACGGCATTATTATAGGACATTACGCAATTGGTCGCCACTGCTGGCTTGTCCAGCAGTGGCGCCCCATTTCAATCACCTTACGGCCGTTCCAAATCCAGCCGGGCATCGAGCACCTTGCGAACGCGAGCCGCTAGTTCGCTCAGGTGCGAGCGGCTGTAGTCGTCCAACTGGGCCTTGCCGCCGAGCGCCTCGCGGATGCGGACCTCGATCCGGTCCAACTCGGCGGCGGCGAGCGCCTGGCAATCGGCCGGGGCCGGCGTCTTGCCCAAGGCCAGGTCGGCCAGGCGGCGGAAATACCGCTGCTGCAAGTTGCGCCGCGTGCCGTCGATGGCCGGCTTGCGGTTGGTGAACTTGCCTTCCTTGATCGTTTCCAACTCCTTGAAAACGGTAGAGGTGAGCCGATCGAGCAATTCGACGACGGTGAAAGCGTCCTTATCGCCCGGAGTTTTCGCCTCCGTGTCGATGATCCGCGAAAGCGTCAGCGGAGACATAACCTGGCCGAGCACGCTGTCTTGCATGCTTAGGACCGTTGCCAGCACGGGCACGTCCGGCCGCGACGGGATTTGCTTTCCCCACTGATACCAGTGGTGCGGCGCAAGGTAATCGTACAACTCGGGCGGAATTTCCAATGCCTCGGGGCCGAGCACGTTTTTAGCGAGGAAGGCCAGCGCCTCGCGCTGCTTCTTCGGATCGGTCGGCTCGAACGGCGGCCGGGCGTTCGGATCGCCCTTGTGGTCGCGGTGGACGTGGACGCCGCCGACGAAGCGGGCTACGACGTGCATCGCCCGGCCGTGCTCGCGGAGGATGATGGAAAACGCCTGGCGCACCCGCTCGTAGCTATCGCCCTTCTCGGTCACACGATCGACCAGACCCGGCAAAACTTGCTCGATCAGTTCGATCCGCCGGGCGGCGAACTCGATCGGATCCTTGCTCATGTCGAACAGGTTGCACAATGGGTCGGGGGCCGCGCCGTGGGCGTCTTCGTCGGTCAGGTAGTCCAACTGCGGCTCGGTGGTGCGGGCGGCGATCTTGCGCAATTCCCCCGCCTCGCCGGCGGGGCCGCCGGGCAACGGCTTGTAACCGTACTCAATCGCCAGATGGTCGTAAGGACCGCAAACCAAATTGAAGTAGTCGCCCTGCTTCTTGCCCTTTGGCGAGACGTTCACCGGCAGGTAGTCCATCACCGAGCTTGCCATGCCGACCGAGCGAGTTTTTTTCAGGTCGTTTATCTCGTCCATTGTCAGCATCGTGCTGCCCTTGAAGTTATGGCGCAGGCCGAGCGTGTGGCCCACCTCGTGAATGGCCACCGACTTGACGCCCTGATAAAGCAACTTTTCGATCTCTTCCACGCCGAGTTTGCCTTTGCCGTCTCCGGCCGCCGCCAGGGCCATCGTGCCGAAGGCCAACTGTTGGGCCATGCCGAGCGTGTATTCGCGTTCGACGAACCGATCGAACCCCGCGCGCCGGTTGTCTTGGGAATCGACGCCCAGCAGTCCGCTCAAGCTCTTGGGCGCGGCGTCCTTGCCGGCGTCGCTCCATTCCAAATAATTGGCCCAGAAAGAAACGAAGTCGGCGTCGAAGAGTATGTCGGCGTCGAGGATTTGGCCGGTCGTCGGGTTCACGCGGCTGGGGCCGATCGCGAAACCAGCGCTGGCGGTGATCCAGCGGAAGGTATTGTAGTTGATGTCCTCGGCGTCCCATTCGGCGTCGTCCGGCTGCTGGCGGACCTCGATGGCGTTGGAAAAACCGACTTTCTCGAAGGGCTTGTTCCACTCCAAAATTCCTTCGCGCACCGCGGAGCGATACTCGTAGGGCACCGACTTGCCGATCCAGAAGATGATCGGCTCGCGCGGCGGCGAGACATGGGCCTTGGGATCGGCCTTGCGCAGATCCCAGCGGTTGATGTAGCGGACGAACCTGTCGCCGTCGCTCGATTTGGAATAGTCCTTGATGACCGTCATGAAGTAGCCGATCCGATCGTCGGCCGCGCGGGGTTGGTAGCCGGTCGGTTTAATCCGGCTGATCGAATAGTGGATGTGGAGCGTCACGCCCCGCGTGTCGGGCACGCTGTCGGAATCCTGCTGACCGGCGGATGCGTAGGTGGCCGCCACTTCTATCTCCACGTTGTCCTTGAAACCCTTCAAGCCGCTCCAACTCGACCGGTCGGGGGCGAAGCGGAAGCCCTGCAACACCTGGCCAATCTGCGGCAGGTCGCCCATGAAGACGGGCGTCAGATCGATGACGAACCCGCCGCGAGGGCTTTGGGTAAGGATCGGCAGGCTGTAGAGAATGCTGTCAGTGTATGAGATATGCACCGCCTTCTCTTCGGGCGATCCTTTCGCCGCGCGGAACCGCACGTTGCGGCGGACAATCTGAATCCGCTCGTCCGCCTTGCGGAACTGCCATATCCAATCGTCGCCGCGGCCCCAATACATTCCGCCCAGCAGCGGCATTTCGCCGATTCCCCGGGCAATGGCGATTAAGACCATCATGTCCTTGTTCAGATCGCCCGGCGAAATCTCGCCCAACAGTTTTTGGTCCTTCTGGTGCATGGTGATGAAACCATCAATGGTCCGGGCGCCGGAGGTGAGTTTCTGATACGGCGACGGCTGGGGCGGAGACGGCTTCATTTCCTCGTCGGCGACGGCCGGCGAAAGAAAGATCAAACTAATTCCGACGGCCAAAATAATTCGCGGCAAAGACGGGCGGTTTCTCATGGATGTGTTCCTAAACATCATTGTGAAGTATGTGAAAATGAGCCGGCATTTTATACCAACAGGGGGGAGCTGGATGGTTTGTGCCGGCTACCGGAAAGCCCTTTTCATAACTCCCAGTTTAACAAGAATCCAGCCGATTTCCAGTCCATTGCCGATAATAGCGATTATGCGTATGATTCAGTGTTTTCCGGCAGTATTGCGGCCGTCGGTATGACGTCCACCACCCTTCAAGCCGCCGCGCGGGCGGCTGCTAAACGGAACCGAGCCGATCATTTTCGTGAAAATCAGTTGTTGGGAGCATCACTTGAACGTCATCAGATTTTTTCTCTCCGTTTCCCTCGTCCTTGCGGCGGCTTTGCCGGCGGCGGGACAGTTGAACCTCGAAAATATCAACGACTCGCTGCCCGGCGGCGGTCTGTTCAACTCCCCTTCGGGCGGAGATGACAAAATCGTATCGGCCGAGGCGGTGTTCACCGCTCCCTCCGGCGAGAGGCCGGGCGAGATGTTCGTCAAAGCCACGATCCAGCCTGCCTGGCACATTTATTCGATTACCCAGTCGCCGGACCCTTTGCATCCCACGAAAATCTCCCTGGCTCCTCCGCCGGGCGTCCGTCTGGCCGGTCCTTGGCGGCCATCTGTCGAGCCTGACCGCAGACGCGATCCGTTGTTCGACAACATCATCGTCGAGGAGCACCACGGCGCGGTCGTTTGGCGTGCGCCGCTGGAGTTCGACGAAGGGGTTGATCCCTCGAAGCTGAGTTTCAGAGGCACGATCGGTTTTCAAGCCTGCAGGGAGGGAGCGTGCGTGCCGTTTCAGGAAACGCCGTTCACGGCGACATTTGCGGCCGAGCCGCCGATCGCGGATGAATCTTTCCTCTGGAGCGAGATTGTCGTGCAACTCGGCTTGGCGTTTCTCGGCGGATTGATCCTCAACGTAATGCCTTGCGTGTTGCCTGTAATCAGCCTGAAACTGTTGGCCTTCATGCAGCAAGGGGGCGAGAGCCGAATACGGGTCTTCGCGCTGAACGTCTGGTACTCGATCGGATTGATCTCGGTGTTCATCGTGCTGGCCGCGCTGGCCGCCGGAGTGGGAATGGCCGCCGGAGAACGATTGGGGTGGGGCGAACAGTTCTCCTACTCCTGGTTCAAAGTCGCCATGACCGGATTGGTGTTCGTCATGGCGCTGAGCTTTCTAGGCGTGTGGGAAATTCCGATCCCCGGTTTCGTCGGCGCGGGCAAGGCCGGCCAGTTGCAGACCCGCGAAGGCCCCGGCGGGGCGTTTTTCAAGGGCGTATTCACCACGATACTCGCCACGCCGTGCAGCGGTCCGTTCCTCGGGCCAGTGTTCGGATACTTGCTGGGCAAGCCGCCGCTGCTGATCTACGGCGTATTCGCGGCCGTCGGGCTGGGCATGGCCTCGCCGTATCTGCTGATCGGGGCCTTTCCGAAACTGATCCGCTATCTGCCCAAGCCCGGCGCCTGGATGGAAACCTTCAAGCAACTGATGGGCTTCCTGCTGCTGGCAACGGTGATTTACCTGTTCGGCACGCTGAAATCGTCGTATTTCCTTCCCACGATGACTTTGCTGTTGGGGTTGTGGATCGGTTGCTGGTGGATCGGCCGAACGCCCGCCGCCGCGCCGCCGCAGGCCAAGGCGACTGCCTGGCTGGGGGCGATTATCGTGGCCGTGCTGGCCGCGCGGTTCGCCTTCATCGTCTTGTTTTGGGAACCGATCATTCCTTGGAAACCGTATTCGCCCGCGGCCTTCCAACAAGCCCGAAACGAAGGAAAAACCATAATGGTCGATTTCACCGCCGATTGGTGTCCGAACTGCAAGTTCAATTCCTGGACGGCGATCGAGCGGAAACCGGTGCTGGATTTGGTCCGCGACAACGACGTGGCGCCGCTGTTGGTCGATTGGAGCGACCACTCGCCGGAGACAAAAAAGTTGCTCAACGGACTAGGTTTCAATTCCATACCGTTGCTGGCGATTTGGCCCCCGGACGGCGAGCCGATATTGCTCCCCGACTTGGTCTCAAAGAATGAAGTGATCGAGGCGTTGAAGCAGGCCGGCCCGTCGAAAAAGCGGTGAATCTAGAGCAAGTGAGCAACCGGGGTCGGGGACTGGCTAATTATTTCGCCGTTTCGAGGGCGAAAAATGTACCTGTCCCGTTACCGCCCGGCGACACTGCCGGACAAGTCGGCAGCGGCCCCCACTCTGCGGATAAGTCGCCTTGTCGTTTTCCGAGGCCCCATTACAATAAGCTGATTCGACAGCTTGTCTCCTCTAACATGGAAGGGTCCAGATCATGAAGATGTCGATCGTCGCCGGGGGGCGGGGCGTTCTTGCGAGCGTCGGCGTGGTTGCAATCGCCGTCGTCTTGTGCGGATGTCCGACGGCCCCGGAAAAACCTAAAACACAACGGAAAGAGCCGCCGCAAAAACAGGCCGATTCCACGGCCCCCGAGTCCCCCGCCGACAAGGCCGCGGCCCGGCCGCGATACGTCGCTCCGGAAACAAAGCTCGAACCGGCCACGCCTGCGGAGATGGTCGAGCAAGCGGAAACGGAAGCGTCTCAAGGTCCGCGCGATCTCGGCCCTCCGCTGGTCGACGATCAAGATCAACTCACCCAATTCGCGCCGAACCAGCCGATCTGGCTCGACGCGAATAAAAAACAGGTCGTGATGCTCGGCGCGGTCTGCCGGCGCGACGTGCTGTTGGAGTATTTTGCCTCCAACGCCATGAAGTCATACGAGTCGGTGCTTACGGTCGACGTTCCTCCTTTCATCGTCCACGCGGCTTTGTTGCGGATCGGCGCCGAGCCGGGCCAACCCGTGCGGTTCCAGCCGCGGTTCGTCCCGCCGAAGGGCACGGAGGTCGCCATCGAGGTTCGCTGGAAGGACGAGCGGGGCAAGGTCCAGTCGGCCCCCGCACAACACTGGATCCGCGACGTGAAAACGAAGAAGGAGATGGAAGTAAACTGGGTCTTCGCCGGCAGTTACTTCCGCAAGGATGACCAATCCGGCAAGGAATATTATCAGGCCGACTACGGGGCGTTGATCTGTCTGGCGAACATGCCCGAGGCGATGCTCGACCTGCCGATCGAGAGTTTCGGGGCGGTCGAGGCGCGGACGTTCGAGATGTTCGAGGAACACATGCCTCCGCCCGGCACGCCGACGACGATCATCTTGAAGCCGATATTCGACGCCCGGTCGGCCGGCGAAAAACCAGACAAGCAGCCGGCGGAGGAGGTCGACGAGAAAATCGCCGACGCCAAGCGAAAGGCGGTCGAAGCGGCCGAAAATTGGCTCGACCTGATCGACCGCGGCCAATACTCGCGCGGTTGGGAAACCGCCTCCCAGCGATTGAACGCCCTGACCGGACGAAGGGACTTTATCGAGGAGTTGAACGACACGCGCAGGCCGCTGGGAAAAAACGTTTCG
This sequence comes from Pirellulales bacterium, assembly GCA_016928165.1. GTDB lineage: Bacteria > Planctomycetota > Planctomycetia > Pirellulales > Thermoguttaceae > JAHIKV01. Next base: position 14,014 of record JAFGLH010000046.1, on the reverse strand, counting down.
CGGAAAATGCTCCCCCCGCGCTACACCCGATCGATCGAAAACGCCCCCGACGGACAATATGTAGTTATCCGATACAACGCCGTCTTCTCGAAAAAACCGGCGGTCGTCGAGGAAGTGACGCTGATGCTCAACGGCGATAACAAGTGGCGGGTCTTGGGGTACCGTTTCAAGTAAAACGCGCTTCGCGGGGCAGAAAAAAGGTGACAGTCACCAAATGTAGGGTGTTTGGCTAAACGGCAACATCGCAGAGATCCTGGTTTGTGCAATATCCCTGTATTTGGTGGCTGCCACCTTTATTATCACCTATTTCACCTTTTTTTCTTGCGGAGAGCGAACTCGTGGAAACGGAGCGGCATCTCCTGCTGGCGCTGGCGGCGCTGCTCGTGCTCGGCGTCGGCGCACAATGGCTGGCCTGGAGATTGAAAATCCCCTCGATCCTTTTGCTGTTGGTCGTCGGCTTTATCGCCGGGCCGACCACCGGGCTGATCGATCCCAAGGCGCTGTTCGGCAACGTGCTGTTCCCGCTGGTCTCTCTTTCGGTAGCGATAATTCTCTTCGAGGGCGGGCTGAGCCTGCAACTGAAGGAGCTACGCGAAACCCGCGGAGTGGTCGTCCGGCTGCTGACCGTCGGGGTGCTGATCACTTGGGCGTTGACCGCCGTCGCCGCGCGGATTTTTCTGGATTTTCCCTGGTCCGTCGCTCTGCTGCTCGGGGCGATTCTGGTGGTGACCGGTCCGACGGTAATCGGGCCGATGCTGCGGAACATGCGTCCCACCGGGGGCGTCGGCCCGGTGGCCCGATGGGAAGGGATCGTCGTCGATCCACTCGGCGCGGTGATGGCCGTGCTGGTCTTCGAGGCCGTTGAGTCGATCGGCGCCGCGACGGCGAAAACAGCCGCCATCAATGTCTCGCTTGGGCTGCTGCGGACCGTGCTGGTCGGCGGGGCGATCGGCGCCGCCGCGGCCGGTCTGCTGGTCCTCGCCATGCGGCGAAGATGGATCCCCGATTTCCTGCAAAGCGCGGTGGTGTTGATGATCGTACTGGCCGGCTTCACCGCGTCGAATCTCTTGCAGCAGGAATCCGGCCTGTTGACCGTCACCCTAATGGGCATCATCGTCGCCAACCAAAAGACCGTGCCGGTCAGACACATCGCCGAGTTCAAGGAAAACCTCAGCGTTCTGTTGCTGGCGTGCCTGTTCATTCTCTTGGCCGCTCGGCTGCGGCTCGACGACGTGGCCGCGTTGGGATTGGGCGGACTGGCGCTGCTGGCGGCAGTCGTTCTCTTGGCCCGCCCCGCCGCCGTGCTCTGTTCCACCGTCGGTTCGTCGCTTTGCTGGAAAGAGCGGGCGTTGCTGGCCTGGTTCGCCCCAAGGGGAATCGTCGCGGCGGCCGTCTCCTCACTGTTCGCGCTGCGGCTGACCACCCACGGCGACGAACTGCAATCGGCGACGTTCCTGGTGATCGTGGGCACGGTGTTGATCTACGGATTGACCACGCCCCGGCTGGCCCGGCGCTTGGGACTCTCCTCGGCCGATCCGCAGGGCATGTTGATCGCCGGCGCCCACGCCGGCGCGCGGGCCATCGCCCACGCCTTGCAGGATGAAAAGATCGCTGTTTGCCTGGTCGACTCGAACCGCGAGAACGTGCGGACCGCGCGAATGGAAGGACTCCCCGCCAGGGCCGCGAGCATCCTTTCCGAACGGATCGACGACGAACTGGACCTGGGCGGCATCGGACGTTTCTTGGGCATGACCCGCAACTCGGAAGTGAACTCGCTGGCCGCGCTGCGGTTCCAGGAGCTTTTCGGCCGCTCGGAAGTCTACCAGCTTCGCCCGCAGAGCAACCGCGGCGCGCGGAGCGAGACCGCCTCGCGCTTGCTGCACGGCCGGTTGTTGTTCGCCCCGCACGTGACTTACGAAACCCTGGACGACTGGTTCGCATTGGGGGCGACGGTGCGGCGGACCAGCTTGACCGAGCAGTTCGACTTCGCGGCGTTCCAGGCCCACTATGGCGACGCCGCCTTGCCGCTGTTCGCGCTGAGCGAGAGCGGCAAGTTGACGCCGATCACCGGTGAAAAGCCGTCCTCCGCCGTGCCGAACGCGAAACTGTTTTGCCTGGTGAAGCCGGACGCACCCGTCCTCGACGGGTAACGAGAAATCACAATCCGACAATGGGCGATTGCCGCCCATGCCGGCCCAGGCATGTTTCCCGAAGAACATTAGCGACCGAAACCATTATCGTCTAACAACTTCCGCTCCATGTCGGCGACAATCGAAAACGGCATTGGGCGCCACCCCAATTTTTAATCCTGACAAAGCATTAGGCCGGGTCGTAACCGGCGAACATTGCGCCGGTCTCGATCCGGGTTACGGCTTGCGGGCAAGGGGAGATTTTTTTGCCGCCCTCATCCCCAGCCTTTCACCCATAGGGGGAGGGAAGGTTAGGATCGAGTGCTGGGTACGGAGCACCTGACCTACCGGAGGTAATCGGGTATGCTATAGGAATGTTCTTCGCACCCCGCATCCAACTGAAGCCGCTTATCGCTCTCTGCCGGCGCGCGGGCACCTCGCTGGAGGCGGGGGTCGATATCCGCACCGTCTTCGCGCGGGAAAGAGATCGGACCGCCGGACATTTGCGCCGACACCTCGCCCAGATCGCGAAAGACCTGGAGCAGGGCGAATCGCTGGCCGACGCGCTGCGCGAGGCCGACGACTTTTTTCCCCTGCTGTTCCGCGAGCTTGTCGAGGTCGGCGAACAGACCGGCAACCTCGACGAGGTGTTGGGTCAACTGGCCGAGCATTACGAGACCCGGCTGACCATGCGGCGCAACTTCCTGGCCGCAATCACCTGGCCGATGGCCCAGTTGGGCATCGCTCTCGGGGTCATCGGCTTTCTGATTTGGATTATGGGCATGATGCCGAAAATCGACGACAAGCCGATCGACATTCTCGGCTGCGGATTGATCGGCAATCGGGGGCTGACGATATATCTGGTGTTTCTTGCCGTCATGGCGGCGGCGATTTGGGTGGTGGTCCGCGCCGTCGCCCGCGGGATGCTCTGGACCAGGTCGATTCAACAACTGGTGTTGCGGTTGCCCGGGCTGGGCGGGCCGCTCCAGACGATGGCCCTGGCCCGGCTGGCATGGTCGATGCACTTGACGATGAACACGGGCATGGAGGTCCGCCGCGCGTTACGGCTGTCGCTGCGGAGCGCGCGGAACGCCCGCTACACCGACCAGATTCCCGCGATCGACGCGGCGATAGAGGCGGGCCATTCGATCCACGAGGCGTTTTGCGCCGCCGGCGGATATCCGGCGGATTTTCTCGACACCTTGGCCGTCGGCGAGGAGAGCGGCAAGATCGTCGATTCGATGGGGATCCTATCGCGTCAGTATCAGGAGCGTGCGCGGATGGCGCTGGCCGCGCTGACCGTGCTGGCCGGCTGGGCCGTATGGGGGCTGGTCGCGGCGATGATTATCCTGATGATCTTCCGTTTGTTCTCGTTTTATATAGGCGCCATCGGCGGGGCGATGCCGTAATAGACCCGTAGGTCGGGCTGTGCCTGACGCAATCATTGTCAGGCACAGCCTGACCTACGGATAAAACGGCCACATCTGCGGGATCAGCGTCACGGCCGCCGCGGCGACGGTCAGGTCCAAGGGGATGCCGACGCGGAGGTAGTCGGTGAAGCGGTATCCGCCCGGGCCGTAGACCATCAGGTTGGTCTGATAGCTGATCGGCGTGGCGAAGCCGGCCGAGGCGGCGATCATCACGCAAATCACAAACGGATGCACGTCGGCTTGCAAGTGCTGTGCGGTGGAAAGGGCAAAGGGGAACATCAGCGCGGCCGAGGCGGCGTGGGAAACGACTTCGGTCACCAAGAGGGTCGTCAGATATAGCGCCGCCAACGCCAGCCATGGGTCGGATTGCACGGAGCGGATGATTTCCACGGCGATCTGGTCGGCGGCGCCGCTGCGTTCCAGCGCGCGGCCGATGCCCAGCGCGGCGGCGATCGCCAGCAGCACCTGCCAGTCAATGCTCCGCCGCGCTTCGTCGACGTGTACGCAGCGCGTCAGGACCATCAGTGCGGCGGCGAGCATAGCCCCTTTGAGCATGGTGATCCGTCCCAAGTCTAATGCCGCGCCGCCGAGCTGGAATTTCAGCGTTCCCCAATACCCGCTCAGCGTGACCACGACGACCATCCCGGCGATGATCGTCAGGGCCGTCCAGCGCCGTTCGTGGCGGGGCGGTTTCGAGTTCTCCACCTGGCTGACCAAATAGAATTGGCGGCTGTTGCGATGGACGGTGATGAATGATGGATGGGCCTCCAGCAGCAACGAATCGCCGGCGCGGAGGACGATGTCGCCGATCTTGCCGCGGACCCGCTCGCCGTGCCGGGCCACGGCGATCACCACGGCGTTGTAGATCGAGCGGAAGCGGCCTTCGCGGATGGTCTTGCCCACCACCGGACAACTCGCGCTGGCCACGGCCTCGACCAGACAGCGCCTGGAACGGGGCGAATCGAGTTTGAACACCTGGTTGGTGGCCGGTTTCAGGCCGCGCATCTTTTGCAGATCGACCACCGAATCGACGATGCCCACGAATACGAGATGGTCGTCGGCGCGGAGCACCTCCTCCGGTCCGACGGCGGGCAGGACCATCTCGTCGCGGTAGATTTCGGCCAGATACAGGCCGCGCAAGTGGCGCAACCCGGCTTGCTCGATGGACTGTCCGGCCAGCGGGCTACCCGGCTCGATCACCATTTCGATGGTGTATTGCCGCGGATCGGCAACCGAGGCCAGTGCCGCCTGTCGGTTGGGCAGCAGCCAGTGGCTTCCGGCAATTATCAACGCAATTCCGACAATCGCGCACGGGACGCCGACCCAGGCGATGTCGAACATCCCCAAGCCGCGCGGCACGTCGGGCGTTCCCCCGGCGGCCTGCTGCGTCTCGTAGACGCGGATCAACATGCCGTTGACCAGCAGGTTGGTGCTCGTGCCGACCAGCGTGCAGATGCCGCCGAGGATGGCGGCGTAGCTGAGGGGGATCATCAGCTTCGAGGCGGGGATGCGATGTTTTTTCGCCCACTCGTTGACCGCCGGTATGAGCATCGCCACGACCGGCGTGTTGTTCACGAACGCACTGAGCAGGGCAGTGGGCCACATCAGCCGGCCCGTGGCGCGGACCGTCGAAGTAGTGCGGCCGAAGAGCCTGTCGGCAAGCAAGGAGACGCCCCCGGTTTCGACCACGCCGGCCGCCACGACGAACAGCAAGCCGATGGTAATCATGCCTTCGTTGGCGAAACCGGCCAGCGCGTCCTCGGCCCCGACGACGCCGCCCAGCAAGAGAACCATCAAGCCGCCGCCGAGGACCATGTCGGGGGCCAGCCGCGTGGCGGCCAAAAGCGCCACGACCGACACCACCACCGCCAACGTTAGATAGGCATCAATTCCCATCGGCGTTCACCCCCGCGCGCGAGACCGCAAGCGGGAAAAAGCGTCACTCCGCCGCTTCGGCCACGACCACCTTCTCCATCCGATCGCCTTGCCGGATCGAATTGACCACATCCTGCCCTTCAAGGACTTTGCCGAAGACCGAGTGCTTTCCGTCCAGCCAGGGCGTGGCGACGTGGGTAATGAAGAACTGCGAGCCGTTGGTGTTCGGCCCGGCGTTGGCCATCGAAAGCACGCCGGGGCCGTCGTGCTTCAGGTCGGCGTGGAACTCGTCCTCGAAGCTGTAACCCGGTCCGCCCGTGCCGGTCCCCTGGGGACAGCCGGTCTGGACCATAAAGTCGGCGATCACGCGGTGGAACTTCAGCCCGTCGTAAAACCCATCGCCGGCGAGCTTCTCGAAGTTGGCCACCGTCTTGGGGGCCTTGTCGGCGTGGAGCTTCAGGCGTATCTCGCCGCGGTTGGTTGTTATGGTGGCGATTTTCATCGAATCAAACCTTTCTGGAACGTGAGATTGGGTACGACCGCCCTCGACAGTAAAAGCACCCCCTATTATGACAATCTTAGGGCGCGTTTGGCAAGCACGCCGCCATTCCGCACATCTGGGAGCGGGCGGAGATTAATGCTATATTTTCACTGTTTCACCGTATACACACGCGCGGCCAGGAGCCAATGATGCGTACTTTTTTAGTCACCGGCGGGGCGGGTTTCATCGGCTCGCACATCGCCGAGACGTTCGCGGCGCGCGGCGATCGGGTGCGCGTGCTCGACAACCTCAGCACCGGTTTCCTCGCAAACATCGCGGGTTTCCGCGAGCGGATCGAGTTCATCGAGGGGGACGTGACGGACGCGGACGCCGTCGCTCGGGCGGTCGAGGGGGTCGATTGCGTCTTCCACGAGGCCGCTTTGGCATCCGTGCCCGCCAGTCTCGAACGACCGTTGGCCAGCCACGCCGCATGCGCGACCGGCACGGTGGTCCTATTGGAGCAGGCCCGTCGAGCGGGCGTCCGGCGAGTGGTCTATGCCGCCAGCAGCGCCGCCTACGGCGACCGGGCAAGCGGCGCGAAGCGCGAGAGCGATCTGCCCGACCCGCTCTCTCCATACGCCGCCGCCAAGGCGTCGGGCGAACTTTACTGCCAGGCGTTTTGGAAAAGCTTCGGGCTGGAAACGGTCGCCATTCGCTACTTCAACGTCTTCGGCCCCAGGCAAGACCCGAACAGTCAATACTCGGCGGTGATTCCGCTGTTCATCACGGCGATGCTTTCCGGCCGGCGGCCGGTCGTTTTCGGCGACGGGCGGCAATCACGCGATTTTTCCTTCGTCTCGAACGTCGTGCGCGCCAACCTGCTGGCCGCCGACGCGGAGGGCGCGGCCGGGCGGACGATCAACGCCGCCGACGGCCGCTCGATCGACCTGCTAAAATTGTTGGAGATATTGAATCGCCTATTAGGCTTGCGCGTCGAGCCGGAGTTCGCCCCGCCGCGCCCCGGCGACGTCCGCGAGAGCCTGGCCGACATTTCGCTCGCGCGACAATTGCTCGGCTACGAGCCGCAAGTCGATTTCGAGGAAGGCCTGCGCCGGTCGATCGACTTTTACCGGCGGATTGCTGAAGTGGCTCGGGCGCACCGCGTCTGACGGCATGTCCCGAAACATGAGAGGTCGGGCACGGGATGCCCGAGCTACTGAAAGCCGAAAGTCCGCTGCCCTTGGGGCAAATCAATAAGACTTCCGGCCCTTCTTCGATCCCCTCTTTGGTTTGATCGCGTCCAGTCGATCGAGCGTAGCGGATTGACGCCCCACATAAATCGTCCCACGGGGACTCCTCCTCAACAGACGGCCGATATGGCATAATTGACCGATGAAGGTAACGGAACAAGCGTTCACGGGCCGGGGACTGGCTCATTTTTTCGCCCTTTCAAGGGCGAAAAATGTGCCTGTTCCCTTCACCGCCCGAGGGGGACAGTCCCCTGTGAACGGTTACGAAACGGAATTGATTCCGCATAACGGCAATAACACGACATTTTCACCGCTTGCACACAAGAAAAAACCCATGGACCAAACATTGAGCAAAACGCGGCAACTCATCGATCTTGAGGAACAATACGGCGCCCATAATTATAAACCGCTCGACGTGGTCATTCAGCGCGGCGAGGGCATCTGGCTCTGGGACGTCGAGGGCAAAAAATACATGGACTGCCTCGCGTCCTACTCGGCGGTCAACCAGGGACACTGCCACCCGAAGATCAAACAGGCGATGATCGAGCAGTTGGACAAACTGACGATCACGTCCCGGGCGTTCCGCAACGACCAGTTGCCGTTGTTCTACAAGGAGATTTGCGAGATTACCCAATCGCACAAGGTGCTGCCGATGAACAGCGGCGCCGAGGCGGTCGAAACGGTGATTAAGGCGGTGCGAAAATGGGGCTACACCGAGAAGAAAGTCCCCCGCGACCGGGCCGAGATCATCGTGGCCGAAAACAATTTCCACGGCCGCACGCTGGCAATCGTCGGTTTCAGTTCCGAACAAAGCTATCGCGAAGGCTTCGGCCCGTTCGCGCCCGGCTTCAAGATCATCCCCTACGGCGACTCGGCCGCTCTGGAGCGGGCGATAACGCCCAACACGGTGGCCTTCCTGGTCGAGCCGATCCAGGGCGAGGCGGGCGTCGTCGTGCCCCCGGCGGGCTACATCCGCGAGGTCCGCGAAATCTGCAATCGCCACAACCTCGCTATGATCCTCGACGAAATCCAGACCGGACTGGGACGCACCGGAAAGATGTTGGCCGAGGAGCACGACGGCGTGCAGGCCGACGCCACGCTGGTCGGCAAGGCGCTTTCGGGCGGATTCTATCCGGTCTCGGCCGTGCTCTCGAACAACGAGATACTGGGCGTCTTCTTTCCCGGCGAACACGGCAGCACCTTCGGCGGCAACCCCTTGGCCTGCGCCGTGGCCCGCACGGCAATGCGCGTCCTGGTCGAGGAAAACCTGATCGAAAACGCCGCCGTGCAGGGCGAGTATTTCATGTCGAAGCTCCGCGATATCGACAGCCCGCACGTCGCCGAGGTTCGCGGCAAGGGCCTGTTGATCGGCGTGGTGTTGAAAGACTCGGCGGGCGGCGCACGGCGCTTCTGCGAGGCGCTGATGGACCGCGGCCTGTTGTGCAAGGAAACGCACGAGAACGTCATCCGCTTCGCCCCGCCGTTGGTCATCAAAAGAGAAGAGATCGACTGGGCGCTGGAACGCATCCGCCCGGTGTTGCAAATGGATTGAGTTGTCGGGTGCGCGAGACGCACGGCTGCTTCTCCCCTCCCCCTATGGGAGAGGGGCCGGGGGTGGCGTGGTGAAAACGGGGACTGGCTCCGCAATCCATTATATTGTTACGCAACGAAAACCACTACCGATTGCGGCACCTGTCCCCCTTCACCGCCGAGGGGGACAGTCCCATTTTCGCGGTGAACCGCGAAAATCGGGACAGTCCCCCGTGAACGGTTAACGATTGCCTTTCATTCATACAACTTGCAAAAGTCCAGTTGCTACTTGACTAGTTCCCCGTAGAGCTTTGGCCGTCGTTGTTGGAAATTGCGGCTGTTGTATCGAGCGCGGCGCACTTGGTCGATGTTGATGGTGGCGGTAATATATTGTTCGCCCGGTTTTTCGCACCTGGCCAAAATGGTGCTCGGCCATTGACCGATGACGGACCCCGCGCCGCAGGCCTGGTTGACGGCAATCAGCGCCGTTTCATTATGAAACATCGCCGAGCGGACGATGAAATCTTCCACCGATCCCGCGCGGCCGTTTATCCAGACGATAATTTCCGCCCCTTTGAGAGAGAGGATTCGGAAGGTTTCGGGAAACCAACCGTCGTAGCAGATGAGGAGTCCGATTCGCCCGAAATCGAGGTCGAAAACGGGAAAATCCTCGCCTTTTATCATCTTCCACTCGGGATCGTGTTCGAGAAACCAATCGGCGTCCTTTCCACCGGGAGGCTTCGACCAGGGCGGATCCCCCTCGTAATGATCGACGGCGGCATGGACCTTGCGGTATTTGCCGACGATCTTTCCGCGACGATCAAAAAGCAGGGCGCTGTTGGCGAAGTCGCCGTTCGGGCAGACCTCCCAGCAGCCTGCAATCACGTATATGCGATTGGCCGCGGCGGCTTCAGATATTCGTTTCGTTTGCGGGCCGGGAATCGATATCCGTCCGAGAAGGTATTCGGGGAAGACGACCAGTTGCGCCTCGTCCGCGGCCGCTTTCGCGATATAATCGACAACGGTTTTGCTGGGATGAAAGTCCGCTCGGCGCAAGTCGGTCTTGCCGTAACCTTGAACCTGAACCGCGGCCACCTTTACCCGAGCGGGTTTTTGAATATCTTCTCCCCGGCTAATAGCGACTATTAGGACCGCCGGAATAACGGCGATAAACGGTTTTCGCAAAAACGGCGTTATGCGCATCTCGAATGTCCTCGGTAAGTAGTGATTTCCCAAAATTTCCGTGATAACTGGGCGGTGAAGGGGACAGGCACTTTTTTCGCCCTTGAAAGGGTGAAAAAATGAGCCAGTCCCTTTCACCGCGAGGGGGACAGTCCCCCGTGAACGCTTACCTAAACTTTTTATCCCAACGGACCATCGCCGTGCGTTTTTTGAGGTCGAGGGTGAGCTTGATTCTGTCGCCGATTTGGGCATTGTTTTTTCGCAGGAAGGCGCCCAGCCCCCAGGCGCGGCCGTCCTTGGTGGCCAATGTTCCGATCGGCTTGCCCGCAGCGTTGAGCAATTTGAAACGACCGCGTACCGTTTTCTTCAAGGCCGCCGGAACGGTGATAACCGCGTAAGTGCTGGCCGCCTTCGAGAGCCGATACCGCAGCCAGACGTTGCCGTCGGGGGCGCGGCCGTGACCGTCCAATACACGGCGGTTCCCTTGGCGGGCGCGGCGCCGGGCGAGCAGCTTGTCGATCCGATTGGACGAGACCTCCGCGCCGAGCAGCCCGTAGACGCTGTGGCCGAACTGGGCAATCACCGGCGACCAGGAGACGAAGGCGTGAAAGCTGAATCGGTTCATGCCCTCTCCGACGCAGATGTCCTCCATTTCGCCCCGCTCCATCAGCGGGCCGTGCTTCTTCAACACAGCGACCAGTTTCGCCTCCACGCCGGTCAATGTCTTTCTCCAGTCGCGGGGCTGATCGGCCGCGATCCGGGCGCCATCGACGCGGACGCCGGGCATCTGTCGGCAAAACTCCAGCAGCACGTTTTTCGGCGGCGGTTCCTTCCACAAACGGCGATTGCGAGAGAGCGCCTTGTGGAGTTCATCGACCGTTACCGAATTGGCGACCGCCAGCACTTTGTCGATCGTCCGAGGCAGTCCGTGACGGTTAATGCTCGAGAAGCAGAACCAACCGGCGGAGCGGTCGAGCCAGCACAATCCCTCGATTAAGGCAACGGCTTGCCGGATCAACTCGTCGCCGGTCCGGCCGCCGCGAGGGGCGATCGACCGTTCGATCCGCCCGACGGTCGTCAGCCCATGAAAGAAGATATTTTTCCTCGCCGAGTCAATCGCGGCGAGAACCGTCTTGGTTTCTCCCGGTCGAACCGCCAAGCGTCGATCGGCGGCCCGATCGTCGCAGGGGACGGCGGCCAACTCGAAGGGGACCGGCCGGCCCAGCAAGCGGGCGGCCGCGGCGACCGCCTCCAAGGACATGCCAACGGCCGTCAAACCTCGGTCCGCCAGTTCCGTTTCGATCCGCGCCGCCGGAGCGGGCAACATCCGGCCGATCAGTTTCAAAGCCCCGTCCAGCGTCGGGACGGAAACGCGGGACGATTTCAGCCGTTTGGTCAGTTTGGCGCAAATCTGGCGTACGCGCTCTCGCGTGATGCCGAATCGGGCGCCGATCTCCGACAAGGTGTGCGTGCGTCCGTCGTCCCAACCATAGTATCCGCTGAGAATATCCCGGTTCCGTTGCGAGGGGATGGAGGCAAACAGAGCGGTGAGTTCTTGCTCCAGGGTCATGGCCGCACCCTTTTACATAGTCGATGAGTCGCTAGCGAAGCCGGCCGCATTATAACCGATAAAACGTGGTCCGGCAAGCCGCCAATGGCGCCTCATTGACCCCCAATCTCAGGTCTGATATTCTGACTGCTTCAGCCGCGATGTCCGATTGCTTATAACAGGTAGCCGTCGGCCGATCGCGGCCAACATTCCCATCTTTTTACACATGGAGTAGATGAGATCATGGCCCACGAAGTGACGTTGATTACCGGCGACGGGGTCGGACCTGAATTGGCCGCAGCCGCACGGCAATGCGTCGAGGCAACCGGAGTGAAGATCAACTGGGACGTTCAGGAGGCGGGCTTGGACGTGATGGAGCGTTGCGGATCGCCCCTACCCGACGCGGTGATGGAAAGCGTCCGCCGCACGCGTTGCACGTTGAAGGCGCCGATCACCACGCCCGTGGGGACGGGCTTTCGCAGCATCAACGTGCATCTTCGCCAAACCCTGGGTCTGTTCGCCTGCTTGCGCCCTTGCAAGCACTATCCCGGCGTGCGGACCTTTTTCGGTTCGACGCCCGTCGATCTGGTCATCGTCCGCGAAAACACCGAGGATCTGTACGCGGGCATCGAGTTCGAGGCGGGCAAGCCGGAAACCGCCGAGCTGATCGATTATCTCAACAAAATCTCCCCGCAACGGCGGATCAAATCCGGGCGCGGGGAGACGGGCGTGTCGATCAAACCGCTGAGCGTCTCGGGCAGCGAGCGGATCGTCCGCTTCGCCTTCGATTACGCCAGGGAAAACGGCCGCAAGAAAGTCACGGCCGTACACAAGGCGAACATTATGAAGCACAGCGACGGGTTGTATCTGCACACCGCGCGGAAGGTCGCCGAGGAGTATTCGGACATCGAGTTCGAGGACCGCATCGTCGACAACATGTGCATGCAGTTGGTGCAGAAGCCCGAGTTGTACGACGTGCTGGTGCTGCCAAACCTTTACGGCGACATCCTCAGCGACCTTTCAGCCGGTTTGGTCGGCGGGTTGGGAATGGCGCCCGGGGCCAACATCGGACCGGACGGGGCAGTTTTCGAGGCTACCCACGGAAGCGCGCCGAAGTACAAGGGAATGAACAAGGTCAATCCGACGGCGTTAATTCTCTCGGGAATGCTGATGCTCCGATATTTGAAGGAGACCGAAGCCGCCGACCGGCTGGAGCGGGCCGTGGCGGCGGTGATCGCCGAGGGCAAGGACGTGACCTACGACATGAAGCCCGACCGCGACGATCCCACAGCGGTTGGCACGCGGGAAATGGCGGACGCAATTTGCCGCAAGCTGTAACAGCGGTCAACGTGCGGCAGTGTTCACGTGGTTGGGGCGGCAGTTGAACTGCCGCCCCAACTAAATTCTCCCCTCTCCCGCAAGCGGGAGAGGGGTCGGGGGTGAGGGCAGTTTGAAGTAGAAAAACTCGCAACTCCGTATCCGCTCCGTTTCCATTCCGTCTATTCACCTTATGGTAGAAGAGTGTCGGGAGTCATAAACTAGCTGCGTCCCCGGTTCGACTCCCGTTTATACTCCCGACCCTTGCAAACCTCACCGCCCTTCGCGATAATGAACGACATCTTGTCCTCTGGCGTTTCCCTCGAAACATGTGGAGTCAACTCCAATGAGTAGCGTTGAGCGATTCAATCGGACGTTGGGGGACAGGTATGACGCATTCAAGCAGTATCTCGATAAGACCGTTTCATCTTTCGCCACATCAACCGACGTTCAGCGATACCGGAATGCAGATCAGCTTGCAAGTGCTGGCCGAGACATCTTGAACATTCTGGTCAAATCGGATCGACCACCCTGGATACAGCCAATCACTGAGGCTGCAGAGGCGTTTTCCCAGCAAAAGAACTCGGCACAAGGAGAACGGCTACTCAAGATGGCTGTTCAACACTACCACGAAGTCGGTCCAATCGTCATTGCTGACGACTCGTCAACGTATGATTTTGACAAGCTGTACGAACGGTTGCGAGACGAGGGAAAATTACCGGAACTCTTCGACAAAATGATCGATGCCGTTTCCAAGATGGTCGAAAGCGGTGAGATCGATAGTGTTACAGTCGTTGATGCACTTCGTAGATTGCTGAATATATTGAAGGCGAACCGGAACGGCTCGTATGTTGCCGTCACCAGGAGTCTCGACTACGCGAAGTTTATTCGGAACATTGGTATCGAGTTCCTCAAACGCATTCCGGGAATCAGAGAGGCCGTAAATGCTTACGAGAAAACGTTAGAGGAAGCTGAAGGGGAACGCCAGAACCTGGAGCAACAGCTTCGCGACGATTCGCTTCACGCAATCATCGATAAGACGATGTTCGCTCGTTTACAGCAATTACCAAAAAAGCAGCCTTTGCTGCTCGAAGGTACGGTACTCACAGACGTGGCGGAACCACAAGATGCGGCCGTAGATGAGTTGAATGCGGGCGAATAGAAATTGAGTTGAAAACGGGGACGGTAATCGTTCACAGGGGACTGTCCCCCTCGGCGGTGAAGGGGACAGGCACATTTTTCGCCCTTGAAAGGGCGAAAAAATGAGCCAG